>NZ_CP022529.1:909375-1212500 GCF_002237595.1 Labrenzia sp. VG12
TTGCTTCGTCCGCTGGCAAGGGCACGGAGCTTGTCTTGAAAAGTCACCCGCTCGACGTCGGAATTGAAAACTGGGAAGGCGTCGCCAGGGCCCTAGCAACCGAACACGGCGTGAGCGACAGGGTCCATTATCTGGATGGTGGCGGGCTTGCCAAACCGTTCGAAAAAGCGGCCGGAGTTGTCACGCTGAACTCGACAGCCGGACTGGAAGCCTTGCAGGCTGGGGTCCCCGTCAAGACACTGGTGCCGGCGCATTTCGACATAGCCGGTCTGACGCACCAGGGCAGTCTTGACACCTTCTGGTCGCAGCCTGAGGTGCCCGACGAGAAACTGTTGGATGCCTATGTCCGGGCACTCGCAGGCACCACCCAGGTCAGAGGTTCGATTCATAACCGGGACGGGGTCGGCGTTGCGGCCAGAAACATCGCCGAGCGTATCGCAACAAGAACGCTCAACGCGCATGGCGCGTTTGTCGAGCCTCCGCCCAGACTGGAGCGGGCACGCAAGCTCGGTGTGCCGCTATGACGGCTGCTCTTCGGCCATGGTCTCGCCCGATACGGTTTGCAGATCCCGATCTGCGATCGCTGCGTCCACGTATTTTGGCTGCCCTGAAGACGGGTTTGATTCGACAGCCGACCGGTGGTCATCACTATCTGGTTATCGGAGCATCGACGTTGATGGCGGCTGGACCGCGTCCGGGAAACGGCGACACAATCCCGCTTCTCATTCTCGACGGACCGTCTCCGGTCGATGCGAAGCGCGTGCCGGCAAGTTTTGTCGCAATGCCGGTTCCTCTGCCTCAGACAGCTGACTGTCTTGGTCCGGAAGAGGTCGCGCGGTGGCTGGTTCAATCGGCGAAGGAAAGGCCGGCCGGCACGGACACGGATTTCGCCGGCCTCTGGCGAACCAGAGACATGAATTGCGCCGCGTCCGGCGAACAGGTTCCCGGGGAAGCGTCGAGCAATTCCCTTGAACGCCTTCTGACCGGACATCCGGACATGTCGTCGATGGATCCCTTCTGGGGGGCCGTTCATCGGCAATGTGAGACACAAGCCCTCGACCAAACGCGTTTGGTCAACCACATTTTGTCGAAGCACACGCTCTGGTTTTCGCCCTATAACGGTGAGCCCATATTGCCGGCTGACGCTGCCGCCATCTTTGCGATCATGCATGAGCACTGGCAGGAGAACGATCAGCCTGCCCATTGTTTCGGGGCGCAGTATTGGAACCATCCTTCGATCAGAGCCACTTTTTCTGGCCGGGGGGGCAGTGTGCAGTTTCACGAAACCGAGGCAGAAACGCTGGCGGCTGCGAGCGCAAGCCGTGGCCGGGTTCTGTCCTGGGCCGGCCGCACAAGCAGAGAGCTCGAGGCGGAATGCAGCAAGACCGGCACGCCGCTGCTACGCATTGAGGACGGCTTCTTGCGGTCTGTCGGTTTGGGGGCCGGCCTGGCCCGCGGCGCAATGCTGGCCGTCGATGATCTAGGGATCTATTACGACCCTTCACGCCCCAGCCGGCTTGAGGTACTGCTGCGGGATCGCGACCTGTTGCCTGACGAGCGGAAGCGCGGTGAGTACCTGGTTGACCGGCTGCAGAGAGCCAGGGTTTCGAAATACAATTTCGGCAAGTCCCGGACCTATGACTTTCCCACTGGTCGAAAGAAGATTCTCGTCCCCGGGCAGGTTGCCGATGATGCCGCAATCCGCAAATCGCGATCAGCGACCATCGATTGTGCCAACACGCCCAATGTAAACCTGGATCTCTTGCGGCTGGCACGCGAACGCCATCCGGATGCCTTCCTGGTGTTCAAGCCCCATCCGGACGTGGAGACGGGCCTGCGCAAAGGCAAGGTTGCAAGAGAAACAGCGCTCGGTTTCGTGGATGCTGTCGCGGAAGACGCAAACATCATCGATCTGATCGAGGCCGTTGACGCTGTAGAGACTTTTTCCTCCTTGTCTGGTTATGAGGCTTTGCTTCGGGGCAAGTCCGTCGCCGTGCACGGCGCCCCCTTCTACGCCGGGTGGGGGCTTTGTGAAGATCTGACACCTCTGGAGGGCAGGGGACGTCGGCGCAGCCTGGCGGAGCTGGTCTATCTGTCTCTGGTCGTCTATGCCCGGACCATAGATCCGGTGACACTGCTACCGTGTACGCCGGAATTTCTGATATCGAGGCTGACTGAACAGCGAAACGACCGGAAGCACCTTTTGGTAACAGCTGCAAAACGGCATGCTTCCTGGCTTGGCAGGAAGTTGGGACTGTAACGGAGCGCAGGACTGAGAATGGCGGGCGAAACAAGGAAAGTCATCGTTCTGACAGGTGCCAGCGGCGGGATCGGTCAGGCACTGGTGCGGGAAATCGCCCGGGAGGGTGTCTATTTTGCACTGATTGCGAGGGACGAAGACCGCCTGCGCCCGTTGCTTGACGAACTCAGGCAAAAAGGGGCCGACGGCGAGATCCGCGCGATCGACCTTCGCGACCGCGCACCTTTGCATGCCTATCTGAAGGATCTCGATCATCGCCAGGCGATTGATCTGGTCATTGCCAATGCAGGCGTGACGGCGGGACTCGGTCCGAACAGGAGCCGCGAAGCCGACGCCGACAGCGATCGGCAGATTGACGTGAATTACCGCGGCGTCGTGAATACGGTGACCGGTGCCGTCGACTTCATGCAGCAGCGCCGCCATGGTCAGATAGTTTTGATTTCCTCTCTGGCCGGAATGCGAGCCCTGCCTGACATGCCAAGTTACAGCGCCAGCAAGGCGGCAGTGATTGCATATGGCCATTCGCTCCGTGGCTGGCTGAAACCTTTTGGGGTCTCCGTGACCATCATTTGTCCAGGCTTCGTCACCTCTCCCATGTCCGCCCGCCACAAGGGAGCAAAACCGTTCGAAGTGTCGGCAGAACGCGCTGCGCGCTGGATGCACCGCGCAATCATGAAGAAGAAGGCGTTCTACGCGTTCCCGTTCCTGCTGGCCACCGGCATCCGCCTGCAGAACCTGCTGCCACCAAGCATCGGGGACCTGTTCATGGGGGGATTCGACGCGGAGATCGAACAGGACCCGCGATACCGGGATCAGGACAAATCCTGACGAAAAAAAACCGGGCGCCTGGCCCGGTTCCTTGTCAGAGACATTTCACGAACTACCTGGCTGCCTTGATCAGACGATCGACCGCGTTGCCTTCGGTGCGCATGTCGTCCAGCTCTGCCGCGGTGACAGCGACCGCATTGGCAATCTGTTCTTCCGTATGCTCGCTGGTAATGAAAAAACGGATCCTTGCCGATTTTTCCGGAACGGCAGGAAAAATAATCGGCAGCGCATTGATGCCTTTTGCAAGCAGTCGGTTGGACAGGGTTGCCGCACCGGCGGAATCGCCGACGATCACTGGAACCACCGCATAGCCTGCACTCGGCCCTGTATCCAACCCGGCTTCCTTCGCCAGCTTCAGGAAAAGGGCACCGTTTTTCTGCAGGCGTTCGACCCGCTCCGGTTCCTGTTCGAGAAGCTCAGCGGAGGCGATTGCCGCTCCCGCCAGCGCCGCAGACAGGCCAACGGAAAACACGAATCCTGGCGCTGTGACCCTCAGGTAATCACACAGAACCTTGGATCCCGCGATGTAGCCGCCACAGGAGGAGAAAGTCTTGCTGAGCGTACCCATCCAGATCTCGACCTCGTTTGGATCGACATCGAAATGTTCCGCAATTCCGCGTCCGGTTTTGCCAAGTACACCGATCGAGTGGGCCTCGTCGACCATCAGCCAGGCATCATAGGCCTGTTTCAGCTTGACGATCCGGCGCAGGTCCGGAAAGTCGCCGTCCATGGAATAGAGGCCCTCGACAATCACCAGCACCCGCTCGAACTTATGCCGATGGTCCGCAAGCATTTTTTCCAGGGCGTCCAGATCGTCATGCGGAAAATTCATGCGCGTGGCGCCAGACAGCCTGACACCTTCGGCGATGGAATTGTGCACGAAGGAATCGGTGAGAACCAGATCGCCTTTATGCATCAAGTGGCCGATCGTGGTGACGTTCGTCGCGTGGCCCGAGACCATGACGATGGAAGATTCAACGCCATGAATTTTCGCCAGCGCCGCTTCCAGTTCACCATGGAAGGGGCGTTCCCCTGCCACGATGCGGCTCGCCGAAACACTGGTGCCGTAGCGGTCGACAAAGGCCTTTGCAGCCGCGCTGACTTGCGGATGACCGTTCAGGCCAAGGTAGTTGTATGAAGCGAAATTGTCGTAGTTGTTGCCTTCGATCACGCTTGTTCCCGCAGCCAGGCCGTCATGGGGCCTGAAAAACGGGTTCTCGATGCCCATCATGTCAGCTGCAGCGCGGTGCATCTGCAGCTGTTTGACCTGGGGCAACTCCTTGAAGTCATAAACCTTGCGCTTCGGCGCTGCAGCCGCGGGACGGGAAGCCGCCGAGGCGGTCCGTCCACGCGCGGAGCGACGATTGGCTTTCAAGCTGTCCATCAGCTTGGCGCGATCATCTGCGCCCATTCCCAATATTCCTTACCTGGTGCCGGTTACAGGAAGGATCCGAGTTCCCGGCTCTTGTTTTCAACTTCGGCCGCCACATCCGAAAGGTCTTCGTCTTCGGGCCGTTTGTCGTCCATGTGAAGGCTTGCAAGCTGCTGCGTCTCGTCGGAGATACCAGAGGCATTTTCCTCTCCGAGCACGCGATTGGCAACACGCCCTGAAAGATCGATCAAAGTGGCGCCATTTGCAAGTGACATCAATGGAATGTCGATGCCGAGCTGCCGTTCTGCACTCATGCGCAGCTCCAGGGCCATCAGTGAATCCATGCCGATATCGGACAAGGGCTTGTGTGGATCAATTTCTTCAGGAGCAATGCGCAGGATCTTTCCGATCTCCGCGGCCAGGAGCTTGGCAACCGTTTGGGCAGCCGTCACCTGGTCCATCCCCTCCAGCATGGCGGCTAGATCGATCATCCCGTCACCGCCGGCGTCATCCTCGTCACCGAGGCCGAGCAGCGAGACAAGCGGCGTGCCGACAAGCGCGAGATCCTTGCGGGCTGCCTGCCAGTCGATACGGGCATAACCGAGAGATGCAAGTCTTGCGTCTTGCCCGTTGTCCTGCGCCATCAGGCTCATCAGGCCGTCGAGAGCCTCTTTTGCCGTGAGGGCATGGCGTCCGAGTTTGCGCGACAGCATTTCGTTGACGTCTTCGTTGCGGGCAAGATAGCCGGCATCGGAAATCGCACCCCATGCGACAGCCAGACCCGGACGTCCTTCCAGGCGCCGTTTGCGCGCAAGACCTTCCAGGTAGCCGTTGGCCGCGACATAGTTTGCCTGTCCAGGATTGCCGACCAGCGTGGTCGCCGACGAGTAGAGCACGAAATGATCAAGAGGGTCGTCGAGGGTCAGACGATCAAGCAACTCCGCGCCGCGCACCTTGGGTGCCAGGACCCTGGTCAGCCCCTCATGATCCATGTTTGCGATCAGCACGTCATTGAGAACCATCGCCGTATGGAAGATGCCCTTGAGCGGTTTTCCATCGGCGCGGATGTCGGTCAGGACCCTCTTTACCGCGTCTTCGTCGGTGATGTCGCAGGCGTATCCCTTGACGTCGACACCACGCTCGGCCAGTTGGGAGATGACCTCCTGAGCTTCTTCGCTGGCGTCGCCGCGCCGGCTGAGAACCGCAAGAGACCTGGCACCATGATCTGCAAGGCGATGCAGCAGCGCAGCGCCAAACCCGCCAAACCCGCCGGCCACGAGATATACGGCGTCGCCGTCAAACGCGATGTCCCTGACAGCCGGTTGCGCAGCGGGAACCTCTGGAGGACGAATGACGATCTTGCCGATGTGACCCGCCTGCTGCATCAGGCGGAACGCGTCCACGACGTCGGCCGCCTCGAAGACCCGGTGCGGAAGCGGACGAAGTGTACCGTTCTCGAAGAGTTCGACCAGCTTGACGAAGAGATCCACGGCCAGCTTGGGCTGCCGGGTCAGCAGCTGATCGGCATCAATGCCGAAATAGGTCAGGTTCTGACGGAACGGACGCAAGCCGATGCGTGTGTTGCCGTAATAGTCGCGCTTACCGAGCTCCAGGAAACGGCCAAATGGCTTCAGGACATCAATGCTGCGCTCCATGGCCTCGCCAAAGAGCGAGTTCAGGACTACATCAACGCCTTCGCCTGCAGTCTCCTCCATCACGGCATCGACGAAGGCAAGGCTTCTGGAATCGAGGACGACATCGGCGCCGAGCAGGCTCAGCGTGTTGCGCTTGTCTTCCGAGCCGGCCGTTGCGATGATCTTCGCGCCGCGCCACTTGGCGATCTGGAGAGCGGCCAGACCGACACCACCAGCGCCACCGTGGATCAGAACCGTTTCGCCTTCCGACAGGGCGGCGAGATGCACCAGCGCGTAATAGGCGGTCAGGAAGGTCACCGGAATGGTTGCCGCTTCCTCGGCCGAGACAGTTGACGGCATCGGCGCGCAGCCGCTCTCGTCAACGGTGACATGCGTCGCAAAACAGGCCGGCGCAAAGGTTATGACCTTGTCACCTGGCTGGAAGCGGGTCACATCCGGTCCGACATTGACAACACGCCCGCAGCACTCCATGCCCAGGGTCGGGCCGGCAAAACCGTCTTCCAGCGCTTCTTCCGGCAAGAGACCGAGGGCCCACATGACATCCCGGAAGTTCAGGCCGCTGGCTTCAACCGCGATTTCGACATCTTTGCCAGTCAGCTGTTTGCGTTCAACGGTTTGCCACGAGAGCTGGTCGAGCGACCCCTGACGCAGGATGTCCAGCCGCATTGCCGGATCGGCATCCTCGGCAAGACGCGTGTCGGACAGGACACCGCCCTTGAGCAGGCGTATGCCGGAGCGGGTTTCGCTGTCCAGAACAATTTCCCGTTCCCCGTTCGAGACCAGGATTTCATCGGCGACACGCGCAGCGGCGATCCCCGGCTCCAGGTCGGGAGAGACGTCGATCAGCTTGAGGTTGGCGTCGGGATATTCGTTCATCACGACCCGGCCAAAGGCCCAGAAGCCTGCCTGGTCCGGAGCGGCAGAGCGCCCTCCCGCGATATCCTGTGCGCCAGCTGGAGCGAGCAGGGCGATGTCGCCGGTATTGGCGCCAAGGGCCTTCAGGATCACCATCAGGCTGTGGGCTCTCGTGTCGACCGAGGCCAGGGCATCGTCCGATTTCGCATAGGCACCCAGAAGATGAACGACGCGCCCATCGTGGCTGGTCAGAAGGTCGGACAGAGCCTGATCCGGCGTGTCGGCCTCCTGTTCGGCCTCCAGCGCGGCGCTCCAGGTGTTGTCGTCGAGTTGTTCGGTGACACCACCTGGCACGAGCAGGGTCGCAGCGTGACCGTTGCGTTCCAGGCACGCTTTTAACCCCTCGGCCAGACGATGCGAGGGGCCGTCGGCATCGGTCAGGAGCAAATAGGATTTCTGCTCGGCAACCGACTGGTCTGCATCGGAAGCCTCGGCTTCCTCAACGGTGGGGGCATCCTCCTGCACCTCGACAGCACGCGCGCAGACGAGATCAGCCTCAACAAGCGAACTTTTCAGCGGCAGCGTTTCCACGGAACGCAAACCGGCGGCTTCCAGAGCCTTGGTCCAGTCCGACTGTTGTCTGGACACCGGGAATTCGACACTTGCGCTTTCTTGCCACCAGTCCGACCCGACACCCATGATCAGGTCGGCAAGCGGATTTGGCAGGGCTTCGGCGCTTACAGCCATCCCGCCAGGGACAAGAGCCTGCACAAGACGCTTCAGCGTTTCAGCATCGAATTCCGACAGCGACGTATCGAACAGCAGGAGGTCGAAGTGTCGCTCGAATGTGAATTCTGCGTCTGTCGGCTCGACAAACTCCGTAGCAGCGCTGCCTTGCCAGAGGCGTTCGCCACGACCGACCGCAGCAGCGGTTGCGTCCGTTACGACGAGAGCCATGTTGGTTGGGTCGAGTTTCTTGTCGATCCACGACGCCAAACCGCCATTGGCCCCGACGAGAAGAATGCGCAAGGCCTGGTCCGACGGCCACTGAGTGACGAGGTCCTGGCAAATCTTGCGCAAGGAGGCGGAAAGCTCCGTGCGCGCAGGTGCCGAGGACCGGTAGGCGTCGAACAGGCTGGATGAATACTCCTGGCCAGCGGTCTCAAGAAGACCGTCCTGAAGGATTTCCTTCAGTCCGGTCCAGAGCCGCGCCAGCAGAGCGGCCTCCGCGATATGTTCGCCGCCGCCGTCGGTGAGGGCTTGCAGCAGATCTCCGGCCGAAGGAAGTCCGGCCGGATCCGTCAGGGCATATCCTTCGTCGCTCTCGACGCAGAGTTCGCTTTCCACCAGCCAGGCAAACATGCTGGCTGCCAAGGGGGCTGCTGTTTCATGAAGTTCTTCAGCTGCAACAAGGTCAGCCAGGGCGACGGTTCGTGCGCCATAAAGATCAAAGAGGGTCTGATGAACCACGGAGCGGCCCAGAGCCTCAATCAAAACCCTGCTGTCTTCCAGCTCCTGGTCTTCCGATCCCGCCAGGTCGAGCTTTTGTGCAAGCTCGTCAAGCCCGGGGAAAATTGCCTCAAGCGGTGAAACGCGATTGCGTTCCGGCAGGATCGTCGCGATCTGGCGATAGACCAGATCGTCCGGCCGCGTCTCTTGTCCAAGCGTAACCGCCTTGAAACGTGTCTTGCTCAACCGGGCGACCACCTGTCCGTCACCGTCCAGAAACTCGAAACCGGCCTCGATCGAGCGGGGAGACGCCTTGGTGACCTCAATTCTGACCGATGTCGGATGAATTTCCGGCGCGAGCAAGCGGAGAGTGCCCAGGCGGATCGGCAGGAAGGACGTGTTTTGCGGCACGTCCTCAACTTCATCAAGAAGGGCAAAGAGACCGTGGAATCCGGAATCAACCAGCGTTGGACAGAGCGCAAACGAATGGGAACTGACGGATTCGTCGCGTTCGAGAAGCGTTACTGTTGCGCTCGTCTGCGAGTGCTTGATCACGCGGTCGGCTCTCCGGAATGCCGGTCCGTAGTTCAAGCCAAAGGTTTTTGTGAGCTCGTAAAGCGCCTGGTGATCCAGTTCCGACACCATTTCTTCGCTGCCCCGCAACCACGGCGAACGCGACGGAGTGGACGGCGTCTGGAAAGTGCCTCTTGCATTCAGTGACCAGTCATTGTCGGACAGGCGCGGACGCGACAGCACCTCCACGACATGGTCGTCGGACGAGATACGGACCTGTGTCTCCCAGACTTCGTCCCCTTCGATAACGAGGGGGCGGATAATGTCCAGGTCGCACAATTCGATCTGATCGGCCCGTGTCCAGCGCAAAGCCGCCCTCAGGCACATTTCAATGTAGCCCGCGGCCGGGAAAACGACGCTGTCTTCGACCTTGTGGTCCTGCAGGAAAGGCAACGAGCCGCTGTCGATGTGGTTGAACCACTCCGCGGCGTCCTGGCGCAGCCTGTGGCCCAGCAGGGGCCAGGTCTGGCCGAACATGAAGTCCACTCGTTCCGGGCTGCTTTCCGGCTTGTAGGCGGTATTTTGCCAGGGGTAGGACGGCAGCGAAACGAGGCTCGCAGGTTTCGGCCCGACATATTGGGTCAGATCCGTAACACCGCCATTGGCAAGCACCGATGCGGCAATACGCTCAAGCGGGTTCCCTTTCGGGGCCGCCGTTTGCTTCTTCGGCGGTTCCTTCAGCGTTTCCAGAACCTTGGCCTTCTTGCCCTTCGCGCGAAGAACATCGTTGATATAGGTCCCGAGTACCGGTTTGGGGCCGATTTCAACAAGAACCGCAAAATCGTCTGCGGCCATGTTTTCCATGGCGGCTGCGAACCGGACAGGCCGGCGCACGTTGCGCCACCAGTAGTCGGCAGAGACCTGAACGTCGGTTTCATCCGGCGTAACCGTCGAATAGAACGGAAGGCTGGCGGTTTTGGGCGAAAGCCCTTTCAGAGCGTCAAGAAGCGGTTCCTCGATGAGATCCACCAGTGCGCTGTGATACGGGTATGCGAGGTTGAGCCTGCGCATTGCCCACTTTTTCTTGCGCGCAAATTTTGCAAAGGCATCCAGGCTGTCACTGTCGCCAGAAATGGTCACGCTGCGCGGGCTGTTGTCAGCGGCCAGTTCAAGCCGCGGCAACCCGCTTTCCTCGATGGCGGCAACAGCTTGCTCGGCGGGTAGCAGGAGTGCGGCCATGGAACCGAGATCGCGGACAACTTCCTGCTCGCTGGAGCGCGCGCGGATAACGCGGACAGCCTGTTCCAGATCGAGAGCGCCTGCGCACCAGGCGGCAGCAACTTCGCCGACAGAGTGTCCAGCGGTTCCATCTGCTGTGATGCCGCGCTCGCGCAGGGATTCAACAATGCCGACCTGAATGGCAAAGAGCAGCGGTTGTGCGACTTCGGAGCGTTCCAGGTCCGCTTCCAGGTCGTCGGCAAACAGCGTGGTTACCAACGACCAGCCACTCAGGCCCATGAAAATCTTGTCGACCTTGTCGAAAGCTGTGCGGAACACAGTGTCGGCCTGATAGGCCTCCTGACCCATGCCCGCCCATTGCGACCCGTTGCCGGAAAACACAAACCCGACCTTCGCGTCCGGCTTGATGATGCTTCCGGAGACAAGGTCCGACCGGTCTTCACCATCCTCGGAGAAGCCGCGCAGGGCTTCCAGTTTCTCTTCCCTGGTCTTGCCGAGCACCACAAGGCGTTCGGACAGAAGGTCCCGGCTGTGCGCGCTCGAGGCAATCACGGCGCCGGCTTCCTCGTCGGAAGCGCTGTCCAGCCGGTTGGCGAAGCGCGCTGCGAGGTCCTTGAGGGCTTCGGCAGATCGAGCGCTCAGGACAAGGGGTGCCGAGTCCCGTGCATTTGAGGCGGGTGTGGTTACCGGATCAGGATCGCCGATAACGGCGTGTGCGTTGGTGCCGCCAAAGCCGAAGGAGTTGATGCCGGCCAGACGGCGTTTGTCGTCGCGCTGAAGCGGCATCGCCTCACCTGCGACCTTCAGGTTGAGGTCCTCAAAGGGAATGTCCGGATTGGGTGTCCGGAAATGCAGCGATTCTGGCAGCAGGTCCTCACGCAATGCCATGACGGACTTCAGCATGCCGATCAGGCCCGAAACCGGTTCCAGGTGTCCGACGTTGGTTTTGACCGAGCCGATCGGCAAGGCGTCGCTGCGTTTCTGCCCGATGACGCGGCCGAGTGCATCCGCTTCGGCAGGGTCGCCAACGCGCGTGCCCGTGCCATGCGCCTCAATGAAGGCCAGGGCTTCCGGGTCGATCTCGAGACCCTCGTAGATTTCGCGCAGCAGGTCTGCCTGGGCATACGGGGAGGGCAGGGAAAGACCGACGGTTCGGCCATCGGCATTGATGCCGGTCGCCAGGACCTTGCCATGGCTCTGGGTGCCTTCCGGCAACCCGGCTCTAGCGGCCCGCAAGACGACAACCGCACCACCTTCCGATCGCACATAGCCGTCGCCATTGGCATCAAACGCCTGGCACAGGCCCGTAGGCGACAGCATGGTCGCCCGAGAAAACCCGACGAAGGCGAAGGGGCTGAGCAGCAGGCTGACGCCGCACACGATTGCGGTGTCGATTTGTCCGCTCTCCAGCGCTGAAACAGCCTCATGCAAGGCGACGATGGACGAGGAGCACGCCGTATCAACCGTGAAACTCGGCCCGCGCAGGTCGTAGATATACGAGATCCGGTTGGAAACGATCGACAAGGTATTGCCGGTCATGAACTGCATGTCGGCGACCGGTGGATCGACAATAAAGCGATGGTGGTAATCCAGGGAGGAAGCGCCGACATAAACGCCAGTGGTTGTTCCGGCCAGGTCGCTTGGCTTGAGTTTGGCGTGTTCGAGGGCTTCCCAGACCAGCTGCAGCAAAAGGCGCTGTTGCGGGTCCATCTGAACGGCCTCACGTGGCGAAATGCCGAAGAAGGCAGGGTCAAAACCCCATACGTCGTCCAATTGACCTGCGGCCCAGGTGTAGGTCTTTCCAGAAGTGCTCTGGACCGGGTGACCGAACCTAGCCAGAGGCCAACGGTCTTCCGAGACGGACGTAACGGAACACCGACCGCTTTTCAGCAGTGTCCAGAACTCGTCAGAATTGTTGGCTCCGGGGAGCCGGGTAGAATATCCGAGAATATCGATGTTGGAAGTGAGCGACGCCACAGAACAACCTGTTTTTATTTGTTGAGAACAGTCAAGTTATTGATACTTCACAAGAAAATTAAAAGCTGCTATTGCTCATTCAAATTACTCCCTCATATTCAAACTCCGGCACCATCGGTCATTGCCAGCACCGCCGCGAACGAGTTTATCCCATGGCCATGACCGTTTCCAGCTGTCAGGAAATGGCTGAGTCAGGGAACCTTTATCCTAGACTGAATAGCTGTGGAAGGTACATCGCGCAAAAAAAAACGCAGCTCTTCCTTGTGTTAACACTAACCGTTGCCGGTCCAGGAAGCGCTTGGGCGAATAAAGGAGAAAAAAAGAAAACGCCCGATCCGGGGATCGGGCGCTCGTCTTGCCTGAAAGGTCACACATTACTGTCCGGGAAAGAGGCTTTCCGCTCGGCCATGAAGGCCAGCAGCGCCTCGTCGATGGCCGGATCGAGTTCCGGTCCGGAATAGGCCCTCAACTGTTCCTTCCAACGGGCATTTGCCCGTTTTGCCGCATCCAGTTCGCCGTCTGCCAGCCACTGCTCGAAAGAATTGTTGTCCGCGATCGACGAGCGGAAGAAGGCGCTTTCGAAATTGCGCTGCGTATGAGCGGCGCCCAGGAAATGTCCGCCGGGGCCGACTTCCTGGAGCGCGTCCATGGCAAGTGTCTCGTCGGAGATCTCGATGCCCTTGGCAAGCACGTGCATCATGCCGAGCTGGTCGGCATCCATGACAAATTTCTCGTAGGAGGAACACAGGCCGCCTTCCAGCCAGCCTGCGGAGTGAAGGCAGAAATTCACACCGGATTGAACCGTGGCCAGGATGGTCTGTGCGGATTCCTGGGCCGACTGGGCATCCGGTACCTTGGAGGCTGTGAAGGAGCCGCCGGATCGGAAGGGCAGCTTGAGGCGGCGGGCGAGTTTGGCCGCGCCGTTCAGCAACAGCGATCCTTCCGGGCTGCCGAAGGTCGGGGCACCGGATTGCATGGAAATGGAGCTGACAAAAGCGCCGAATACAACAGGCGCACCTGGACGGACCAGCTGTGTCAGCGCGCAGCCGGCAAGGGCCTCGGCCAGAACCTGCGACAGCGTGCCGGCAACGGTGACCGGGCTCATCGCGCCGGCAAGAATGAACGGCGAGACGATACAGGCCTGATTGTGACGTGCGTAGACCTTGAGCGCACCGAGCATGGTGGCGTCAAATACGAGCGGCGAGTTGGCGTTGATCAGCTGGATCATGACGCAGTTCTGATCGACGAATTCTTCGCCAAACGTTATCTGCGCCATCTTCACCGAATCCTCGGCCCGCTCCGGTGCTGTCACGGAACCCATGAACGGCTTGTCCGAGTATTTGATATGGGAATAGACCATATCGAAATGGCGCTTGTTCACCGGAAGGTCGACGGGCTCGCAGACCGTGCCGCCTGAGTGATGAAGCCAGGGCGACATGTAGGCCAGTTTCACGAAATTGCGGAAATCCTCGATCGTGCCGTATCGGCGGCCCTGATCGAGATCGGTTACAAAGGGAGGGCCGTAGACGGGGGCAAGCACCAGATTGTTGCCACCGATCTCGACGTTGCGGGCAGGGTTGCGCGCATGCTGGGTGAATTGCGCAGGAGCAGTCTTGACGATTTCGCGCAGCATGCCCTTTTCGAAATAGACCCGTTCGCCATCGACCCGTGCACCGGCCTGTTTCCAGATATCGAGCACTTCCGGGTCTTCGCGGAACTCGAGGCCGATTTCGGCCAGGATGCGGTCGGCATTGGCCTCGATGCGTTCCGCGCCTTCATCGCTCAAAAACTCGTAATTCGGGATATTGCGCGAAATATAGGGAACGGATTGTCCGCTCGGGCCGGCCTGGCGCCGCTCGCGGCGGGCGTTTCTACCTCGACGGCCTGATGGGGCGGCGTCTGACATTTTGATTGCTCCCGAAAAGATGCATATTAGTTTGCGCGTAGTCTTGATCAGACAGTGCGGTCGCCCGGCTCCAGATCCGTCGCGCAATGCCGCAAATGCGTCATGTCGCTTTGTTGCTCCATTTTGTCTCAGAAGTCCATTGACTTCATCGGCACGAACACCGTACAGCCGCTAGCAAATGCTTGGCTGAGCACCCTTGATGCTGCTACAGCGTTTCTTCACAAACAGGATCAGCGCCTGAAACGCCGGGGCTTGTCACTTCAGGCAGGCCAACCCGTTTTCGGGGCCCAAGACAGACACAACGAAAGATCATCGCATGTCCAAGCTGGAAAATCTGCTGGCCGCCAAGGGGGCATTGCTCGCGGACGGGGCGACAGGGACCAATCTCTTTGACATGGGGTTGTTGTCCGGCGACGCGCCGGAACTCTGGAACACGGACGAACCGGACAAGATCAGGGCTTTGCACCAGTCCTTTGTTGATGCAGGGTCCGACATCATCTTGACCAACACCTTCGGCGGCAATCGCCACAGGCTCAAGCTGCACAACGCCCAGGACCGGGTAAAGGAACTCAACATCGCCGGTGTCCATCTGGCCAAGGAAGTGGCGGCGACCGTTGAACGGGAGGTTCTGATCGGCGGATCTGTCGGGCCGACCGGCGAACTGTTTCAGCCGCTCGGCGCCCTGAGCTATGAAGACGGTGTTGCTGCGTTCAAGGAACAGATGGAGGGCCTTGTCGAAGGCGGCGCCGATATCCTCTGGGTCGAAACCATGTCGGCGGTGGAAGAAATGAAAGCCGCCGCGGAAGCCGCACAGGCCTTCGACTTGCCGCTGGTGATCACGGCAAGCTTCGACACGGCCGGCAAGACCATGATGGGGCTTGCGCCAAAGGGACTGGGCGATCTGCAGTCGCAATTTGCCTGCACGCCGGTGGCCATCGGCTCGAATTGCGGCGTCGGCGCGTCCGACCTGCTGGCGGCGATCATGGAAATCACCGAGGCCTATCCAGATGCGATTGTCGTTGCCAAGGCCAATTGCGGCATTCCGCAGATCCAGGGGGACGAGGTCGTCTATACCGGTACGCCGGAGCTGATGGCCAAATACACGCACATGGCGCTGGATGCCGGTGCCCGGATCATCGGTGGCTGCTGCGGCACCTCTCCGGTTCACCTTGCGGCCATGCGCGGAGCGCTTGACGTGCACACTGCCGGCAACCGGCCGACCCTGGAAAAGGTGCTGGAGGAAATCGGGCCGCTGGTGTCTCCTCCCAACAAGGAAGCGGATGCAGCGAGGGCCGAAGGCGAGGGAGCCGGTTCGGGGCGCCGCCGCGGTCGCAGGCGCGGCTAACAGACCAGAAGAAGGGCGCTGGCAATTCAGGCGCCCCATATTCCCGTCATGCCAGGCCTCAGCAGGGGCCGGGCGAGGCGCTTTCGAAAGATGCGCCGGATTTACGCAGAGTCGCGGAGACGATGCCCATCGGCTGATACGGCGGATCAGTCTGCATGCCTGGATTGGTCATGTGGATCTTGTAGCAGCCGGTGAAGGTCTCGCTGGTGCCGTCTTTCTTCGAAGCGGATATGGCAACCGGCAGGGCCCAGTAGATCTGTCCCGCTCCCGGGTCGGGCGCCGTTTCTCCGAACTTGACCTTGACAGCGCCGGTATCCGCATAGCCTTTCACCCAGGCTTCAAACTCCTTTGGTGCGGATCCTTCGGCGAAATATCCATAGGCCTGTGCATAGCTTTGCTGGCTGATGGCAGCATAATAACTTTCCACCAGCGTCTGCGGGCTGGACCGGTTGTCCATGTACGTCCAGTTATCGGCTGCTGCCGGTGCCGCCAGGCTGGCAACGCCTGTTGCCACCAGCATTGCGGACAACCGAGTGTATTTGGCTCGAGGCAATCTCATCACTTCGTGCTCCCTTGTTCAGGACGGCTGTTCAGAGGGTTTCAATGGCCTCCGGTTGGATGATCTCGACGCTCTTGTCGACGACAAGCGGGCGTGCTGCCTCTCGCCAGGCAGAAAGATGCGGTGTGGCAAAATGGGCCTCCAGCGCCTGCCGGTCCTGCCAGCGTTCCACAAAGACAAGCGTGTTCGGGTCGCTGACACTTTGGTGCAGATCGTAGGACAGGCAGCCGTCTTCCCTGCGGGTGGCCTCGATACAGATTTGGCTCGCCGAGATCAGTTGTTGCCGGTTCTCTTCGGTTGTCTGGAGGGTCGCGATCACGAAAATCATTCTGGTTCCTGTCAATTGTCAGAAGGGATTTGGTGTGACGGGTGTCCGGCCACGGGACACGCCGCATGCAGGTGATTTGCCTGATCCATTACATGTTGTTTCCGTGACGCAATCAAAAGTTTATTGAGTTTAGATGCCAAGATGTTACTTGAACGCCGAGATCGCTCCGTGACAGGGGCGACCTGAGTGCGGGGACAGTGACTTGAGACTTTTCGGACTGATTTTGATTGCTGCGGCGAGCCTTGTGCCGCTGATCTGGTTTGCGCCGCTTGCCGCCGAGCGGGATCCGGTCGCCGTTTTCAGTCAGTATATCGGGTCGGCTGCCCTGATCCTGATGGGCATCAACCAGTTCATTGCGACCCGGGCGCCCGGACTGGAGACCGTTTTCGGGCCGCTCGACCGCATCTATGTGCTGCACAAGTGGCTTGGCGTCATTGCAATGGTCTGCCTCGGTCTGCACGACATTATCGACGCGGAGATGAACGGATTGCGTGGTGGGCCCCTGGCAGGCATTGCCGAAGACATCGGCGAGGTCAGCCTCTATGGCCTGCTGATCCTCGTCCTGGCCTCCGTGATAACCTTCATTCCCTACCATCTCTGGAAGTGGAGTCACCGCCTGATCGGCATCTTCTTCTTCATGGGTGCGTTTCACTACTTTTTCATCGAAAAACCGTTCTCGAATTTCGATCCGCTGGGCCTCTATGTTTCCGCATTCTGTGTACTCGGTCTTGTCAGCTATGTCTGGATGTCATTGCTGCGCCCGATGGCGCCACGCGGTCATGGCTACAAAGTGTCTTCCGTCCGCCATCTTGGCGGTCTGACAGAAGTGGAGCTTCAGCCAAAGGGCAGGGGATTGAAACACAAGCCGGGCCAGTTTGCTTTTCTGGCCGTCAAGGGAAGCGGCTTGTCCGAGGAGCATCCCTTCACGCTCTCCAGCGCGCCACGTGACGACAGGTCACTGCGTTTTTCAGTCAAGGATCTTGGCGACTATACACGGCGCTTGCGGCGCGAACTTAAGGAAGGCATGGAGGCGACCGTTTCCGGCCCCTTTGGTCATTTCTCCATGCCATCTGGCCGGGACCCGCAAGTCTGGATCGGGGCCGGGGTCGGCATCACGCCGTTTCTGGCCTTTGCCGAAAGCCTGAAATCCGCCGATGCCGGTACGGTGAAGCTCTATTACTGCGTCCGTGAACGCGACGACATTCCCTATGCGATGGATCTGGAACGCCTTGCCGAGGAGGTCGGCAACCTGGAACTGGTGATCGTCAATTCCAATGAGGGCGTGCGGTTGACACCGGAGCGCATTGAAGCGGATCTGGGTGGTGGTCTGCGCCAGGCCCATGTGTTCTTCTGCGGCCCCGTCGCCATGCGCAAGGCCCTCAAGTCCGGCCTGGTGCTGAAAGGCTTGCGGGCCAGCCGTTTCCATTTCGAAGAGTTCGAGATGCGAACCGGCATAGGTCTCAACGCCCTGGCGGCCTGGATCTGGGACAAGGGCATCTACGCCTTCGAAAAACGTCGCGCGGCCAAGACCCAGCCAGCAGAATAACCGGTTGCCCATCAGGACGCGCTTGCAATTTCTGCCTTTTGACCTTTACGTAAAAGCGAGCTGCATTTGCGGCGCGTTTTTAGGGGTATAGGGAAACAGAAAATGCATCCGGTAATGACGGGCGACGAGATCATGGCAATGCTGGACGACGTGTTCCCGCAGATCCATGCCGGCGGGCGGGTTTATGCCATCGACGGTGTGTCACCTGGGGAAGCCAGCGTGCGCCTCAGCGCCAACGAATTGCATCTAAGGCCCGGCGGGACGGTTTCGGGGCCTTCGATGATGGCGCTTGCCGATCTGGCGGCCTATGTCGTGATCCTTGCCCATATCGGCCCGGAGGCCCTGGCGGTAACCACCAATCTTAACATCAACTTTCTGCGCAAGCCGGAGCCCGGAGACCTGATCGCAACCTGCCGTCTCCTGAAACTGGGCAAGCGGCTGGCCGTGGTCGACTGCGGCATTGCCGGGGAGGGGCAGGAAGACCTGGTTGCCCACGCGACCGCGACCTATTCGGTGCCGCCGCGCTGATGATCGTCAGGCTGTCTGGCGGGCCAGATCCTGCTTGAACAGGCCTTCCAGGTCCTCTGAATATTCGACAACCTGACCGCGGCCGCGCCGCTTGGCCGCATAAACGGCCAGATCGGCCCGGTGCAGCGCGGTTTTTTCCGTATCGCCTTCCCGGGTCAGGTAGGCCCCGACGCTCAGGCTGGGCACATAACTCTTGTCCTCGTGCGCACAGGGTGTTTTTGCACCTTCCATCACGCGGCCATAGAGTTTGCGGAACTCGTCGCGGGTGATGTCGGGGGCAAGCACCACAAATTCGTCGCCACCGAAACGTCCGACAATGTCGCTGTTCCTGCGGGTGCTGTCGCGCAGTATGCCGGCGATGTGTTTCAGCAGCAGATCGCCGCAGGCGTGTCCGTATTGGTCATTGACCTGTTTGAAATAGTCGACATCGACAAACAGGACACCCAGACCGTTGGCCGTCTCCGGGTCTGCGAAAAAGTCGTCGAGGATTTCCGAAATGGAATTGCGGTTCAGGATACCGGTCAACTGGTCGTAGCGGGTGAGTTCCAGCAGTTTGCGGTCCTTTTTTCGCAGCTGACGTGTCCGGTGCACATAGGCCGCGGCCGGGACCGCCAAAACAATCGCTGTGCCGAGAACAAGCAGCCAGCCGATCTGCTGGAACGCCGATTCAAGGGCTTCTTCCAGGGGGCTGACGTCGACATAGACCTCAATTGTTCCGACCCGCCTGCCATCTGGTGTAACGGCAGGAACATAGGCTTCGACAAAAGTGTCTGGCTGTCCGGAGTATTCTGCAACCTCGTCGTGAATGACAAAGAGCTTCGGCTCGCCAGAGAAAAACACCTCCAGCGCATTCTTGTTGAGCGCACCTTCATGATCAAACTCGGCGTCGCCGGCCGTAAAGGTGCGATGCCCGTGCATGTCAAACAACTGGAACTTCAGGATGTCGATCATGGCGAAGGAATCGACAAGCCGAAGTATGTCGGCATCGGCAACAGCGCCCTCTTCAAACATGCTTTCTGCGTTGGGGACGTTCTTGAACAGCCGTTCCGACCAGGTCATTGCCTTGACTTCGGCATTGTGCCGGATGGAATTGAGCACCTGCCAATCCAGAAGCACATGAACGGCACCGGCAATACCGGCGAGCAAAAGCCCGCCTGCAACAACGGCAAGCACCAGCGGTCTTTTTGTCCAGTAGGGCAGGCTGAACAGCTGCATCAATTTCCCTTGCGTCAACAACGTTTCTCTAATCTGTGCCCCAATGGGTGTTAAGCTGGCGTAAAATCCGGTCTTCCAATGCGCCAGGAAAACGCCGGGACCAGCAGGATTTGGGAGAGAAACGCTCGAAAAACATACGGTATTATGATACCGTTTTTATAAGTCGTTGTTTTAAAAGGTTTTTATTGGGCTTTATTGCGTAATTTGTGATTGACGACGTTTTGATGTCGGCGTATAAGCTGCCTCGAACGAATTCAAGGTCCGTTCGCTGCCTCTGTCATGGAGACGCGCGGGCCTTTTCTTTAACCGCTCAGTACGGATCAAACTCATGAAGACCTTCTCTGCCAAGCCGGCTGAGGTCGAGAAAAAGTGGATCTTGATCGACGCAGAAGGCATGGTTGTCGGCCGTCTCGCCGCCTTCATCGCCAACCATCTGCGTGGCAAGCATCTGCCGACCTACACGCCTCACATCGACACCGGTGACAACGTCATCGTCGTCAATGCGGACAAAGTCGTGTTCACCGGCCGCAAGTACGACAACAAGAAATACTACTGGCACACCGGCCATCCGGGCGGCATCAAGGAGCGCACCGCACGTGCCATCCTGGAAGGCCGTTTCCCGGAGCGCGTCCTGGAAAAAGCCGTGCAGCGTATGATGCCGGGCGGTCCGCTGTCCAACAAGCAGCTGAAAAACCTCAAGGTTTACGCTGGTCCGACCCACCCGCATGAAGCTCAGTCGCCGGAACTCGTCGACGTCAAGGGCCTCAACGCAAAGAATGACGGCAAGAGGGCTTAACAATGGCTGAGCTGCAATCCCTGGAAGAACTGGGCGGCGCGGTCGACACCGCAGCCCCCGAAGCTCCGGTCCATGTCCAGAAGCTGGACGCTCAGGGCCGTGCGTACGCAACCGGCAAGCGTAAGGACGCCATCGCGCGCGTCTGGATCAAGCCGGGCACCGGCAAGATCATCGTCAACAAGAAGGACTTCACCGAGTATTTCGCTCGTCCGGTTCTTCAGATGATCCTTCAGCAGCCGATCATGCTCACCGACCGTGCTGGCCAGTACGACGTTGTAGCCACCGTCACCGGTGGTGGTCTGTCCGGTCAGGCTGGCGCTGTGCGTCACGGCCTCTCCAAGGCCCTGACCCACTACGAGCCGGAGCTGCGCGGCGTTCTGAAGAAAAACGGCTTCCTGACCCGCGACAGCCGCGTCGTCGAACGTAAGAAGTTCGGCCGCCGCAAGGCCCGCCGGTCCTTCCAGTTCTCCAAGCGTTAATCGCTGGACCGACTGGTCTTACCGTTTCAGGAAAACCCGCCGGAGCGATCCGGCGGGTTTTTTGTTGTCAGTTGAAGCCAAGCGCTATTCCGGGGGGATCGAACCGGGCGGCGGCAGCGGCACTTCGATTGGTTCCAGGGGCAGTCTTGCGTCGCAGGTCTGGGACCCGGGGGAGAGCGCACAGCCGAGTTCGGCCCTGAAACAGCCAATCACGCGGTTCACGCCCAGAGGGGCAGCGTGATAATGATAGCCGAGCCCTGCCGTTGTGTGGCCTCTGCATGAGTCGAGATCTGGCGGCTCCTGGCCATCTGCGTCCAGCTGGCTATAGATGCCGTGGCCATCCATCGCCATGCCCACAAGGTCCGCATGCCCGCCAGACTGTTCGACAGTTTCAAGACACTCCGTGGCGAAATGATAGTGGTAGCCGAAATAGGGGTTCACGTGACCGCCGCAATCGTCGAACGGGGCGATGTTGTAGGCGTGCAAAATGGCATTGACCGGGGCAGGGCCTTCAAAGCGGACCCCGTCGAGTGAAATGCCGGCGCCCGGATGATCGGTCAACTCGATTGGCTCGTCGACAGGCACAGGATCCAGCGGAATGAACAGTGTTCGAATGGGCGAAAAAACGGTCTGCTCCGGCGTGCACTGCGCGCAGTAATAGTAATACGCCTTCCAGACATCCGGCCGCGCCACTCCGAAGCAGGCATCAAAGGACCTTGAGACCAGGACTTCTCCCGTTTTCGGGTCATACATCTGCCATTTCGGATCGTCGTAGAATTCGGCCAGATTTTTGACGAACGCACCATCTGCGTCATAGACCTTGCCGTCCTTGAACCAGATGCCGGCGTCCTCCGGTCCGTCTTCAATCGTGCTCGGACACCAGGGCCCGGGCTCTTCGCGCGGCGCCTGTTTCAGCACCAGTTTCACGCATCTGGTCGTGGTGCCGCCGGAGAGCGTGCAGTCCGCTACCTCGGCGTCCTGCATGATGGCTTCCGGCCGGACATGAGCCAGGAAGGTCTTCAACACAGCGGATGCGTCTGGCGGAATGCTCAGTCTTGCAGCGTCATGTGCGCTGACGTCAGACGGGATCAGGCAGACCGCCAAAAGGCCTGCACATGCAAGGTTTCCGGAAGGTCGGCTGACAATCATGACGGTCCTCTGCGATCAGGTGACGAAACCGAGTCGGGCAAGAGGTGTTGCCCTTCCGGAAAATCGTAGCATGGTCCATTGACACCCCGTGCGCCGATCTGTTTCCGCATGTTGCCGTCGCGGAGCCGGTCGTTTGCGGCAAGGTGAGCCGATTTCGGCTTGCGCGCACGCCGTTTCCGGTCCATGCAGCCCTCTCCAAGGCCTGCCGGGCGGGCCAGAATGTCCAGATCGATGTCAGGTGCCATGAGCCAGGCCAAATTCGTTACAGGCAGCTTGTTCCGTCATGTCACGGTCATGTCGCTGACGTCCTCAGTCGGCCTGATGGCGATCTTTGCCGTCGACTTTGTCGACATGATCTTCATCTCCATGCTCGGCAAGGCGGAACTGGCTGCCGCGGTTGGTTACGCCGGCGCGATCCTGTTTTTCACCACGTCTTTCAATATCGGCGTTGCCATTGCGGCCGGCGCTCTGGTCGCGCGGGCGCTTGGGGCAGGGGATCGGGAGGAGGCGCGGCAACAGGCCTCCAACGCGCTCGTGGCCGGGGTGATCTTCAGTGGCGTCTTTGCCCTTGCGGTCTGGTTGTCGCTGGACCTGCTTGTCAGCCTGATCGGCGCCCATGGCGACACCCATGATCTGGCGGTTCACTATTTGCAGATCATTGTGCCAACGTTGCCATTGCTATTGCTCGGCATGGCGGGGGGCGCCGTGCTCAGGGCCCATGGCGATGCCAAGCGGGCAATGATGGCGACAATTGCCGGCGGCGTCGTCAATGCGGTCCTGGACCCGATCCTGATTTTCGGACTGGATCTGGAATTGACCGGCGCTGCCCTGGCGAGCGCCGCGTCGCGCGTTGCGATTGCCTTTTTTGCCCTGGCGCCGATCTTCCGGTTTTACGGCGGGCTCAGCCTGCCGAGACCGCTCAAGCTCCTGAAAGACCTGCCCCCCATATCCGCCATCGCCTTTCCCGCCATCCTGACCCAGCTGGCAACACCCGTCGGCCAGGCCTTCGTCACGCGCTCCATGGCGGAGTTCGGCGAAGAGGCTGTCGCCGGCATGGCCGTGGTCGCACGCATGACGCCGCTCGCCTTTGCCACGATCTTTGCCCTGTCCGGTGCTGTCGGACCCATCGTCGGCCAGAATTTTGGTGCCGGAAAGTATGACCGGGTGCGCGGCACCTTGCGCGAAGCGCTGCTCTTCACGGCGCTCGTGGTCGGCCTGGCCGCGTTGGCCCTGTTCTTTCTCAGAACGCCGATTGCGCGCCTGTTCGATGCCGATGGCCTTGCCCTGACGCTGATCTTCCTGTTTTGCGGCCCGCTGGCGCTGGCCTTTTTCTTCAACGGCGCCTTGTTCGTTGCCAACGCGTTTTTCAACAATCTTGGCCGGCCGTTTTACTCCACCTGGATGAACTGGGGCCGGCACACGCTCGGGACGATCCCCTTTGTCATGGTGGGGGGCGCACTTTATGGCGCTCCCGGCGTCCTGATCGGACAGGCTGCCGGCGGCGTCGTCTTCGGGATTGCCGCGGTGGTGCTGGTGCGCGTCGTGATCCGCGATGTGGAGACGCATCACGAAGCCTCGAAAGGTCCGGGCCTGTTCCAGCGTCAGGCACGTCAGGTCATATTGTTCTTTTCAAGAAGGTGACCGGTTCTGGCATTGTGGGCTGCAAGTTTCTGCAGCTGGCGCAGTGCCTTGACGGCCGCCTTGTCCGTCATCGGCCGTGATGGCGCCGGGCCAAAGTCACCCGTCAGGAAAGTCCATGCGAACAGGACCGGATCGGCCGAGCTCAGCCAGCTTGGTTTTTGACTGACCCGCTTTTCCGCCAGAACCTGACCGCTGTCGATATCCAGAAGATAACCGTAGAGTGTGACGGAGGGCCGGATGAGCAGCGGCAACCAGGTGTCGTTGGTGTTCAGGGAGGCCAGAAAGCCGTAGCGCAGGTCGGTGATGGCAAGATGCAGGAGCTGATCACCCGGTTTCAAATCAGCGCCCGGTGAATAGAGCGGCAATTCGAGCGCCTTCGCAAAATAGCGCTGCAATTGCTCCTGATCAGGCTCCGTTTGGACCGGGGCTCCAAAATGGTGGCAAAAGGAGCTGACGATGTTCCAGTCGAGATGCATCTGGACATCGCCGAGATGGATCTGAGGCGGTTTCTTTCGTCGGAACAGCCAATTCAGGAAGGACATGAAAGAATAATTCCAGTTCTGAAGACAAACCTCGCCAAGTCAGTTCTCTCCGCAACAGGATGACGGAAAGTGCAATCAACCAGTCCCATGGCGGCATACATCGTCGCGGACCTGGACGTGATGCACCCAGCGCTTTGGATAAGCTTACAAAGCGGCATGGTAGTTGGCCTCGGCGTCTTGTTTCAGGTGTTTCAGCAGCTTGATGGCTGCAAATTCGATCATGTGCAAACTTTTGATGGGGTCGGAGAAAAAGGATCGTTTGGAAGTGAATTTCTCAGTGATCTTGTCCTCGGATAGGACGCACCCGGTATTGGCGTCAACCAATTGCCCTTCGAGGTTCACAGACCCGGAAGGTCTGCGAAAGGCAAGTAAGAAAACTGAGATTATCAAGCCTAAATCGGGGCCGCTGACAAGAGAATCTCCGTTATCATTGTCGATACCAGTGACTACGAAATTGTAGACCCAAACGTCATTTCGGATCTTGGACTGCTCGAAGATTTCGAACCCGAAAAGGTGAGCAAAATACTCACGGAGTTGTCGATTGTTTTCGAGTTCTCGAGAACTGGGTCGCAACAGGGCTAGGATCTTCTCCCGAAAATCACCCTTTAAATCCAGTTCGACATTTCCCAGCTGGATCTGGGGACGTCGCATGCGTGGATCGATTTTGGGAATTTTCATTGATTGCCCTGCATTGCCCAAGACTCGGAACATAGGTTGTTCTGACGATGAATTAAAGAAGCGCAGCTGGACTGGGTATTTTTCTGGTTTCAGTTTTCCTCTTTCCTCCCAAACGAAGTAGCCGCCGAAACTTGGGGCATTCCATATGGGACGGTGCAGAGCATTCGGCCACGTGGCGGATCATGTCGCGCAGCGAGATCAGGTGATCGATCTGTCGGTCGAGGTCGTTAGCCTTGCCATAAAGAACCTGTCTTGAAATAGCGGGACGCCCGTCCGGGCCAAACATGGCTTTGATCTCATCAAGTGAAAATCCGCCAGCCTTGCCGAGCGTGATCAGCGCCAGCTGATCGATCACCTCCGGACCGAACAGCCGCTTCAGCCCTCTGCGTCCCACGGAAGTGATCAGGCCCTTTTCCTCATAATGGCGAATGGCCGACGCGGCGATGCCGGTCTGCTTCGAAACTTCTGAAATATCCAGCAAATTCATCTCTTGACCTCAAGTCGACTTGAATTAGTAGGCTGATGCCTCCCTTTCCCAAATGCAAGGAAAATCAAGGTGTCTTCCCAAACGCATGTGTCAGGCCGCCCGATCTGGCTGGAAGCTGCGGCCATCGCGCTGCTCCTGATTGCAACGCTCAAGATCATGGCCAATGCCACCATCAGCCCTGCGCTTCCCGGACTGGAAGCAAGCTTTGCCGATAGTCCGCAAGCTGCCTACCTGACGCGGTTCCTGGTGGCCGCGCCGTCCCTTTCCGTCGTGTTGATTGCACCATTTGCCGGCCTTGCCGCCGACAGGTTTGGCCGTGCGCCCCTGTTGATCGCGGGGGTGGTGCTGTTCGCCGTCAGCGGCAGCGCCGGCGCCTATCTGCCCGATCTGAGCTCCATTCTCGTCAGCCGGCTGCTGCTGGGCGTCGCCGTTGCACTCACCATGACAGCCCAGGTCGCTCTGGTCGGAGACCTGTTTGACGGCGAGCGCCGCAGCGCCTTTCTGGGACTGCAGACAGCGGCCATCAACTTCAGCGGTTTCCTGTTCATCAGCCTGGCTGGCGGACTTGCCGGTCTTTCGCCGCGACTGCCGTTCCTGATCTACGCTCTGCCGGCTTTGCTTTTGCCGTTGCTGCTTGTGGTTCTGCGGCAGGAAAGACGGTCGCGCATCGCTTCCCAGATTGCAGCTGCACCGGTGCCGGCAGCGTCTGAAAAGAGCTGGTGGCTGCCATCACTCGGGGTTGCGGTGCTGACCATGCTCACCGTGATGCTGTTCTTCCTGATGCCGAGCCAGTTGCCCTTCTATCTGGAAGAAAACGGCCTGGACGGAGCCCTGGGAACGGCCTTTGGGCTGGGCGCGCTCACCTTGACCGCCGGCTGTGTGGCCATGGCATTCAAGCGGATCAGCGCCAGGCTGGGCCTTGCGATGACCTTCGGTCTCGGCTTCGCCATGATGGCAACCGGTTTCGCCACGCTGTCCCTCGGTGCCTCCTGGGGCCTGATTCTGGCCGGCGCTGCCCAGGTCGGTGCGGGTTATGCCCTGGTGCAGCCGGCTCTCTTCATGCTTGCGCTTCATCTGGTGCCGGAAAGCAGGCGGGGCAGGGTCTCCGGAATGGTCACGACCGCCATGTTTCTCGGTCAGGTGGTCTCACCGCTGCTCTTGACGCCACTTCTCGATCTCAGTGGATTCGAGTGGCTGTTTCGCGCTGTTGCGGCTGGTTTTGCCGTTGCCTGTCTCTCGGCATCTGTCATTGCGTGGTTCAAAAGGAGGCGGCCGCCAGCACGCTCAAAATGGCAGACTGCTCGAGGGTGACCCGCCTGGATTGCGAATGAACGATTCCTCAGGGCGGCAGAGAGAGGTCAGAACACCAGAACCTTCACCGGCAGGAGCAGCGCCTGAGCACGGATCACCAGCGCATTGGCAATGCCCATGCCATCGACAATACGGGACAGAAAGGCGGAAAATCCCGTGATCTTGCCGGCCTTGATGGCCTTGTCATGACTGGAATAGGCAACGCCGATGCATCTGCTTCCAGGGGGAACCTCGTCGGCATGTCCTTCGTAGAGAGGTTCGATGACTGTCAGGATCGTGCCCGGGCGGGCACGGTCCTGCAGATCGATCAGCTGATCGGTCGGGCGCAACTGGCCACCTGCAATGGCGGTTTGCACTTCAACGACCTTCATCGGAATGACGGTGAGGGGTTTTGAGGCACATGTGATCTCCACGAGCGTGCCTGGATGAAGCACCTGGGCTGATATCTGGCCGAACCCGGCCTGGAACCGGCCCCGGCCGGAGCCTTCCGGCACCAGGACTCCCGCCGGGCGCAAGATCGGATTGACGAGGTCTCCCGGTTTCAGTTTGAACTGGCGGACAGTGCCGTTGGTTCCGGCAAAGACGGTCGATTTCTCGATTTCGGTTTCCGCTTGCGCCAGGGCTGCCTCCGCACTTGCACGCTGCGCCGGCAGCAGATTGTTCAACCGGCCGGCAACCGCGTCGCGCTGCGCTTGTGCCGATTGCAATGTACCTTCCAGCCCCGCGACACTCAGGCGAAGTCGTTCCAGTTCCTGCTGGCTGACAACATTCTGATTGCGCTCCGAAAGTTCGTTCCTTCGGTTGAAATCGTCCTGGGCCTGCCGCAACTGGCTTTCCGTCGCAACGATAGAGCCTTCGGTCGCAAGCAGGTCGGACCGCGCGACAACGAGGGCCGCGTCGATCTCGGCAATGCGTCGGCGCGCCGTTTCAGCCGCTGCCCGCTGTCGCTGGGTGTCCAGCCGGAAAATCGGGTCGCCGGCGCGTACGAACTGATTGTCGGAAACATAGACCTCTTCCACGCGGCCGGGGCGGTCGCTGAGAATGGAAACGGTCCGGAACAGTGAGGTCACATTCGTCGTTGTAGGGTGAAAGTAGAAGATGACCGTGAGCAGCGAAATGGCCAGAACGGCACAGCCGGTGATCCCCCAGCGAAGCTCGTACCAGACATTGAACAGCGTGATTTCGTGACCGAGCCGTTTGCCCTGCCTGTGCCGTCGGTAAAGGTAGTCCGGGACGATCGTGATCAGTGCACTGAAGAGCAGCTCAAGCATCGCTGGTCTCCTCACTTCCGCGAAGGCGACGGCTGCGGCGTCGATTGGTCCGGATCTGAACGGGCAGAACGATCTTCGACAGTGGAATGGCGGCGATCAGGAGGGCAGCGATCCAGAAGGCATTGTTCATGAAGAACAGCGACAGCAGTCCCAGGATGCCGACAATCTGCAGCTGGGCCTTGCTGGTGCCGGAGGCCATGCGGTCCGGTATTGCCTGAATGGTGAAATAAAGCGCGCCGAAACCGAGCAGGATAGCGACCAGCGCTATGGCCACCAGATAGAACAGGATGTCGGTTGACCCGGGCCCGGTTATGAAAAACGGTGCCGGGTCTGGCACGATCTCGACAGCTGGCGCTTCCATGGACTTCCCCCTCTGTCTGTCCACCTGGAAGTACACTTGCTGCTAACAGCTGATGCAATGCGTATTTTTACGGCACCTGCGTCACCGCAGGGGCGGTTGAACACCAGGTCATACTGGCTTGGAGGCTATGCCGGCGACATAGGTTTCCGCAATCGCACGATCGTCTCCGAGGGTCTGCAGCACAAAAAGCTCTTCTGCCAGGCTTTCGACGGTTTCCATGCGCAGGGCCATCGGGCGGGTGGCTCTGGCGTTCAGGACGACGACGTCCGCGTCCGAGCCCTCGTCCAAGGTGCCGATCCTGTCGGTCAGGGAGAGGGCTTCGGCATTGCCGCGCGTGATCCAGTAGAAACAGGTCAGCGGATGCAGCCGCTGGCGCTGCAGCTGCAGGACCTTGTAGCCCTCGTCCAGCGTGCGCAGCATGGAATAGCTGGTGCCGCCTCCGATATCGGTGGCGATCGACGTGCGGATGCCGGCGCTTTCAAGACCGGCCTTGTCGAAGAGACCGCTGCCGAGAAACAGGTTCGAGGTCGGGCAGAACACGGCGACGGAGCCCGTTTCCCGCATGCGCTGCATTTCATGGCCTGTCATGTGGATGCAATGGCCGAGCAGTGTCTTGGGCCCGAGCAGTCCAAAGCTTTCATAGACATCGAGATAATGCGCTGCGTCCGGGTAAAGCTCTTTTGTCAGCGCGATCTCATTGTGATTTTCGTTGATATGGGTCTGAAGATGACAGGCCGGATGTTCCTTCAGCAAGGCGCCGGCGGCCTCCAGCTGTGCGGGCGTGGAGGTAATGGCAAAGCGCGGTGTGACGGCGTAATGCGCCCGGCCGCGGCCATGCCACTTTTGCAGAAGCGCCTTGCTGTCATCATAGGAGTTCTGGGCCGTGTCGCAGAGCGCCGGCGGCGCGTTGCGATCCATCATGGTCTTGCCACCGAGCATCAGCATGCGGCGCCGGTCTGCCTCTTCAAAATAGGCGTCGACGGAGGCCGGATGACTGGAGCAATAGGCAACAGCCGTGGTGGTGCCGTGGGACAGCAGCAGGTCGTAGAACGCGCCGGCGATGCGGTCGCCGTGGTGCTTGTCGGCAAAACGCTGTTCCGCGGGGAAGGTATAGTCGTTGAGCCAGTCCAGGAGCTGATCGGCCCAGGACGCAATCACCTGGACTTGCGGAAAATGAAGGTGCGTGTCGATGAAGCCGGGCAGCAACAGGTGCGGTCGGTGGTCGACCTCTTCAACCTTCCCGTCCGGCGCCTTGTCCCGCACGGTTTCATAACGGCCTCTGGCAGCAATTTTGCCATCGATGACCAGAAGCGCGCCGTCTTCTTCATAGACATAGGCATCGGTATCTTCAGCGCCGGCCGGAGCGGCGTCGAAGCTCAGCAATCTGCCGCGCAGAAGGAGCGGGGAGCGGTTTGGCACGGGGCAAGTCCCTGGATCTGTCTTGAGTATTCCGGGGCCTGGACCCCGGTTTCAGACATTCAGTCATAATCCAGCGGCGACACCCGAACAACGCCGCACCTGTGCTTGCCACAGTTATCATCAGCAGCGTGGCCGCTCTGTTCAGTGCCGTCCGTTCCGGTGCTGCTTCAGAACTTTCGCGGTGTCAGCAGTTTCTTCTGCAGCTGATTGAAGAACCCGGTCGGCTTGTTGTAGATCGCCCGCACTTCCTCGTCGCTGGCCGGGCGTGGCGCAAGACCCGTTGTCTGCGAATAGCTGTCCAGGGCGTTCTTGTCGATCTGGGCCTGCGCGAAGGTCGGCACCGCCTGGGTCAACAGCAGCGCATCGCTGTAATAGGGCGCAGCGCCCGTGGCGCTGACCACGTTGGACTGTTCACCGGCAACGGTCAGGAAGAGTTCCGCATCGATGCTGCCGTCTTGCGACTGGGCTGCGAATTCAAATGAACGGGTTGCACCGGGGGCAATCGCCTGGACCTGCTGAAAGGTCCGCCGGCTGATCCGGTCGTGGAAGGACACGCTGACCTCGACCGGAATCGCCAGGTCGTTGGTCACCGGGATCGACGCCATGTCGATCATGCCAGCTGCAAGATAAAGCCGGCCCATGTCCGAACTTGCCAGCTGCACTCCATCCCGTCCCGGGTGCAGATATGTGCCTTCACCCGGTTCCGCCGGCTGACCGGTCTGAAGCGGCTGGTAGGGGGTGACGGTCATGATGGAGGCGATCACGCCGGCCCCGACCGCAAATCCGGCCTTGCGGTTGTTCGGCTGAAACACAAAGCAAAGCAGCACGCCCAGAAACACGACAATGATGAACACATAGAGTGGTGGGACGGCCAAGTTGAGATGGCGTGCCGAAATGGTGGTCATTTTCAGAACGGCAGAGGCCTGTTCCTTCTGCACCAGGTCGGCAATTGCAGCGATCATGCCGCCGATGGCAGCACATATGTAGATGGTTGGCATCGACACACCGCTCCCGTAGGAGGAGGTGGCAGATCGCGTCTCTTTGGAGGCAGCAGGGGGGGCTGCGTCTTGAGGCATGTTTTCCTGAACTTCAGGCATGGTTTGCCCTCCGTTGTTGAACTTGCCTAACCTAACGTAAATTCAGGCAAGTCTCAATCAAGAGAGGACTGGTCGCGTATTTCACTCAATAGTTGAAATGAGGGGTGTGTCGGGTGGCAAGGCCCTGACCGCGACTAACGGGAGGCAGTTATCTCGATGGTCGCGTGCGCGATGCCATGCCGCTCCTTGAGCCGTCGCCGCATGGTCTCCAGAACCGTATTCGGATGCGTGTTCTGAGCCACGACTGCATGCATCGTCGCGTTGACCTTGCCTTCCGCGAGAGACCAGAGATGGATGTGATAGACGTCCGAAAGGCCGGGAACTTCCTCTAGGAGGTCCGCTTTCATGGCCTCCCGGTCGATGTCGGCAGGTGCGCCTTCCAAGAGGATATGTGCCGATTGGCGCAAGACGGCGATTGCGGAGCGCACGATCAAAAGCGCCACGAAAACCGACAGGATCGGATCGATCGGGTACCAGCCGGTCAGATAGATGACGATGGCAGCAAGGATCGCTCCGACCGACCCGAGCAGGTCGCCGATCACGTGAAGGATGGCGGCGCGAATGTTGAGCGAACCGTCGCCGCCACGTTGCAAAATCAGGAAGGCGCCTATGTTCACCAACAGTCCCAGGATGGCGATGATCAGCATGGGCCCGGCCAGGACTTCCTCCGGTTCGACGAACCGTGCGACGGCTTCCACGCAGATCCAGGCTGTGACCACCAGCAGGAAGATGGCATTGGCGAACGCTATCAGCACCGGAAGCCGGTCACGTCCGTAGGTGAGGCGGGCATCCGCCGGTTTCCTGGATTGCTGAAACGCCCACCAGGCCAGCCCCAGCGAGGCGGCATCGGTGACCATGTGGACGGCGTCCGCCATCAGGGCCAGGGAGCCGGCCAGCCAGCCACCGATCAGTTCGGCAAACATGAAGCTGGCAATCAACAGCCCAGCCCAGGCGATCGCACGGGCGTTCTTGTCCGTCACTTCAGGTGCGTGGTCGTGTCCGGATCCGTGATCATGGCCAGTGCCGTGATCGTGAGAAGCGTGGTCATGCATGTGGAGGTCCATCTGGCGTGCGTTTCTCAGACGCAATGGTGCCACAACCCAATCGACGATTGCCAGAAGCGCTTTTTGTGAACATGGTAGGCGGCGTCAAATGTCTCCCCGCCAATCAAGCCTGGGTCTTTGGATCATGTCATCAGAATTGCCGCGCCCGACCGACAATGCCTTCCTTGGAAAGGACATCAAGGGCGGGTCGCATGAGCCGACATATGCCGGCGCGCTTTCCTTCATGCGCCGCCGTTATAGCCGCGATCTTGCCGGCGTTGATCTGGCCATCCTGGGCATTCCGTTTGATGCCTCCGTGTCGAATCGGCCGGGGGCGCGATTTGGACCGCAGGGCGTGCGCCGGGCGTCGGCCATTTTCGACGGCGATCCGCAATACCCCTTTCACTTCGACCCGTTTGAGAGCCTCGCCTGCGTGGATTATGGCGATTGCGTCTTTGATTACGGCCGGAACGCTGACATTCCAGGTCATATCCAGGCTCAGGCCGCGGAAATCCTGGCGGCCGACACGCATCTCTTTTCCATAGGTGGCGACCATTTCGTCACCTATCCGCTGCTCAAGGCCCATGTCGCCAAACACGGGCCGCTGGGCCTTGTGCAGTTCGATGCCCACCAGGACACCTGGCCGGACGAAGGCGACCGGATCGACCACGGCACCTTTACCGGGAGAGCGGTGCGCGAGGGCCTGATTGATCCCGAGCGCTCCATCCAGATCGGCATCAGGACCCATGCACCGGAAACCTGCGGTGTGGAGATCATTTTCGGCCACGAGATGGACGACCTTGGCATCAACGGTGTGGTCGAACGGATCAAGGCCCGCGTCGGTGATGGTCCTGCCTACATGACCTTCGATATTGATTGTCTCGACCCGGCATTTGCGCCTGGAACCGGAACGCCTGTCTCCGGGGGATTGTCGTCACGCGAAGCGTTGTCGGTGCTGCGCGGACTTGGGGCGCTGAATTTCGTCGGGGGCGATGTTGTTGAAGTGGCGCCTGCTTATGACCACGCCGACATCACGTCGATTGCAGGCGCAAGCGTTGCCCTGACCTATATCGGTCTGCTTGCGGAAAAGCGGAATCAGACGGCCTGATCGCCTCCGGAGGGTGGGATGAGCGAACGCCGCGAGCTGAGGATCGTCAAGACGCCTGGCAGCATGTCCCTGCCGAAAAACATCAAGCGTCAGTACCAGGTCTTCGCAGAACAATCGGCCGGAAGGGGTTCGCCGGTCGTCACCTTCAATCTCGACCAGCCGGAATTGCGGGGCGTGACCGAGGTCAAGCGGTCTGAAGCAAGCGCTCTGACACTGACATCGCAGCAGATGACCGGGTCTGGCCGCTGGCAGCTGACCGACAAGGCCGGGGAGACACTTGCGGAGATCTCAGGCCAGGGTTTGCTTTCGCAGGGCTGGGTTTTGTCCTGCCGCGATGCGGCATCCGAGTTCGAACTCGTCAACCCGCAGGGGCTGGCCAGGCAAATCGCCAAGACCATGCTGCAAGGCGAAACCGAGGGGCTGGTCTTGAAAAAGGGCGATGATCCGATTGGTTGGCTTACGAAGCAGCATCGGTCCGCTGGCGGGGGAGTTCTTGCCGGACTCAAGCGGTTTGTTGAAGGGCGCGATTGGGTGTTGAAGCTGGACGATCAGTCCGTCGGTGCTGATCTGGAGATCGCTTTCCTGACATGTGCCCTGGTCGCCGTCGTTGCTCTGGAGTTCAGCTCTCCCGATTGACGGATAGGACCGTTAGCAGGGACCCCTGTTTGCTAGGCCGATCTGCGGGCCGGGTCGGCCTGTTTCGCCCTCGAATCATTATCGTTTCCGGCAGTCGCCGCCCAGAACCGGTAGAGCGGATGCTTGTCTTTCATCAAACCGTAGAGATGGATCAGCTTTCCAAAACAAACGATCTGTGCGGTGTAGGCGACAGCAAGCCCGGAAATGGAAAGCACGGGCAGAGTTGCCACGCCGCCCCAGAGCGCGACCAGGACGCCTGTCCAGAAGACGAGATAGAGCACCGTGAGCCGGTAGTTCAGATCCTTGGGCACAGGAACGAAAAGTCTGTTCAGCCAGATCTTTTCACCAAATCCTACGTGGCGAGCCCAGTTGAGCCGGTTGCCGGTGCCCTCAAGCAGTCTCGGGCCGAACACGAGCAGGACAAGAGCGAACAGGCACAAAAGTCCGGCGGCAACGCCACCAAGCCAGAGTTTGCTCCACAGGGAAGCCGTCAGAACGGCAGGGGCGAGAAGTTTGCAAAACACAGCGATCGCGGACACCGGACGTCCACCTGTGCCGGTTTTCAGATGAATTGGCACCTGCATTCCGGGAGTGGCGAAGGAACCGGAGCGAGCAATAGGTGTTTGATGCGGTTGCGGAGTTTGCATGAGTTAAGGCCGGTTATTCGGACAGCACTTGATCATACCCGGTGTCGAGGCTGATTGGCAAATAACATAATCGAACCTTCGACAGATCATTATTGTAATTTATGGCAATGTAATTTGGTGTTAGATTGCAAGTATTACTGTTTAAAGTGTCGGGATTATGGTCCAATGCATTGCAGAAGTGAGCGGTGCAGTTTTGTTTAGTTAAGGGGACTCCAATCTTAATGAGTATAACTGTGGCTTAGCATTTGAGTTCATTGTTTTTTAGCTTGAAATCAGTGAATATGACCGCCTACCTGACAAGGTAAGGGAAATCGAGCCTCAGAATGGTTGCAAAAGAAAGTCGGGAACTGGAGAGCGCTGCTGGGAACAACCAGTTCGGGTTCTTGGCTGCAGAACTCGATCGTCTCAGTCGTCTCGAGACGATCGGCCAGTCAGAGCAGCTGAGTCTGGATGGCGACTGGCTGCAAAAACTTCTCAACATTGTCTCGGACTATATTTACGTCAAGGATCGCAAGTCGCGGTTTGTCATGGCAAACCGTCAGGTTGCACTTGATGTCGGGTTGAACGACCCGGCCGAGTTGATTGGCAAGACCGATATCGAACTTCATCCCGAGGAAACGGCTCGAAAATTTCTGGCTATCGAGCAGGAGATCATGGCCTCGAACATCCCGAGGATCGACTTCGAGGAACTCTCCATCTTGTCTGACGGCAAGCGCAGCTGGTTTGCCTCTTCCAAGTATCCGGTCACCAACGAGGCTGGCGAAGTTGTTGGCATTGTCGGAATGTCACGGGATATCACGGAGCGCAAGCGTGCAGTGCTGCTGCAGCAGGGCCAGAACAAGGTGCTTCAGCAACTGGCCGCCGGGAAGCCCGTCGCCACGGTTCTTGAAACCCTTGTGTTGACAATCGAGAACCAGCTGGACGGCATCACCGGATCGATCATGCTGGTTGATGAAACGGGCACCAAGCTGCTGGCGGGTGTCGCTCCAAACCTGCCCGAAGAATATGTGGCCTTGACCGACGGGATCGACATAGGCCCCAAGAACGGATCCTGTGGCACGGCCATCTTCCGGCGTGAGAGCGTTCTGGTCGAGGATATCCTGAAGGATCCGCTGTGGGAGGATTTCAAGGAGGTTGTTGCGCCCTTTGGCCTCAGATCCTGCTGGTCGGTGCCGTTCTTTGGCAAGGACCGGGAAGTTCTTGGTACATTTGGTCTTTACACGAACTCTGTTCGCAGTCCGACCGACCATGAACTCAAGCTTGCGCTTGAAGCTGCCAGACTGGCAGCCGTGGCCGTGGAGCGCGACAGGGACGAGCGGAAAATCCGGTATCTTGCAAATCACGACGTCCTGACGGGCCTGCCCAACCGGCAGGAATTCAAGACGAAACTGGAGGAAAAGGTTGCCGAAAGCCGGAACACCGCTGTTCCGGTTGCGGTGGTTTTTGTCGATCTGGACAATTTCAAGTTCGTCAATGACAGTTTCGGGCATGCGATTGGCGATCAGGTGCTGATGATCGCGGCCGAACGCATCATGTCCGTCCATGACGGCACCCACCAGGCCATCCGTTTCGGTGGTGACGAATTTGTCCTGATCGTTGAGGGCAACACGGCCTGCAAGCCGGAACTCAAGGATTTCATGGCCCGGCTGCGGGACGAGATCACCAAGACAATCCAGATTGGTGACCTGTCGTTCCACATCACCTGCAGCATCGGCGCGGCAAGTTTTCCGCAGGATGCGGAAAATGCCGCCCAGCTGCTCCGGAATGCCGACAAGGCTATGTTCGAGGCCAAGGCGTCGGGGCGGGACGGCTATCAGGTCTATGAACAGACCCGCCCGGAACGTTCCGTCAACAAGCTGACACTGCTTGAGGAGATGCGCTCCGGCATCGAAAATGGCGAGTTCTTCCTGGAGTATCAGCCGCAATACAACCTGGTCAGCGGACGCATTATCGGTGCAGAGGCGCTTGTGCGCTGGCAGCATCCGGCGCTCGGACGCCTGATGCCGGGCGAATTCATCACGCTGGCCGAGGAAAGTGGCCTGATCGTGCCGCTCGGCCGCTGGGTCATGAAGGAAGCCTGCCGACAGAACAAGGAATGGCAGGATGCCGGATTGACGCCGATCACCATTGGGGTCAATGTCTCCGCCCGCCAGTTTCGTGATGCCGGACTGGTCGCCGATGTCTGCACAGCCCTGGATGAGAGCGGCTTGCCAGCCGGTTACCTCGAACTGGAACTGACGGAAAGCCTCCTCATCCAGAACGCGGAGCAGGCCGTTGAGCTTATGGACGATTTCCGGGGGATCGGCCTGAAACTCGCCATCGATGATTTCGGCATCGGTTATTCAAGCCTGGTAGCGCTCAAAAGCTTCCCTTTGACCCGGCTGAAGATAGACCGTAGCTTCATCCGCGATCTCGACTATGACGAAAACGACCGCTGCATCGCCCGCGCGATCATCTCGCTCGGCCGTGAGCTTGGTCTGTGTGTCGTGGCCGAGGGCGTGGAAACCGCCAAACAACAGGCGTTTCTTGCCAGTTGCCGCTGCGAAGTGGTGCAGGGCTTCCATTTCGGCCGCCCGATGAGCGCCAACAAGTTCGGCAAGCTCCTGGGCATGACCCTGACGCCGCTGGACGCGCATTTCGGGTGAGCAGCTAGCGATGCCAAGAAGACAGAACAGACAGACACGGCCGTTGAGGTTCAAAAAACGCGACGGAATCTCGGTTTTTGCTTCGATCGGTAGGCCGCTCTTGTAAGCGCCGCCTACACAGCTGTAATGTGTTTGACTATCTATTTGATCCCCTACGCGGACAATCTGATACGCATTTCCGCGTAGGGTGGAAAACCAACCGAAACGTGTCAGGCCAACCGGCCCTAAACCTTCGTCATCACATAAGACCCCGGCGCATCTTCCAGGATTTTCACCCGGTTGGCGCCTGGCTTGCGGGCTTTGGCAAGATTGCCGTCGTGAGAACGGATCCACTCGTCCCAATAGGGCCACCAGGACCCAGGATGCTCCTCGGCATTTTTCAGCCAGTTTTCCAGAAGGCCTTTCGGTTCGCCGCCGGTCCAGAACTGGTACTTGTTCTTGGCTGGCGGGTTGACGACGCCAGCGATGTGACCGGAGCCTGCGAGCACATAGTCGACCGGTCCGCCGAAACAACCGGAGCCGAGGAAGACTGATTTTGGCGGTGCGATGTGGTCTTCTCTTGTGGCCAGGTTGAAGATCGGGATCGTCACCCTGGAAAGATCGAGCTGCTCGCCTGCGATCTCCATTTCCCCCTTGGAGAGCTTGTTGTCGAGATAGCAGTTGCGCAGATAGAAAGAATGATTGGCCGCCGGCATACGCGTGCTGTCGGAGTTCCAGTAGAGCAGGTCGAACGGGAAGGGCTCCTGGCCTTTCAGGTAGTTGTTGACCACGTAGGACCAGATCAGGTCGTTGGAGCGCAGCATGTTGAAGGCCGACGACATTTTCGAGCCGTCCAGGTACCCCTGTTCCTCCATCCGTTTTTCCAGAACCGAGATCTGTTCCTCGTCGACAAACACCTTCAGATCGCCGGCGAAGGTGAAATCGACCTGGGTGGTGAAGAAGGTGGCCGTCTTGATGCGTTCGTCGCCGATTTTCGCCATATAGGCGAGGGTAACCGCAAGCAACGTGCCGCCAACGCAATAGCCGATCGCGTTGACCTCCGATTGCCGTGTGGCCTTCTTGATGACGTCGAGCGTCTCGAGGATGCCCTCCTTCATATAGTGTTCGAAACTTTTCTGGGCCTGGCGCTCATCCGGGTTGACCCAGGAAATCACGAACACGGTATGGCCCTGATCGACGGCCCATTTGATGAAGGATTTTTCCGGGTTGAGATCGAGAATATAGAACTTGTTGATCCAGGGCGGCACGATCAGGAGAGGGCGCTTCAGCACTTCGTCCGTTGTCGGCGAATACTGGATCACCTGGCAGACATCGTTCTCGGCGATCACCTTGCCCGGGGTGTTGCCCAGGTTTTCGCCGAGCTTGAATTTCGAGGGGTCTGTCTGCCGGATCTTCAGGTCACCCTTGCCGGTCTTCAGGTCTTCCACCAGATGCTGCATGCCCTTGACGAGGTTCTCGCCGTTGCTCTCCATCGTCAGGCGCAGAAGTTCCGGATTTGTCAGCACGAAATTGGACGGCGACACCGCGTTTGCAATCTGGGTGACGTAGAATTCCGCCTTGTGTTTTGTGTGTTCATCGAGGCCGTTGGCCTCGTGAACCATGTCTTCGGCCCATTTGCTGGTGATCAGATAGAGCTGCTTGATGAAGTCGAAGAACTGGTTGTTCTCCCAGTCCGGGTCGGCAAAACGCTTGTCGCGCGGCGGTGTCTCGACCGCCGGTGTTGACGGTTCCCCCATCATGCGCTTCAACGAGGAATTCCAGAGATCGATATAACCTGACCAGAGCCGCGACTGGGCCTCAATGGCGCGCTGCGGATCAGACGCCCAGTATTCTCCGACCTGCGCCAGCGTTTTCACGACACCCGTCAGCTCGTCGGTCGAATCATGTTTGATCTTGCCCTGTTCGCGCGGCTCGATGTAGGCGGCCATGGCCTTGCCGGCCTGCTCGATGGTTTTGGCCAGATTCTGCGCGAAGGCCTCCGGGTTGTTGATGATATACTGCAACATGGGATGCTGGCGGTCATCGGCCATAGACAGGGGTTCCCTCCGGTTGTGCTGCCCCTCCGGCCCGTGAACGGCCTGAGAGCCCTTATCTGTTTAAATCCGTTATCTTGTTATATTTTCGCTGATATTTTGATCTAACAGCTATTTATGACACAAGGTTCTGGTTCCGTCGATTGGATTTGAAACCGCTTTAGGCTCACTGGCTAGAGCAACTTTGTGACAATGGGATGGAAGTTGGCAGTGAGTTCGGGGAGGAACGCTTGACCAGATATTTCAAGGGGATGACCGGCCTTGCTGGGGGAATGTTTTTGGTGTTTCTGACCGGATGCGCCGTTGGTCCGGGAACGCCTCTCGTTGATGCACTGAAGAATGAGAAGGGTGTTCAATCCACCAACGTGCCGCCGCCAAAGGGGTACGGCCCCCCCATTGGCACGGGCGAATCCGCTGGTCTGATCAACCCACGCGACAGGGAGGCGACAGAAGCCTATCTGGAATCCCTTGCCGGCGAATGATCGGGTGTTTGCAATCGGTTTGCCTTGCCGGCAACTTGCGCACCTCATGTAAGGGGCTTGCAGGAAATGGCAATTCATAAGCATTCTTTTACGACTGAAGCGCTAGTTTAAGGCCGATATTTCCAAGGCCTTTCTCTGTATGCAGCTCGACACGCCGACACTTTTTGCCTGCCTCGTCATTGCCGAATTTGCCGGCAGCGTCATCTTTTTGATGTTTTACCTGTTCTGGCCGATCCGAAATCCGGATAGCGCCCGCAGTCTGGCGATGTGGTCGCTCGGGATGTTCCTGGCTGCCTGCGGCACCTTGTTGGTCGCAATGCGAGGCACCATTCCGGACGCCTTCAGCATCATTGCAGCCAATTTCCTCATTCTAATTGGGACAGGCCTGAGACGGAGCGGTTTTGCTGTATTTCTCGGGCTGCGCGGTCATGTCTGGCTGTTTGCCATCGTCGCGGTCGGCTGGATCGTGCTCTGTCTCTTTCCGCCGTTTTTCGACAGCTTCGTCATGCGTACGAATTATGTCCAGGGGTGCCTGATTGTCAGCGGGCTCTGGGTTGTCGCGATGGCTTTCTGGGAAAACAAGGAAAAACTTCGTTCTGCCAGACTGCTGGGGTTTACGACCTTGATCGAAGTTGCCGGGTTTGTCTGGTTCACACTGAACCAGAACATCCTGTTGGTCCCGTCCTTCCTGGAGGCCTTTCCGCAAGGCTTCACGGTCATCTTCCTGGTGACCCTGTTGTTCTCGATCATCATGACAATTGTTCTGCCTGTCGCGATGGTGATCGAGCGGTCCATGCAAAGGTTCCGCGAGGAAGCCACGCAGAATGAACTGACGGGGCTGCCGAACCGGCGGGCGTTTCTGAATGCGGCCGAAGACTGGCTGAGCGAAAACCGGGAGCGGCCGGGTGTCTACGGCATCATGCTTTTCTCTATGGACGAGATTGAGGACGTCAGCGAAAAATACGGGACGCCGATGGGACTGGCACTGCTGCAGCTGTTTGCCCGTGTCATGAAGGACATGCTGCCCGAAACCTCGATTAGTGGACAACTCGGCGATACGAAATTCGTCGTTTTGCTTGAAGAGGCCAACAACGATCTCGTGCACCTTACGGCGCAGCGGCTCTGCAGGCACTTCGCCCTGGGATGTCATCAGGCATCCGCAGGCAAGTTGACGGTTTCCATCAGCGTCGGCGCGGTCAATTCGCCAATGTCCACGCATCTGTCCAGGGCAATGGGAGCTGCCGAGAAAGGCGTTGAACTTTCCAGGAAACAGGGCAAGTCGCAGATTGTGTTGTTCGACATGAAAGCGAACGGGTCTGTCCGGAAGGCCAAGGGACCAACAGCCTTTTCCACCTCTAGAAAGAACGCCGCCTGAGCAGGGCGTGCCAATTGTTTTTTCGGGAAACGGTTTTCGTCTGACGCAAGACACACCCTCAGGTTTCTCAGAGACTTGCAAGAACCCTCTCGCTCCGTCGCTGTTTGAGCCGGAGCGATTGGTCCTGAAAACGGGAAAGAGTTTCGTTTTTTCGAGGTCCCCGACGCTGCAAGCGCTTCAAGCCAGTTCATGTTTTTGTTGGACAATTGACCCAGAATGCTTGTGTTCGGGCACTCTTTGACAGGTTCTGGAACAACATTCTCAAAACGGGAGCAAATTTGGGCGGCTAGGACTGCAAAGACGGGTGAACATTTTTTTCCTTGCTGCTACAAGAGCCCCGCTGCACTGCACCGCGTGAGGGGTGTTGGGTGCAAACGGACCGTCAATTTGCAAGGGATCGCGCCATGGAGGAATTCCACAAGATCAAGCGGCTGCCGCCGTATGTGTTCGAACAGGTCAATCGCTTGAAAGCAAAGGCGCGAGCGGCCGGGGCGGACATAATTGATCTTGGCATGGGCAACCCGGATCTGCCGACCCCCAGCATATTGTCGACAAGCTGACCGAGGTGGTGCAGGACCCGCGCACGCACCGTTATTCGGCTTCCAAGGGCATTCAGGGCCTGCGCAAGGCCCAGGCAGCCTATTACGGGCGCCGGTTCGGAGTGAAACTGGATCCCGACACGCAGGTGATTGCGACGCTGGGTTCCAAGGAAGGCTTTGCCAACATGGCGCAGGCGATCTCTGCGCCCGGCGACGTCATCCTCAGCCCGAATCCGAGTTACCCGATCCACACGTTCGGCTTCTTGATGGCCGGTGCGTCGATCCGCAACATTCCGGCCGAACCGGGACCGGACTTCTTTGATGCGCTGGAGCGTGCCGTTATCCATTCGGTGCCGAAACCGATCGCCATCATCCTGTGTTACCCGGCCAATCCGACGGCCTATTGCGCGGATCTCGACTTCTACAAGGAAGTTGTCGCTTTCGCGCGCAAGCACAATATCTTCATTCTGTCTGATCTGGCCTATTCGGAGATCTATTTCGACGAAGCCTCTCCGCCGCCTTCGGTGCTCCAGGTTCCAGGAGCCATGGATATCACCGTCGAGTTCACTTCCTTGTCGAAGACCTTCTCCATGCCGGGCTGGCGCATGGGGTTTGCCGTTGGCAACGAGCGCCTGATCGGCGCCCTGGCCCGCGTCAAATCCTATCTCGACTACGGCGCCTTCACACCGATCCAGGTGGCGGCAGCGGCCGCGCTCAACGGACCGGAAGACTGCATCAGGGAAACTCGCGAGACCTACAAGAAGCGCCGCGACGTCGTGGTTGAAAGCTTTGGCCGGGCGGGCTGGGACATTCCCGCGCCGCAGGCCAGCATGTTCTGCTGGGCACCCATTCCGGAGAAATTCCGCTCCCTTGGCAGCCTTGAATATTCCAAGCTGCTGCTGGAGCGGGCAGAGGTTGCCGTCGCACCGGGCATCGGGTTCGGCGAGCATGGTGATGAATATGTACGCATCGGACTGGTGGAAAACGAGCAGAGACTGCGACAGGCGGCGAGAAATATCCGCCGCTTCCTTGAAACCGCAGAGCAAAAGCTGCACAACGTCATCCCGCTCGGAACTTAACCTGGACTCTTTTCCGCATGTCTGAAGCATTGAAAGTTGGCGTTGCTGGTCTTGGCACCGTGGGGGCGGCCGTCGTGCAGCTCCTGTCGAAAAACGGAGGGCAACTAGCCCGCAAGTCTGGCCGTGCCGTGACCGTTACCGCGGTGAGCGCGCGGGACAAGTCTCGGGACCGGGGCTTCGACGTGTCCGGCCTCGACTGGTACACCGATCCGGTCGAGATGGCGACCAGCGCCGATATCGACATCTTTGTCGAGTTGATTGGCGGAGACAGCGGTCCTGCGGAGGACAGCGTACGCGCCGCTTTGAAACGCGGTGTGCATGTGGTTACAGCCAACAAGGCGCTGCTTGCCAGGCACGGAGTCGACCTTGCCGGGCTGGCAGAGGACAATGACGCCTGCCTGAATTATGAAGCGGCGGTCGCCGGCGGCATTCCGATCGTCAAGACCTTGCGGGAATCCATGGCCGGCAACGATATCAGCCGCGTCTACGGCATCCTGAACGGCACCTGCAATTACATCCTGACCCGGATGGAAGCCGATGGCATCAGTTTTGAAGACTGCCTCGCCGATGCGCAGCGGCTGGGCTATGCCGAAGCCGACCCGACATTCGACATCGAGGGAAATGACACAGCTCACAAGCTGGCTATCCTGACGAGCCTTGCCTTCGGCACGAAGATTGCCGACGAGGACATCTATCTGGAAGGCATCACCTCAATCACGACGGCCGACATTCAGGCTGCCGACGAGCTGGGGTTCCGCATCAAGCTTCTGGGTGTGGCGCAGCGAACGGACACCGGGATCGAGCAACGTGTGCATCCGACCATGGTGCCGAAAACCTCCGCGATTGCCCGCATTGACGGTGTCCTGAACGCGGTGGCCGTTGATGGAGACTTCGTTGGCGAGATCGTGCTCGTCGGACCGGGAGCGGGTGGCAATGCCACCGCATCTTCCGTGGTCGCCGACATAGCCGATATTGCGCGCGGAGACGCGACGCCGGTGCTCGGCATGCCGGCCTCGGACCTGAAGGACTATGTCAGGGCGCGCATGCGGCTGCATGAGGGTGGTTATTACATCCGCTTGTCCGTGTACGATCGTCCGGGCGCGTTCGCTGAAATCGCCCAGAGCATGGGAGCGGCCGGTATTTCGCTGGAGTCGATCGTACAGAAACGTCATCCGGAAGAAATCCCGCCGGCAAAACGGGATGCGGAGACACCTCAGCCCGTCATCTTGATCACTTATGAAACCACCGAAGTGGCGATCAAGGAGGCCCTGGACGTTATCATGTCCAAGGGGGTTGTTGCCGAAAAGCCGCAAATGATCCGGATTGAAAAACTGAATTGAAGAATGTGCCCGCCCAGGCGTCTTGCGGGGGAGAGACTGGAGATGTTGATGTCCAATACTGAAAATCAGTCATCGAGCGGACTGGACCGTATTCTGACCTTGGAGCTGGCTCGCGTCAGCGAGCGCGCGGCCGTATCTGCCGCACGTCTTCGGGGGCACGGTGACGAAATGGCGGCCGACCAGGCTGCGGTGGACGCAATGCGGCGCGAGTTGAACAGGCTGCCGATCGACGGCACCGTGGTGATTGGTGAGGGCGAACGTGACGAAGCGCCGATGCTCTATATCGGTGAGAATGTCGGCACCAAGCAGGGTCCCAAGGTGGATATTGCGCTCGACCCGTTGGAAGGCACGACGATCTGCGCCAAGAACCTGCCCAACTCCCTGGCCGTCATCGCGCTTGCTCCGGAGGGCGATCTGCTCAACGCGCCGGACAGCTACATGGACAAGATTGCGATCGGTCCGGGTTACCCGGCCGGCCTGATCGATCTCGACGCTCCGATCGGTGACAACATTGCCGCTGTTGCCAAGGAAAAGGGTGTTGCCGTCAACGAGGTCACGGCCTGCGTTCTGGACCGGCCGCGCCATGCACGTCTCATCGAGGAAATCCGGGCAACGGGCGCCGCCATCCGCCTGATTGGTGATGGCGATGTGGCAGGTGTTATCCACACCACCGATCCGGAAGAAACCGGCATCGACATCTATGCCGGCATTGGCGGTGCTCCGGAAGGCGTGCTGGCCGCGGCGGCGCTGCGCTGCATCGGTGGTCAGATGCAGTCCCGCCTGGTGATTACCCGTGATGAACAGGTCGAACGCGCGCACCGCATGGGCATCGACGACATCAAGAAGAAATACACTCTGGAAGAGATGGCCGGCCCTGACGTGCTGTTTGCCGCCACCGGCGTGACGGATGGCAACTTCCTTCAAGGAGTTCGCTTCGGGCGCAATCACATCACCACCCACACCGTGGTGATGCGCTCGTCCACGGGCACGGTCCGTTACATCAAGGCCCAGCACACGGATCTTGAAAAGTTCCATCTGGACTGAGTAGAGGCTGAATGCAGGACCATTCCGAGGAAGACGTCCGGCGGCTCGTTCTGGGGGTCGCCCGCTCGGCAAATGACAATTCCTGGCGGGAACGCCTGAGCTCTTCTGATGCGCGGGCTGCAATGGCGATTTCCCAGACCCATGGGCTGCCGGATGTGCTTGCACGTGTCATGGCAGCTCGAGGCGTCCAGCCGGACGAGGCCCTGTCCTTCCTCGAACCGTCTCTCAAGACGCTGATGCCAGATCCTTCCGGCCTGGTGGACATGGACGCCGCGGTCGCTCGGGTGGCCGATGCGGTTCAGGCAGGCAAGAAGATCGCGATCTTCGGCGATTACGATGTCGATGGGGCCACGTCATCGGCGATTTTTGCGAAATACCTGCAGTGGCTCGGCCTGAACCCGGTCATCCACATCCCGGACCGGATCATCGAAGGGTATGGCCCAAACGGTCCGGCAATCGAGGCACTGCGCGAAGGTGGCGCGGAGCTTCTGGTGACGCTCGATTGCGGCAGCACGTCCTTCGAGGCCTTTGAAACCGCGCAGAAGCTTAACCTTGACGTGGTTGTCATCGATCACCACCAGGTGGGTGAAACGCTCCCCGATGTGCGGGCACTGGTGAACCCGAACCGGCAGGACGACCTGTCGGGACAGGGGCACCTTGCAGCTGTCGGCGTGACCTTTCTGTTTCTCGTCGGCTTGAACCGGGAATTGCGTCAGCGCGGCGCGTTTCAAAATGGCGGCCAGCCGGATCTGATGGCGCTTCTCGACCTCGTGGCGCTTGGAACCGTGTGTGACGTGGTTCCCTTGCAGGGTTTGAACCGGGCCTATGTGACGCGCGGTCTGGAGGTCATGCATCAAAGGCGCAATTACGGCCTGACGGCCCTGGCCGACGCTGCGCGCGTCAGTGGCAAGCCTGCGCCCTATCATCTGGGTTTCCTTGTCGGGCCCCGGATCAATGCCGGCGGCAGGATCGGCGATGCGGCCCTGGGCGCGCGTCTTCTGACCACGGAAGACCCTCATGAAGCACGCACGATTGCCGAACGTCTTGATCAGCTCAACAGCGAGCGCCAGGCAATGGAAGCGCACATGCTGGAGCAGGCCGGGGCAGAGGCCGCCCTGGCTATCGAAACGCGAGACCCCGCCGTTTTGCTGACAGGATCGGATGACTGGCATCCCGGCATCGTCGGATTGATCGCATCCAGGCTGAAAGAGGCCCACCGGCGGCCGTCCTTTGCGATTGCCTTCGACGAGACGGGCAAGGGCACCGGGTCCGGCCGGTCAATTCCAGGTGTCGATCTGGGCCGTGCCGTGCGCAAGGCGGTGGAGGGCGGGCTCCTGGAAAAGGGAGGCGGTCATGCAATGGCCGCCGGATTGACGGTACGGCGCGAACGCACCGAAGAGCTGGAAGCCTTTTTCAATCAGGAACTCAAGGAAGATGTCGCAACCGCAACCGCGACTCGGGACCTGAAAATAGACGCGGCCTTGACGGCAACCGGCGCAACGCTGGATCTGCTGGAACTGCTTGAAAAGGCAGGGCCTTATGGGGCCGGGCATTCTGAACCGGTTTTCGCCTTTCCGGCTCATCGGGTGTCCTTTGCGGATGTCGTCGGCAAGGGACACGTCCGGGCAACGCTGGCCGCCGGGGACGGGACGAGCCTGAAGGGGATCTGTTTCAAGGCCGACGACAAGCCGCATGGCAGGATGTTGCTTGAGGGCAGGGGACGGAACCTTCATGTCGCCGGATCTTTGTCGATCGACACCTGGCAGGGAACGCCCAAGGTTCAGCTGCGCATTCTGGATGTCGCCGATCCGCAAAAAACCAGACTTTGAGCCTGGGTCACCTCAAGGGTGTTAACCAAATTCTAAGGCTCTCGGCCTAGCGTTTCCTGACACGAAGGAATCGTGAGGTGAAGGCATGCGCGCTCAGAATGAGCTCTCGCCCTATTTTGCGGAAATCGACCGGCGCACGGACAGGGCCCTGAAAGGGATCCGTGAGGTTCGCCGCTCCGCCAAGCTCAAGTCCCTGCCCAGAGAACCAAAGTCCTCGGTGGTCGGCACCGGGTTCCTGATCGTCCTTGCGGCGTTCATCGGCTTGTTTCTGGACTGAAGCAGAGCTGCAATTGCAGCTTGATCTGGCTTGAGGTCTGCTTTTATGTCTGTCGTCCCTTCAGTGGAGGCAGGCAGGCTTCATGACGAATTATCCCATTGCACTTTGGTCTTTCAATCTTGGCCGCGCGCCCGGGTCTGTTGCTGACTTCGCAGCCCAGATCGAGGAGGGGCTGCAACGCGCGGCCGCCGCTGGTGCAAAGCTTCTTCTGCTGCCGGAATACGTGAATGAATGCTGCCTGGCCTTCAAACCGGCTGGCTTGCGTCCGGATCAGGAAATGGATTTTCTGGCCGATGCGGCGCAGGAACTGATCCCCCATCTGTCGCCCTTGCCTCAAAAACATGGTGTTTCACTGCTTGTCGGTACAGTTCCGGTGAAGGCACCGAATGGCATCACCAACACGGCGATACTTTTGACGGCGGATGGCCGGGAGATTCTCCAGGACAAATTGTGCCTGACGCCTTTCGAGCAAAGTTCTGACACCTGGAGCCTGACACCGGGCACAGAACTGAAGGTGTTTGAACTCGATGGCCTCAAAATGGCAATCCTGATCTGTCTGGATGTGGAAATGCCGGCGCTGAGCAGCCTGCTGGCCCGTCAGGAAATCGACCTTCTGCTGGTTCCGTCCATGACGGAAATGCTGTCCGGCTATCACCGTGTCTTTGGCTGCGCCAAGGCGCGGGCTGTAGAGTTGATGTGCGCGGTCGCCGCCTGCGGCGTGGTCGGGGCGTCGAAGGGGACAACGCAGAACGAATCAAACGTGTCCGGCGCGGCGCTCTATTTGCCTTGTGAGGAAGCGTTCGGGTTTACCGGGATCGGCGCAGAAATCGCGCCGACGGACGGCAAGGAAGGCGAAGAGCCGTTTCTCATGGCTGAGGTTCCGCTTCAGCAACTGAGAGACCTCAGGTCAGGAAAAGCCGAGGTTTGGCCGGGCGCATGGACTGCCGATCATGTGAGTGTTTTAGCAGGCTAATAAAACCTCAGCGATTGTTAGGTTTGAAGCGACATGCACATTGTGCACTTTTGACTTTACGGAACCCCTCCGAATGTCTATATACCGGCCATCCGAAACAAGGTGATCCGGGAATGGGTGTCGCTAAGGCAATAACAGCGCAGGAAGGCTCGTGGCTGCACGGTTTAAGTGGTTTGTTTGTCAAACCGCCCCGTTTGCAGATCGCGGCACTGTGCTTTCGCCCTGGTGACGGGGAGCCCGAGATCCTGCTTGTTTCCACGCGTGACACCGGGCGCTTGATCCTGCCCAAGGGCTGGCCCGAAACCGACCGGCCGGCAAGCGAGACGGCCCTATTGGAAGCCTATGAGGAGGCCGGGGTCGTTGGCGCGGCAGATCCGCGCCCGATCGGAAGTTTCCGGTCTTTCAAGGGGCTTGCGGACGGGATCAGGATCCGGACAAAGGTTCTGGTTTTCAAGATCCGTTTTGAGAAGCAGCTGAAGACCTTTCCGGAGATCGGTGAGCGGGAATGCCATTGGCTGCCGCTTTCGCAGGCGATGGAAAAGGCTGATGAACCGGCATTGAGACGGTTCTTGCGCAAGCACCGCACCGATCTCACCTGAACCGTCGAGGCCTTTCTCGTCCGATCGGCAATGATGACGCATCCTTGTCGCCAAGCCGTGCGACATTGGGTTTCCAGGCGATTTCAGGCACGCCCGGGATCCGACGAACAACAAGAATGGAATAAACGGTGAGGCCGACTGGGTGCTGACAAACAGGGACCTGAAATCGAAGGGTCTTGACAAGGATCTCGACAGACTGGGGTTTTTGAGCGATGCAGCCGAAGCAATGGGACGCCGGCTGACGGGGCTCGGGCTGGCCGTGATTTTTCTGGGCCTGTGCGCCGCCATTGCCGCGACGCAGATCGTCTCGGACGACTTTTCCGACATCGTGATCCTTGTCAGCGCCAGCGCAATCGGCGGCTATATGGCGCTCAATATCGGGGCCAATGACGTTGCCAACAATGTCGCGCCGGCGGTCGGCGCACGCGTGATCACGCTCGGCGGAGCGCTTGTTCTGGCGGCAATCTGCGAGAGTGCAGGAGCACTCCTGGCCGGCGGGAGCGTGGTGACCACGGTGTCCAGCCAGATCCTCAGCCCGTCGGATGTTTCGCATAACTTTGTCTTCATGCAGGCGATGCTGACGGCGATGGCTGCAGCGGCCCTCTGGATCAATTTTGCGACGGTTATCGGGGCGCCGGTGTCAACGACGCATTCGATTATCGGTGGCGTGGTCGGGGCCGGGATTGCAGCAAGCAGCTTTGGCGCCATCAACTGGACCACGGTGTCGACGATTGCAGCTTCCTGGGTGTTTACACCGGTTCTGGGAGGCATCATCGGGGCAGCCCTCATTGCGTTCATCAATGCCCGGGTCGTCTATACCGCCAACAGGATCGTGGCCGCGCGGTTCTGGTTGCCGATTTTGCTTGGGCTCATGGGGGCGACGTTCACGGCCTTCATCATGCTCAAGACGTCCAATCGTTTCTTCACTGCTCCCGGCTGGGTGTCACCGGTGCTGTCTGTCTTCATCGGCCTTCTGATCTGGTCGCTCTACCGGCGCCTGGTCTATTCCCAGACAGGTGCAATGGAAGACAGTGCGCGTGCGCTCCGGAACCTGTTTGCCGTTCCGCTGATGGTAACCGCCGGTCTGTTGTCGTTTGCCCATGGGGCCAATGATGTTGCCAATGCCATCGGGCCCCTGGCGGCCATCGTGCTCAGCCTGTCCTCCGACTTTCCGGACCTGGTGTTCTGGTATCTGGGCTCGCTCAACCCCGTTGTTCCCTTGTGGGTGAGCGCTGTTGGCGCCTTCGGCATCTCCGCAGGTCTTCTGCTGTTCGGGCGGCGGCTCATCACCGTTGTCGGCAAGAAAGTCACCAAGCTGAACCCGGTCCGGGCCTTCTGCATCACCCTGGCCACGGCCGCCACTGTTCTGGGAGCTTCCGCTCTGGGGCTTCCCGTCTCCTCGACCCATATCGCGGTGGGGGGCCTGTTTGGCGTTGGTTTCTACCGGGAATGGTACCGGAACCGCTATTACGCCGAAAACGGTGTGATGAAGCCGCGCAGGTTCTTGAAGAACCGAGAAGAGCGCCGGAGAAGACTGCTGGTGCGACGTGCCAACCTGCTCACGATTGTGGCAGCCTGGGCTGTCACGGTGCCCGCGTCAGCCATGCTGGCCGCGGGCCTGTTTCACCTGTTGAGCCTTGTGATGTCGGTCGGTTGACCAATCGCGCCAGAAGCGTTGAGCGAATGCCGGGCCATTTGCTTGGGGCCACCAACCCGGTGTGTGTCAGGGTCAAAAGAGCACTCAGTGCATTTTCCTGATGGCGTGTTTCTGGTATCCTTCAGGGTTCAGACCAACAAATCCAAAAAGACATCATGGCATTTTCGTATTCAGGACCGGACTACAGGCCTTCTCTTCTGCAAAGCGTTCTCGCGATGTTTCGCCGGCCGGCGCGCTTGCAGATCGCGGCCCTTTGCCACCGCATGCGAGAGGGCAAGGTAGAGGTGCTGCTGGTCACCTCAAAATCGACACGCCGCTGGATCTTGCCAAAAGGGTGGCCCATCCTCTCCCGGAGAGCCCATCGAACCGCGGCAATCGAAGCGTTTGAGGAAGCCGGTGTGACCGGCAGGGTGCACAAGAATCCCTTTGCCAGCTTTTCCTCCTACAAGGGTGGAGAGGCTGGATTGAAACTGCGAACGGAAATTCTTGTGTTTCTGGTCGATGTCGAAAGTGAAGCGGAAGAGTTTCCCGACTCGGCAGAGCGCGACGTTCGATGGGTGTCGATCAAGGATGCTGTCAGAATGACCAATGAGCCTGGCCTGATTGACGTCTTTCGTAAGCTTAATCACTTATACGGCTAAGAAAATTTGTCCGTTCCACGCGCTTCCGGTTGACCTTTGCGAGCGATTGTTTAAGGCAAACGCCAAACGAGACCGTCCGGCGTCTCCGACAGGATGCCGGTAAGCCGTGAACTGGATTGCCATGCGGAATTTGAAGAAGCCGACGCTCGACAAGGATCTCGACAAGTTCAGCTACATGGAAGAGGCGGCCGGGTCTCTCGGGCGCGGGCTGATCGCGCCTGGCATCGCACTGGTGTTCATTGTGCTTTGTGCGTTGGGAGCTGGGGCATCTATGTCCGGAACGCCCGGCGCGGTTGTCATCGTCGCAGCTGCCGCCATTGGTGCTTACATGGCACTGAACATCGGTGCCAACGACGTTGCCAACAACGTCGGGCCAGCTGTTGGATCACGCGCCATGACGCTGGTGACGGCGCTGATTATCGCGGCCGTCTTCGAAAGTGCCGGTGCGCTGATCGCAGGCGGCGACGTTGTCGGGACGATTTCAAAAGGCATTATCAGTCCGGATTCGATTGCAAGCTCGAGCGTGTTCATGGCCGCGATGATGGCGGCTCTCGTCTCTTCAGCACTCTGGATCAATCTCGCCACATGGATCGGCGCCCCGGTATCCACCACCCATTCCATTGTCGGCGGCGTGATGGGGGCGGGGATTGCAGCGGCCGGATTTGGCGCAGTCAATTGGGTGACAATGGGCAGCATTGCTGCCAGCTGGGTGATTTCGCCGTTTCTTGGCGGTCTGATCGCAGCCGGTTTTCTCGCCTTCATCAAGTCCGTCATCATCTACCAGGACGACAAGATCGCAGCAGCGCGCAAATGGGTGCCGGTCCTGATCGGGGTCATGGCCGGGGCCTTTGCCAGCTATCTCGCTCTGAAAGGGCTCAAGAAGATCATCAAGATCGATCTCCCGCTGTCCCTGGTGTTGGGGAGCCTTGTCGGTCTTGCGGTCTGGTTTGCGGTGCGCCCACTCATAGACCGGCAGTCCCGGGGGCTTGAAAATCGAAACCAGTCCCTGCGCATCCTGTTTTCCATTCCCCTTGTATGTTCGGCGGCCTTGCTCTCCTTCGCTCACGGAGCGAACGACGTGGCAAACGCGGTGGGGCCTCTTGCTGCCATCGTTCACACTGCCGAACTGGGAGAAGTGGCGACCAAGGTGAGCATTCCGCTTTGGGTCATGGCGGTCGGTGCGTTCGGCATCTCGTTTGGCCTGCTGTTGTTCGGGCCCAAACTCATCAACATGGTCGGTCAGCAGATCACCAAGCTGAACCCGATGCGCGCCTATTGCGTGTCCCTCTCGGCGGCCATCACGGTCATCATTGCCTCCGGTCTCGGCCTACCGGTCAGTTCCACTCATATTGCAGTTGGGGCTGTCTTCGGCGTCGGGTTTTTCCGCGAATGGTATACCGAACGCTCCAAGCGCCGCCTGGACTACGTGAACAAGCACCAGTCCGCCGGCGGCCGGCAGGTACGGCCAATCCGCAATCGTGAGGAACAGGCCCGTCGCCACTTGGTTCGGCGGGCCCACTTCATGACCATCGTTGCAGCATGGATCGTGACGGTTCCGGCCGCGGCGGTCCTGTCCGGTGCACTCTATTTCGTGATGATCAAGCTCATCGGCTGACGAAACAGGACCGTCTAGCGGGACGCCAGGTGTCCTGCCGGTTCAAGCGTCAGATGGGCCCAGACCGGCAAATGGTCCGAAGCAACACGCGCCGTCTTGGACTTGTGAACGCCTGCCTTCTCGACGGTGAATTCGGGGCTGGTGATGATCCGGTCCAGGCTGCCGACGGGCAGGGGGCTGGGGAAACTCCGGCCAGGCGTTGTCACCTCGTAATGTTGCTCGAACAGCTTGATGCTGCCGGCCGTATCCCGCCATTCGTTCAGGTCCCCGATCAGGACGGTCGGCAGGTAGTCGAGATGTTCGTGCAGCTGGTGCATCAGCGAAGTGATCTGTTTCTTGCGGAAATGGCCGACCAGGCTGAGATGCATGGCAGCGACGCGGATCTTTTCACCACCAACCTGCAGATCAACGGCGACTGCGCCGCGTGGTTCGAGTTTCGGCAGGTCGATCCGCCGATGGTCGAGAATTCCGATCGAATTGCGGACCAGAATGGCATTGCCGTGCCAGCCCAGGCTTCGGTCTCGGGTCGCGAAATGCACAGGCCGGTAGTCGGTTTCCGCAAGAATGCTTTGCGGGTCGATTGTGCTTTCTCGAGGCCCGAAACGCTTGTCGGCTTCCTGCAGGGCCAGGATGTCACAATCCAGTTCCTGGATAACTTTCAGCGTCCGGTCCGGACGGCGGCGGGCATCGACACCGATAGCCTTTTGTATGTTGTAGGATCCGATTTTCAGCATGTCAGTCAGGTATGGCGGGCGTATGGGGGCTGATGCAAGCAGGATGACGGGTGGCCGCCTCTATTGCGGCAAATTTAGGCAGCTTTGTGCTGGTCCATGCGTTCGGTTGCTTTCTTCAGGGCGTCGAAACAGGTCTTGTCGAGACCGGTGCCGACATCTCCTTCCATAATGCCGAGGGCCTTGGGCAAGGGCATTGGCCCGCGATACGGCCTCTCGGCTGTCAGGGCGTCGAAAATGTCGGCGGTGGTCACGATCCGCGTTTCCATTGAGATCCGGCTCGCTGTCAGACCGTCAGGATAGCCGCGGCCATCCAGTTTTTCATGATGTCCGCGCGCAATCGGCGACAGATCGGCGAAGCTCTCGATCCGGGAGAGGATCTCGTCGGAATAGACCGGGTGCATGCGGATCTGCTGCCATTCCTGATCATCGAGTTTACCTGGTTTGTCGAGCACCGAGTTGCTGACCCCGAGCTTGCCGATATCGTGCAAAAGCGCAGTGCGTTTCAGAAGCTGTCGGTCACGGGTGCCATATCCCAGTTCTTCCGCGATCATGTCGGTGTAAAGGGTGACCCGTTCGCTGTGTCCGGCCGTGAACGGGCTCTTGCTGTCGATCACAAGCGCAAATCCGTGGGCGATGTCATCCAGCTGGCTTTCGTCCGCAAACCTGAGATGTTGAGCCGGTTCCAGTCCATAGACGACGGCATCGATCCCCTCGGAATGCAGCGTCGTCCAGAAGTCCGGATCGCGGGCAACAATTTCTGCAGCTTCCACCAGAGCGGGATCGAACCAGCTGCCAGACCGGTCTCGCAGTTCCTGGAGTGCGCCATCGGGGCCGGAATGGATCTGAAAGACGTCCATCACCTGCGCCAGCAGGGCAATCTGGGCGAAGACCGGGATCGTGGTACCTTTCAGACCAGCTGGCCGACCACCACCGTCCCAATGCTCATCCAGACTGTAGATGCCGTCAACGACCGGCTCCGAGAAGTGCATCTGCCGGGCGATGTCGGCGCCGCGCTGGCACCGCGTCTCGATCATCTCGTTGGCAATGTCCCCGCCATTTTGCAGGATGTTGACGATGGCCCGCACGCGCTCGGCAAAACCGTGTTTCAGTCCGGTATGGCCGAGCACGAACCGCAACGCGGCCGGCAGACTGTCGCTGATGGTCTTGTAGTCGTGTTTGAAGGTCAGGTCGTCTGTCAGGTAGAGTTCACAGATCCGGGCCGCATTGCTGGAGCAGCCGAGGTCCTTCAGAAGCAGCGTGTAGTAGAGATCGCTCAAGAGGGCGTCGCTCAATCCGATCTGCCGGCCGACATGAATGCCAATCCAGCAGCACCGCACGCAGTGGCCGCGCGGCTGGCCTTCGGTGATGTCGAGAGCGTGGCTGAGAGCGCCGAGCAGTTCCGCCAGTCGAAGCTGTTTCGTGACGTGATCGGACATGAACGGCAATCCTTGCAGAACCTAAAGGTCCGCAAGGATTGCAGGGCTTTGTTAAGATGTGGTGTTTCGCGCCGTGTTTATGCGGCCTGCAGCTCCTGCGCCGACTGCACCAGCAGGCCGGCAACATAGTCCATGAAGGACACCCAAGCCTCGACCATGAACGTGTCCGGGCCGGTGCGCCAGAGCAGCACCGGTGCCTTGTGGAAGACGGTCCGCGTGACGGTGCCGACCGGAAAGGCGTCCAGCGTCAGGTCGATGAAGATGCCGGTATTGAGCAACCACTCGGCCTTGCTGCCGCTGACGATCACGGCCAGCGAACGATGGGACACATCCACCAGGGCGTGAGGTGTGTCGCCAAGTTTGCTCTCGATCGCCTGGAAGACTGTGTCCAGCTCTTCTTCAGGCGCCAGCAAGGTCCATTCATCCGGCCCCATCCAGAGGGCAGCCCGTTTCGGGGCCGTCTCGCAGGCCATTGGCTTAACTGGAAGCGACACACCAAAGGCCTCGCCCGCAGCCTTGAGAGAGGCTTCCCGGCCGCGATAGGAGAGGCGGGTGACAGGCACTGCCTTCAGGATCGACACGTCTGTCAGGCTGAGGAGCGGGTTTTCGCCGGCGTCCGGCGTGATCAGGTCATATGCCACGAGATCAGACATTGATGCGTGCTCCTTCCTTGTCATAGAACACCGGGCCGGTCACTTCGACCGGAATGCTGCCGGTGGGCATGGGCACATAAAGGGTCTTGCCTTCCAGCGCATGCCCGTTCTTGACGATCGCCAGCGCGATGTTCCGGTCAAGCGCGGGGCTGTAATAGGACGAGGTCACATGGCCTTCGGCCGCTGTGCCGGTGGCCGGGTTCTCGGCTACCGTGATCTGCGCGCCTTCCTCCAGCTTGACCTTCGGATCCTTGGTCAGGAGGCCGACGAACTGTTTCCGGTTCTCGGCCACAAGATCCGGCCGTTCCAGACCGCGCTTGCCGACGAAGTCGTGCTTCTTCTTGCCGATCGCCCAGCTCATGCCGGCGTCCTGCGGGGTCACGGTGCCGTCCGTGTCCTGACCGACAATGATGTAGCCTTTCTCGGCGCGCAGGACGTGCATGGTTTCCGTGCCATAGGCCGTGCCGTTGTGCTTTTCGATTTCCTTGGCCAGCGTCTCCCACATCATCTTGCCATGGCGGCGCGGCACGTTGATCTCAAAGCCGAGCTCACCGGTGAAGGAGATGCGGAACAGACGGCAGGGAACGCCACAGAACGTGCCTTCCTTGACGCTCATATGCGGGAACGCATCCGCGGCGAGATCGATGCCCTCGATGAACGGTGCAATCACTTCCCGGGCCTTTGGTCCCTGGACGGCGGCCACGGCAAACTGCTCGGTGGTCGAAGTGATCCAGACATCAAGATCAGGCCATTCGGTCTGCAGGTAGTCTTCCATGGTGGCAAAGACGCTCGGCGCGCCGCCGGTCGTCGTCGTCACGTGGAAGCGGTCTTCCGCGAGGCGGCCGATGACACCATCGTCGACGATGAAGCCGGCATCGTTCAGGAGCAAACCGTAGCGGCAGCGTCCGGGGGCCAGCTTCTTCCAGGGGTTGGTGTACATCCGCTCCAGGAATTCTGCTGCATCCGGACCAACCACTTCGATCTTGCCGAGCGTGGAAGCATCGAACAGGCCGACGCTCTCGCGGGCCGTCTTGCATTCCCGTGCAACGGCGGCATGCATGTCTTCACCGTCTTTCGGGAAGTACCAGGTCCGCTTCCACTGGCCGACATCCTCGTAGACACCGCCATTGGCCACCACCCAGTCGTGAGACGGGGTCTTGCGGACCGGGTCGAAGAAGTCACCGCGGGCAACACCGGCAAACAGGCCGAAGGTTGTTGGTGTAAACGGCAGGCGGAAGGTGGTCAGACCCACATCCGTGACCGGACGGTCCAGCGCGCCGGAGGCGATCTGCAGCGCGTTCATGTTGGACAGACGGCCCTGGTCGGTCGCCATACCGGTGGTGGTGTAGCGCTTGATGTGCTCGATGGACTGCATGCCTTCGCGCACGGCCAGTTTGACGTCCTTTGCCGTTACGTCGTTCTGATAATCGACAAAGGCTTTCACGCGCGACGCATTGCGGTCATGCGGCAGGGCACCAAGCGTGCCGCCGGCACCGGCTTCGCCGCCGGTCGCGACCGAGTAGGTTACCTTGGCGGATTTGCCCGTGGCCGACTTGGCGGCTTCCTCGCCGGCCGCGTAGCCGTCTTCCAGGGTGGCCTGCAGGCCGTACAGCCCCTTGGACGCCCCGGTCGAGCGCTCGTTCTGGACAGACTTGCCGGGCACATAAGCGCCCTTGTCGGCATCCCAGACCACTTTTCCGCGGGACTGGGAGTAGAGGCTGACAGTCGGTGTCCAGCCACCGGACATCAGGACAGCGTCACACGTGACCTGGCCGCCGGAGGCAACCTTGCCGGATGTCATCAGCTTGCCGAGCAACGCGGCTTTCACGCGTTTGCGGCCAAGCGTTCCGGTGACAACACAGCCGGCTTCCACGCGGATGCCGCGTGCCTGGGCGATCGAGATCAGATTTTCCGGCGGGTTTTCGCGCATATCCGCGATTGCGACGACATCGACACCGTGATCCTTCAGGTCGAAGGCTGCCTGCCAGGCGGTGTCGCAGGCCGTCGTGACCAGCACCTTGTGACCGACCTTCACGCCGTAGCGGTTGAGATAGGTCCGGCCGGACTCTGCCATGAGAATGCCCGGACGGTCGTTTTCCGGGAACACCATTGGCCGCTCGATGGCGCCGGCGGCGATCACGACTTCCTTGGCCCGCACCTGCCACAGCCGCTCGCGCGGCAGTTTCGGATCGGGATTGGAAAGGTGTTCGGTCACGCGTTCGGCAAGCGCGATGAAGTTATGCGCGAAATAGCCGAAAGCGGTTGTACGTGGCAGCAGCGTGACGTTGTCCATGCCCGCCAGCTTGGCGATGGTTTCGCCGACCCACTCTGTGGGCTCCTTGCCGTCGATGCTGGCGCCGGCTTCACTCAGCAGCGAGCCTCCGAACTCGGCCTGCTCATCGCACAGCATGACCTTTGCGCCGGTTTCCGCTGCCGCAAGAGCGGCCGCCAGACCGGACGGGCCGGAGCCGACAACGAGCACGTCGCAATGGGCATAGATGTTGCCGTAGAAATCCTGGTCCGGGTTTTTCGGCGGTTTGCCGAGGCCGGCTGCCGCGCGGATGATCGGCTCATAGACCCGGTCCCAGAAGGCTTTCGGCCACATGAAGGTCTTGTAGTAGAAACCGGCCGGGAACAGCGGTGACAGCATGTCGTTGACGGCGCCGACATCGAAGCCGAGCGAGGGGAACCTGTTCTGCGAGATCGCTTCCAGCCCCTGATAGAGCTCAACCTGGGTAGCGCGCAGGTTCGGGGTCTGGTCGCCGTTGCGGTAGATGCCGACCAGCGCATTCGGTTCTTCAGAACCGGCAGAAACGATGCCACGCGGCCGGTGATACTTGAACGAACGGCCGACGAGATGCACGCCGTTGGCAAGCAGCGCAGAGGCGAGCGTATCGCCCTTGTGACCCTGCATTTCCTCGCCGTCAAAGGTGAAGGTGAGCTGTTCGGCGCGGTCGATCCGGCCGCCTTTTTCTGTACGGAATGGCTGGCTCATTTGCCGGCCTCCTTGGCAAGCGCTTCAAGGTCCGGCATTGGTTCTCCGGCCTTGTAGAATGTCAGAAACTTGTCGCTGACGGTGTCGCGGACTGCGTTGAAGAAACGGCCGCAACCGTGAATGTGACGCCAGCGTTCGGCATAAACACCCTTGGTGTTGGTGCGCATGTAAAGATAGTTGACCCAGTCCTCGTCGCTGACCTGGGACGGATCGGTCGGGCGGGCGATATGCGCCTCACCGCGGCAGGAAAACTCCGTTTCCGGCCGTTCGACGCCGCAATAGGGGCAGTAAACCACTAGCATCTGGACATCTCCCCTTAGTGTGCGACGGCGGCGGCTGCCGCTTCGTCGATGAGACGGCCGGTGCGGAACCGGTCGATGGTGAAAGGTGCGTTGATCTTGTGCGGTTCGTCCCTGGCGATCGTATGCGCAAAGACGTGACCGGAGCCCGGAGTTGCCTTGAAACCGCCGGTACCCCAGCCGCAATTCACATAAAGGCCCTTTACCGGGGTCTTGGACAGGATCGGTGACCGGTCCGGGGTCACGTCGACAATGCCGCCCCAGTTGCGCAGCATGCGCATGCGCCGGAAATGCGGGAAGAGTTCACAGATCGCATCGATCGTGTGATTGGTGATGTGAATGCCACCGGCCTGGGAATAGGAGATGAACTGGTCGGTGCCTGCACCGATCACCAGCTCGCCCTTGTCCGACTGCGAAATATAGGCGTGGATGGTGTTGGACATGACCACGCAGGGGAACGCCGGTTTGACCGGTTCGGAAACCAGCGCCTGCAGCGGGAAGGATTCCAGCGGCATGCGTACACCGGCCATATCCATGACCGTCGACGTGTGACCGGCCGCGACAACACCGATTTTCTTGGCCTTGATAAAGCCCTTTGCCGTTTCCACGCCCTCGACGGATCCGTCCTGACCGCGTCGGATGCCGGTGACAGCGCAGTTCTGGATGATGTCGACGCCAAGCGCATCGGCGCCGCGCGCATAACCCCAGGCAACTGCATCGTGGCGGGCGGTGCCGCCGACACGCTGCAGGGCAGCGCCCATGACGGGGTAGCGGATGTTCTTTTCAATGTTCAGTGGCGGACAGTATTCCTTGGCCTGTTCGGGCGTCAGCCACTCGTTCTGGACGCCTGCCAGCCGGTTGGCGTGAATGTGCCTCTGGGCCACCTGCACGTCGTGCACCGTATGCGCCAGCATCATCACGCCGCGGGCGGAATACATGACGTTGTAGTTGAGCTCCTGCGACAGGCCCTGCCAAAGGTCGATGGCATGATTGTAGAGCCCGGCGCTTTCTTCCCAGAGATAGTTGGAGCGCACGATGGTGGTGTTCCGGCCCGTGTTGCCGCCGCCGAGCCAGCCCTTTTCGATCACGCCAACATTGCGAATGCCGTGTTCCTTGGCGAGATAATAGGCGGTTGCCAGGCCATGGCCGCCGGCGCCGATAATGATGACATCATATTCGGCCTTGGGCTCGGGCGAGCGCCACTGGCGTCCCCAGTTCTGGTGCGCGGAAAAGGCATTTTTGGCCAGTTCCAGGAAGGAATATCGCTTCATGAAGCAGCGGCTCCGCACGTTGCCAGCCTGGTGTCGGGCTTACCCCGAGATTTCCAGGTCCGGTGTGGTTCGAAATGTGAACAGTGACCCTACCGGTTTCGGGTGGGGGCAGTCCATTGTGGGGCATATTCACGATTGGACCCGGGGATGCGTATAAGGTTTCAGTCGCAAGCTTGTCAGAATGCGACATGGGTGTCGAACCTTGTCGATCTGGACGGAAATACAGCGGGAATCTGCACGAAAATGAGGTTGATGGCCGAGAATGCGAGCGCCGGAATTTACAGGATAAGCAGCGTCATTGCGCAAACCCGACACAGGATGCCGCTTCGGTTCTTGCATTTGATCTCACGTGGAGTAACTCTCGGGCCAACAGTTTAATCAGGGAGATCAATCCATGGAAGTTCGTGCCGCCGTGGCCGTAGGGGCCGGAAAACCGCTCGAAGTCACCACCGTAAACCTGGAAGGACCGCGCGCCTTCGAGGTGTTGGTCGAGGTCAAGGCCACCGGCATCTGCCATACGGATGAATTCACCCTGTCCGGTGCCGACCCGGAAGGTCTGTTTCCCGCGATTCTCGGGCATGAAGGCGCCGGCGTCGTCGTCGAAGTTGGCCCTGGTGTCACCACGTTGAAGCCGGGTGATCACGTGATTCCGCTCTATACGCCGGAATGCCGGAGCTGCGAGTACTGCCTGAACCCGAAGACCAATCTCTGTCAGGCGATCCGCTCCACCCAGGGGCAGGGCCTGATGCCCGACGGGTCTTCCCGTTTCACGACACTCGATGGCGATCCGATTCTGCATTACATGGGCACCTCCACCTTTGCCAACTACACGGTGGTTCCGGAAATCGCGCTTGCCAAGATCCGGCCGGACGCGCCCTTCGACAAGGTGTGTTACATCGGCTGCGGTGTCACCACAGGCATTGGCGCGGTGATCAACACGGCCAAGGTGGAAATCGGCTCGCGCGCGATTGTGTTCGGCCTCGGTGGTATCGGTCTCAACGTGATCCAGGGCCTTCGTCTTGCGGGCGCGGACCAGATCGTCGGCGTTGACCTCAACCCGGACAAGAAAGCCATGGCCGAACGGTTCGGCATGACGGATTTCGTCAATCCGAGCGAAGTGGAAGAGGATCTGGTGCCTTACCTGGTCAATCTGACCAAGGGCGGTGCCGACTACACATTCGACGCCACTGGCAACGTCAATGTCATGCGCACGGCGCTGGAATCGGCTCACAAGGGCTGGGGCGAGAGCATCATCATCGGTGTCGCACCGGCCGGTGCGGAAATCGCGACCCGTCCGTTCCAGCTGGTCACCGGGCGTGTCTGGAAGGGCACGGCCTTTGGCGGTGCTCGCGGCCGAACGGATGTGCCGAAGATTGTCGACTGGTACATGGACGGCAAGATCGAGATCGACCCGATGATCACGCACACCATGCCGCTCGAAGACATCAACAAGGGCTTCGATCTGATGCATGCAGGCGAATCGATCCGTTCGGTCGTCGTCTACTGATCGATCGGTCCCGTTAATAAAGCAGGGTGGAGTTCGTCACCGTTGCAGGACTTGATCCTGCAATCCATGCCGTTTCGCTCGTCACAGATGGATGAGCCTGTTGCTTGTTCAATGAAACGGCATGGATCCCATGGTCAACTCATGGGATGACAAAGTGAGACTAGAGGCATTTTGATGAAAACCCTTTCTGAAAACAGGTCTTTTGGTGGTGTGCAGGGCGTCTACAGCCATGCGTCGGAAGTCTGCGGTTGCGAGATGACGTTTGCGGTCTACATGCCGCCGCAGGCCGCGAACGGACCGGTGCCGTGCCTTTGGTATCTTTCGGGCCTGACCTGCACGCACGAAAATGCGATGACCAAGGCCGGACTGCAGGCGCATGCCACCGAGTTCGGCCTTGCACTTGTTTTTCCGGACACCAGCCCGCGCGGCGACGGGATTGCCAATGACGAGGCCTATGATCTCGGCCAGGGCGCCGGTTTTTACGTCAATGCCACCGAGGCGCCTTGGGCGCCGCATTTCCAGATGGAAAGCTATGTGGCGAGCGAATTGCGGGATCTCGTGACCGAGAAATTCGCCATTTCGGTGCATCACGGCATCACCGGCCACTCAATGGGTGGGCACGGGGCCTTGACCCTGGCCATGAAGTATCCGGGTCACTACCAGTCGCTTTCCGCCTTTGCCCCGATTGCCAACCCGACCCAATCAGATTGGGGGCGCAAGCAGCTTGGTGCCTATCTCGGTGTGGACGAAGCGGACTGGGCGGCGCACGATGCGACGTTACTTCTGAAAGACAAGGGCTGGTCCGGAGACGTTTTGGTGGATCAGGGCGCTGACGATCAGTTCTACGATCTTCTGAAGCCCGGGGCCTTGGCATTGGCGCTGAGCGAGACAAAGACCGCGCACACGTTCCGGCTACAGGCTGGCTATGACCATTCCTACTATTTTGTCTCCAGCTTTGCCCGCGATCACGTCGCCTGGCATGCCGCGCGACTGGGAGGCTAAGCGTCGATGCGGCTGCCGTATTCGCCGGCAAGATGCCTGGCATAGGGGCTTTCCTCGAAGGATTTCGGCAGTCGCAACTCGCCCAGCATGTACCATTCTTCGATATTGCGAAGAACGATCGGCTCGAACACGCCGTTGAGAGCCTCTACCGTGCCTGCAACATCGTAAGGGCCGTCGGTGGTTGGCCGCTCGATGGGGGGCGTGAATACGAGCTTGAAACGAGCGGGGCCTGTGCGGGTCAGATAGACGGGCAGCAGTGTTCCACCACATGTATTTGCGATCTTGACCGCGACGACTGCGTTTCCCTTTGTCGGTGCCGGTCGTCCGAAACAGGGCAGGTGCACCTGTTTGTCGCGGACCTCGTCGATGAAGATGGTCATCGAATAGCGGCCGCTCGTCATGAGGCGCCGCAACAGATAGGCGCTGCGCTGTCCTGGTGGAAACAGATACTGATTCCGCTCGCGCCTGATTGCGTGAATGATGCGGTTCTTGAACCGGTTGGTTTCCGGCTGATACGGCCCGACACTCGGGCCGGCCAGCCCATCGTGAATGGCGACAAAGAGGGCTTCCCAGGTTGCCAGATGCATGGAGGTAAAGATGACCGGACCACCTTGTTGCAAGGCCCGTTTCAGATGTTCCTCACCTTCAAGTTCTATGCGAGAGGTTTTCCATAAACTATTGACAATGCAGAATTCAGATATAGTGCGTGCAATATTTTGCCACCATCTGTTCAAGGCTTTGGTTTCTGCTTCCCGATCTCTCCAGCGTCCGGCGGTGAGAGCGTTGAAATTTCTGGCGATCCGTTTCGGAAAAATCTTGTGCCGGTAGGACCAGCGCATCAACGGCACGAGCGACTGGCCGAATTCCGACACAAAGGCGCTGGGACATAGCCGCAGGACATGATGAAAAACGGTGTTGAGCACACCGTCCTTTGTCTGCCGGAGCCAGTAGATCCCGGCAACGCTGCGCGCGTCGGCATTGCTGGACACCAGGTCACGCAGAGGGGGCGCCTCCGGCTCTCTCGCCATCGTCTCGGCAAAGGGAATGTCTTCCAGCTTGGACGCCTTGGTCATGAGCTGCGCGGATGCACCGTCATGGGCAGATTGTCGCCGGGGCGAAGCGTGAGCCGGGCGACTGGCTGGACATCGGTCCCATCCTTCAGGTGGAGCTCGAAATCCTGAGCCAGAATGGCCAGACTGAGAATTGCTTCCGTCATGCCGAATTGCAGACCCGCGCAGATCCGTGGACCGATACTGAAGGGCACGTAGCCATATTTGTTCGGCTTCTTGGCCTTCGGATCAAGAAAACGATCCGGGTCGAAGACATCGGGCTTGGACCACAGAACCGGATTGCGGTGCATGAGCCAGGGCACGACCATGACCAGCGAGCCTTTGGGAATCGGCTTTCCGCTGATCGTGGTATCGGCCATGGCTTCGCGGCCCAGGATCGGAACCGGCGGATAGAGCCGGAGCGTTTCTTCTATGACGGCTTTGGTGAACGGCAGCTGGGCGACATCCTGAAATGTCGGAGTTCGACCGGCAAGAACCGTGTCGAGTTCCTCCTGCAGTCGTGCTCTGGTCCTGTCGCATTTAGACAGGAGGAACCAGGCCCAGGCCAGCGTGTTCGCTGTCGTCTCATGGCCCGCCATGAAAATAACGGCGGCTTCGCTGATGATGGCGCTCCGGCTGAGCGGTTCGCCGTTGTCGTCCCGCGCTTCCAGAAGCCCGCCGATCACCGAGGCTTCGCCCTTTTGTTTCTGGGCTTCATAGCTTTCGATGATTTCGTCGAGGACCGACATGATCCTCTGAACCGGCTTCTTGATGGCGCGGCCCCGGAAGCGGGGGAGCCACTCGGGCAGTCCAAACAGGGACAGGAGATCGATCTGGTCAATATGCCGCTGGTAGTCGGAAAATCCCTGGACCACTTCGGCCGCGTAGTCCTTGCCGAGCTGGCGCCCGAAGATCGTACGGCAGATGATCTCCGCGGTCAGATGCGCCATGTCGGCCAGGGCGTCGATCTGTGCACCTTCGCCGCGCGCGGCCCACTCGGCGCGCTTTTCATCGATCGTCTCGATCATGATCGGGGCGAAACCCTTGACCCTTGATCCATGAATGATGGGCGCAACCACCTTGCGCCGCTTGGCCCATGTTTCGGTGTCGCTGATGAACAGACCATCTCCGAGGAGCGGTTCCAGGGCATGCCGCATCTGAGGGGTTTTGCGCTGCAGGACCTCATGGTTGGTCTGAAAGGCCTCGCGTACGACATCCGGGCGATTGCAAAGCACAAGCTCGCGGCTGAAAACCTTTTTGCTCCGCAAGCGACTTTGAAAGTCGTCAATACCCCAGATCGACAGGAAGTTCCTTTTTGCCATGCCGAGCAGCGTCCAGACCGGCGGCATCTTCTCATATCGAAACGGGTAGGGAGGCGTGAATTCTTCTGCCGAAACGAGGCGGTTCGCGTCTGTTGGCAGGTCGCGTTCAGATTGTTTTGCCGAAACTGTCACAAAAAATTTCCTGGTTCGCTCGTCAATCGCGTCCGAAATACCTCATCGACAGGCTTTAGTCACTTGGGCCGAACACGTAAAGCTCCGAGCGCGACCGATAGCCACGAAAGAATGAGAAGAAAGCCGCCCGTCGGCGCGGCCATCGGGAAAAGTCTTACGTCTGCGAAGCTGCGCAGCAACAGATCACCACAGAAGAGACAGAGGCCCGAGGTGAGCAGGAGCAGCGCGATCGGCAGTAGAAGGATACGCCTGACCTGCGCCAGGACACCGAGGCCGAGATAGGCGGGTGCATGAAACAGCAGGACCTGCGCAGCCGTTTCCAGGAGGGGCGAGGCGCTGGAGTGCGCCGACAGGGCAAGGCATACAACGCCAGTTGCTCCCGAGAGCCCGGCCAGAAACATGGAGATGCGCAGGAGATTTGCGGTTGGCGCCTTCGAGGAGTGGTCAGGCTGAGAGTTCATGATGTCACGATCCGTTTGGCCGGGGCCATGTGGCCGGCCAAACGGCCGGCCGCGGGGTCAGGCTGCAAAGCCGCGCTTTTCAAGCAGGGCATCGATCTTGGGAGCTCTGCCTCTGAAGGCAACGTATGCGTCCTCCGGATCCTGGCGTCCGCCTGCCGAATAGATGAAGGTCAGCAGCTTGTTCGCCGTCTCTGTATCGAAGATATCGCCCTTTTCCTCAAAGGCGCCAAAGGCATCCGCATCCATGACTTCCGACCACATGTAGCTGTAGTAGCCGGCCGAGTAGCCGTCCCCGGAAAAGACATGCTGGAAATGCGGTATGCGATGACGCATCGTGATCGCCTTTGGCATGCCGATGCCGGAAAGTTGCTGCTTCTCGAATTCCGCCGTATCGAGTGAACCAGGGTTCTCCAGCAGATGGAGTTCGAGATCGACTAGGGCGGATGCCGTGTATTCGACCGTTGCAAAACCCTGGTTGAAGTTGGCCGCCGCCAGCAGCTTGTCCAGCAGCGCGGAGGGCATTGGTTCGCCGGTCTTGTAATGAACCGCAAATCTGGACAGCACGTCGGGTTGGGACAACCAGTGTTCGTAGAGCTGCGACGGCAATTCCACGAAGTCGCGTGCCACTCCTGTGCCGGAGATGATGGGATAGGTCACATCGGACAGGAGCCCGTGCAGCCCATGGCCGAACTCGTGGAACAGGGTCCGGGCATCATCGAAGGTCAGAAGTGTCGCCTCACCGGGCGCGCCTTTTGAGAAATTCATCACGTTGACGATGATCGGCGTGACGTTGCCGTCCAGTTTGTGCTGCGAGCGGAATGCGCTCATCCAGGCGCCCGAACGTTTGGAGGACCGAGCGAAATAGTCGCCCAGGAACAGGCCAACATGGTTGCCGCTCTTGTCGAGGACTTCGAAGACGCGAACATCGGGATGATAGACCGGCAGGCCTTCCAGCTCCCGGAATGAGACACCGAATAGCCGGGTTGCCGTGTCGAAGGCAGCCTGGATGATGTTGTCGAGCTGCAGGTAGGGCTTCAGCTCCGCCTCATCGAGATCGTGTTCTTCCTTGCGAACCTTTTCGGAGTAGAAGCGCCAGTCCCAGGGTTCAATGGCGTGGTTCTCACCGGAGCGCTGAGCCAGTTCAGCCAGTTTTTCTTCCTCGTCACGCGCTTGCGCCACCGCAGGAGCCCAGACCCGTGTCAGAAGTTCCCGGACCTGATCGGGTGTTTTGGCCATCGTGTCGTCAAGCTTGTAAGCGGCGAAATTCGCAAATCCGAGCAGGCCTGCCTTCTCCGCGCGCAATGAGAGCGTTTCACGAATGATCTCGCGGTTGTCCGTGTCACCTTCCTTTTCCCCGCGAGACGTCCATCCCTGGAAGGCTTCCTCCCGCAAAGACCGGTTTGTCGAAAACTGCAAGAAGGGTTCGATCGAAGATCGCGACAAGGTGATGACATGCTTGCCGTCCAGACCGCGCTCCTTGGCGGCTTCAGCGGCTGTCGTCACCAGAAAATCGGGCAGTCCGGCTCTGTCTTCTTCTGTCTCCAGGACAAGCTGAAAGTCGGCTTCGTCCTTCAGAACATTCTGGGAGAAGCTCGTTCCGAGTGTTGCCAGCTTTTGGGAGATCTCAGCCATCCGCGTTTTGCCGGCTTCGTCCAGACCGGCGCCCGCCCGTTGAAACATTTTCTGATACCGCTCCAGAACACGAGCATCTTCTGCAGTCAGCCCAAGCGCTTCCCGGTCATTCCAAAGAGCGGCGACCCGGGCATAGAGACGGGCGTTCAAAAGCGTATCAGAGCCGTGTTTGGCCAGCTTGGGTGCCACCGACCGTTCGATCTTCTGAAGGGCCTCATTGGTATGAGCGCCCGTCAGATTGAAGAATGTGCGGGCAACACGGGTCAGGGCTTCTCCGCTTTTTTCCAGGGCAACAACGGTATTTTCAAAGGTCGCGGCATCGTCCTGACTTGCAATGGCATCAATCTCCGCCCGCGCTTCGGACATGGCGGCATCAAATGCCTCTTCGAAATGAGACGGCTCGATCAGCGAAAATGGGGGCAGCTGGAACGGGGTTGTCCAGTCGTCGAGAAGCGGATTCGCGGTCATGAAATCCTCAGAGGTTGGAAAGGGTCAAAAGCAGATATGGAGCGTTATCAGGCGCGTTCCAAGAGAGTGGAGGGGATATGGATAGATGTTCATCAGCCGGTTGCGGGCTGCTGCTGGGTCGCACAGTGAATGCCGCCTCCGGTTTCGCCGATCGGATCGACATTCAGGCTGACGATTTCGCGATCAGGGTAAAGCTCGCCGAGAATGCCGGCAACTTCCTGATCGGTCTCCGGGTCGCCGAATTCGGCGCAGATTACGGCGCCGTTGCAGACATAGTAGTTGACATAGGAGGACACGAATTCATCAGACCGGACACGCGTTTGCACCGGGGAGGGGATCTCGACAACTTCCAGCTTCCGGCCGGCCGCATCCCGCGCAGCCTTGAGGATGGACAGCGTCTCGCGCGCCGACACCGAGAACGGGTCGTCGTCTTCGGGATAGGGCACCTGTATGATCACCGTGCCGGGACGCACAAATCTCGCCAGCGCATCGATGTGATCGTCGGTGATGTCGAGGCCGGCAACGCCCGGCGCCCAGATCATCTTGTCTGCCCCATAGGCGGCAAGCAGCCTTGTTTCGATGTCTTTTTTGGACAGGTCGTTGCGGTTTGGATTGACCCAGCAGCTTTCATGAGCAAGTAGCGTTCCTGCTCCATCCCACTCCACGCCACCCGGTTCACCGACAAGGCCGCTGTCATAGACCGTTACGCCCAGTCCGTCTGCGACCCTTTGTGCGACAAGCCCGTCCTGGCCGTGAACCTGTTTGCCGCCCCAACCGTTGAAGCGGATTCCGGAAACGGCAAGGCCTCCCTTGCCATCAATGGCAAAAAGCGGACCGGCATCCCGGCACCACAGATCATCTGTCGCGATATCCCAGATTTCTACCTGCTGTGAAAGCAGTTTGCGTGCAGCAGGCCGGTATTGGGAGCCCATCAGCATCACGACGGGTTCGAAGTCCGAGATCGCGTTGGCAACATCTGCGATGGATTGTTGCAGATCCTTCAAAAACCATTTGTCCGGATGAACGGTCCTGTTGACAGGCCATTGCATGAAGGTGCGTTCATGCCGGTCCTCTTCGGCCGGAACGAAGAACCCTTCCGGAAGGCCAAAGGTGTTTGATGCGTTGGACACTCTGGTGCACCCCACATGAATAGCGGTAAGCGCGGCCGCCTGGACCGTTACCTGCTTCACAAATTGACGACGTGTGATCATGGCACCTACCACATTGATTTCTGGGCGCGGTCCAACCAGGTGTCATCATAGCTCCTGCCGTCAAAGCTGTCCTTGATTTCCTGCATGATCATGCCTGGTGTCGGCAAGTCTCCCTTGGAAACGCGTCGGTCTGGGTTCCAGAGATCTGCGCGCATGATGGCGCGTGCGCACTGGAAATACACGGTTTCAATTGTCACGATGATCACCGATCGCGGCTGTTTGCCCTCCTTTTCGAACGACGCAAGTAGATCTGCATCTACCGAGAGCACGGCCTTGCCGTTCACACGCAGGACATTGTTCCAGCCTGGGACCATGAACATCAGCGAAACGCGTGGGTCACGAACGATGTTGCGCAGCGAATCGATCCGGTTGTTGCCACGTCGATCCGGAAGCAGCAACGTACGCTCATCCTGTATCCTGACGACCGGATCGTCGTCTCCCCGCGGCGAGCAGTCCAGACCTTCGGGTCCCGCTGTGGTCAGGGCGCAAAACCGGGCTGTTTCAACGATTTGCCGGTAGGCGGTACTCAAATGGTTGATCTCCTTGATCAAGGAGGCTTCGCCGGCGGTGCCGTAATGTGCGTGAAGGGCGTCGAGGGAGGTCAGCAGACTCATAACGGTTCAGTCCTGTGCCAGAGCAGATAGGAGAAGCTTGATAGCTATCTGCGCCCGTGATCGTCAAACAGGCCTCCGGGAGCAGGATTGGGAGTTGCACTTTGGTCTAACAACCGGCCTGCAACCCATCCTTTTGACCATTACGTAAAAGTAATTTTGCATCGCGATAGAGTTGCCATCTAACTCCCTGCATTCAGGTTAGAAAAAGAATGGTGCAATGCAGCAATCTCTTGACGAAATTCGATTGTTTAGCCGCGATTACTTCGAAAGTATAAGGACTTGTGAGGAAAGGGCGCTCCGATAGTCGTATTGCTGTCGCGCATTTGTTTTTTTTACAGTTTTCACAGCTTGCAGTTTTGGCGCAGAGGAGCCGGGCATCCGGACGGGGAACGGGCCAGAATTGCTTGCGGCTGTACAGCTACTCGCAGGCGTGTCCGAGGTGGACCGCCGCGCCTTTCTGGGAGGAAAGTATGAGCTTAATTCGCAAACCCCTTAATCGCCGTTCAATCCTGCGTGCAGGTGCGCTGGGCGGTGCCGCTCTGGCAACGCCGACCATCTTCACCAGCAGAGCCTGGTCCGCGGGCTATCTGAACGAGCCGACCGGTTCGACCGTCACACTCGGTTTCAACGTTCCGCAGACCGGTCCTTATGCCGATGAGGGGGCAGACGAACTGCGCGCCTATCAGCTGGCCGTTGAGCACCTGAACGGTGGTGGCGACGGCGGCATGATGAACACCTTCTCGTCCAAGGCTCTCAAGGGCAACGGTATCCTTGGCAAGAAAGTGGAATTCGTCACGGGCGACACGCAGACCAAATCCGATGCGGCGCGCGCTTCCGCGAAGTCGATGATCGAAAAAGACGGCGCCATCATGATCACCGGCGGTTCCTCGTCCGGCGTGGCCGTGGCCGTGCAGGCACTCTGCCAGGAAGCCGGCGTGATCTTCATGGCGGGTCTGACCCACTCCAACGACACCACCGGCAAGGATAAGCGCGCCAACGGTTTCCGTCACTTCTTCAACTCCTACATGTCCGGCGCCGCACTGGCACCGGTGTTGAAGAATGCTTACGGTGCCGACCGTAAGGCCTATCACCTGACCGCAGACTATAACTGGGGTTACACCACCGAGCAGGCCGTGCGTGAATCCACCGAGGCTCTGGGCTGGGAAACCGTCGAGACCGTCAAGACACCGCTCGCGGCAACCGACTTCTCGGCCTACATCACCCCGGTTCTGCAGTCCGACGCCGACGTGCTCGTTCTGAACCACTACGGCGGCAACATGGTCAACTCGCTGACCAACGCCGTTCAGTTCGGTCTGCGCGACAAGGTCGTCAACGGCAAGAACTTCGAAATCATCGTTCCGCTCTACTCCCGCCTGATGGCAAAGGGTGCCGGTGAAAACGTTAAGGGCATCTTCGGCTCCACCAACTGGCACTGGTCGCTGCAGGATGCGGGCTCCAAGGCCTTCGTCCAGTCCTTCGGTCAGAAATACGGCTTCCCGCCGAGCCAGGCAGCGCACACCTGCTACGTCCAGGCGCTTCTCTATGCAGATGCCGTCGAGCGTGCAGGCACGTTCAACCCGTGCGGTGTTGTTGAAGCCCTGGAAGGTTACGAGTTCGACGGTCTGGGCAACGGCAAGACGCTGTACCGCGCCGAAGACCACCAGTGCTTCAAGGACGTTCTCGTCGTGAAGGGTAAGGAAAACCCGACCTCCGAGTTCGACCTTCTGGAAATTGTCGAAGTCACTCCGGTGGAGCAGGTCACCTATGACCCGAACCACCCGCAGATGGCTGGCGGTCAGCTCGGCACCTGTAACCCGGGCGCCTGATATCCGACGTTCAGACAGGCAGGGCGGTCTTCCGCCCTGCCTGATCCTTTAAACACTTGCGCGATTGAGGGCTGGGACCGCACGCGCTTCTGATCCGAGCGAAGAGCGATGGACGCGATACTTCTTCAAATTCTGAACGGGCTCGACAAAGGCTCAGCATATGCGCTGATTGCCCTTGGTCTGACCCTGATCTTTGGCACACTGGGCGTGGTCAACTTTGCACACGGTGCATTGTTCATGATCGGCGCCTTCTGTGCCGTGACCCTCAACCGTCTCCTGTCTCTGTCGTTCACCACCGTAGACCCTGAGCGCACCGACTTCCTCGGCAATCCGCTGAAGGTCGAAACGCCTTATGTCGAGGCGTGGTTCGGGCCGGAGACCGGAGCAGCGATCATCGACTGGTCGGTGCCACTCGCGATCCTGTTCTCGATACCGATCATGGCCCTTGTCGGCCTGTTCATGGAACGGGGTCTGATCAAGTATTTCTACAAGCGTCCGCATGCTGATCAGATCCTGGTGACCTTCGGCCTTGCCATCGTGCTCCAGGAAATCATCAAGTATTTCTACGGCGCCAACCCGATCCCGACGCCGGCACCGGATGCGTTCGCCGGCAGCCTGGACTTCGGTGTCCTCGTCGGCATGGATCCGAACCTGATCATTTATCCCTACTGGCGTATCGTCTACTTCCTGTTTGCCGTTGGCATCATCGGCGCGGTCTTCGCGTTCCTGCAGTTCACCACCTTCGGCATGGTGGTCAGGGCAGGGATGGCAGACCGTCAGACCGTCGGGCTTCTGGGCATCAACATCGACAAGCGCTTCACGTTCATGTTCGCGCTTGCAGCGGTGGTCGCGGGGCTCGCGGGTGTCATGTATGCGCCGATCAACTCGCCGAACTACCACATGGGCATGGACTTTCTGGTTCTGAGCTTCGTGGTGGTCGTCGTCGGAGGCATGGGCTCCCTGCCGGGCGCGGTGCTCGCCGGCTTCCTGCTGGGCATTCTGGAAAGTTTTGCCTCCATGGCGCAGGTCGTGGCTCTGCTGCCGGGCATCAACCAGATCATCATCTATCTCGTTGCCATCGTGATCCTTCTGACCCGCCCGCGGGGACTGATGGGCCGCAAGGGTGTCATGGAGAGCTAAAACATGTTGGGACTCAACAAAAAAGACACCTATATGTTCCTGCTTGTGCTGGTTCTTGTGGTGCTCGCCCCCTTCCTGCTGAACCCGTTTCCGGAAAACTCCGAACTGGCTCAGTTCAATGCCGGCTACCCGGATCTGATGCAACGCTTCCTGATCTTCGGCATTTTCGCGATCGGCTTTAACATCCTCTTCGGCCTGACCGGCTATCTGAGCTTCGGTCATGCCGCCTTCCTCGGCGTCGGTTCCTACGCCGGTGTCTGGATGATGAAGCTGCTGACGATGAACGTCATCCCGGCGATCTTCATGTCCGTCGTGTTTGCAGGTCTCTTTTCGCTTCTTGTGGGTTACATCTCCCTGCGGCGGTCCGGCATCTACTTCTCGATCCTGACGCTTGCCTTTGCTCAGATGTCGTTTTCGCTGGCCTATTCGGTCCTGACACCGATCACCAACGGTGAAACAGGTCTTCAGCTTGCACTCGACGATCCGCGGGTTCTCGGGGTCAGCCAGGTTGACGGTTCTATTCCGCAGGCAAACCTGTTCGGTCTCCCGATGCGCGAGAGTTTCGAGCTCTCAATGGGCGGATGGCTGTTCACCTTCAATGCCGGCTATTATCTGTGTGCCGTCGTGATGATGGTGGCCTTCTACATCGCCGTCCGGATCTTCCGCTCGCCTTTCGGCATGATGCTGCGCGCGGTCAAATCCAACCAGCAGCGGATGAACTTCACAGGCCTCAACAGCAAGCCCTATACGCTCGCAGCCTTCGTGATTTCGGGCATGTATGCCGGCCTGGCCGGTGGCCTGATGGTCGCGATGGACCCGCTTGCCGGTGCAGAGCGCATGCAATGGACCGCGTCGGGTGAGGTCGTGCTGATGACCATTCTCGGTGGAGCAGGGACCCTGATCGGTCCGGTTCTGGGCGCCGGTTTCATCAAGTACTGCGAGAACATCTTCTCCAAGATCAACGACAACATTCTCTATGGCTGGTTCTCCGGTTTGCCCGATGGTCTGGCTGACGCCCTTGTGTTCGTCATCCATCCCTTCATCGGCAAGGGCTGGCACCTGACGCTTGGCATCATGTTCATGCTGATCGTGATCTTCCTGCCAGGTGGCATCATGGAAGGCCTGGAGCGCATCGGTCGCCTCTTCAAGCGCAAGCCGCCGTCTGAAGACAACTCCGCTGCCCAGGCTTCCGCAGCCCCTGCAGAATAAGGTGAACTAATATGGAAATCCTACGTGTCGAGGGTGTGAACAAGTCGTTCGGCGGACTTCGGGCCCTCAACAATGTGAACTTCGCCGTCGAGGAGGGCACGGTTCACGCCATCATTGGCCCCAACGGGGCCGGCAAGTCGACCTTTCTCAACTGCATGATCGGCCGGCTTGCCCCGGACACGGGCAGCGTGATGTTTGGCGACATTTCGCTGACCGGCATGAAGCCGCATGAGATCAACCAGGTTGGTGTGTCACGCGTCTTTCAGACACCGGAGATCTTCGATGATCTGACCCTGATGGAAAACATCATTATCCCGGCCCTGGCAAAGCGGGACGGCGAGTTCGCTCTGCATGCCTTTGCCCGGGTCGACCAGGATGCCGAAATCCGTGACAAGGCCATGCACATGCTGGAAGATGTGGGGCTCGCCGAAAAGCGGGACATCATCGCCAGTTCGCTGTCTCGCGGCGACAAGCGCCGGCTGGAGCTTGCCATGTGCCTGTCGCAGGATCCGAAGCTCCTGCTGCTCGATGAACCGACGGCGGGCATGTCGCGCGCCGACACCAACAACACGATCGATCTTCTGAAACGCATTGGCGATCGCGGCATCACCAAGGTCGTGATCGAACACGACATGCATGTTGTGTTTTCCCTTGCTGACAAGGTGACGGTGCTGGCGCAAGGCACAATCATCGCCGAGGGCAAACCGGAAGACATCAAGGGCGATCCGCGTGTGCAGGAAGCCTATCTGGGAGGAGCGCATCTGTGACCCTGCTTGACGATCATTTTGCCGGCAAACAGGCGCCTGGCATCAAACCCAAAAAGGCAACCGGAGCAGCGCCAGCCTATTTCTCCGCGTGGGACCTGCATGCCTATTATGGCGAAAGCTATATCGTGCAAGGCGTCAGCTTTGACGTGAGGGAAGGGGAAATCCTGGCACTGCTGGGCCGGAACGGTGCAGGCAAGACCTCCACCTTGCGAGCCATTGCCCGCATGGACGATCCGCAGCTGACCCATGGCGAGGTCTGGCTGGACCACCAGGCGCTGCATGACATGCAGAGTTACCAGGCGGCGCGCTGCGGCGTCGGACTGGTCCCTGAAGATCGCCGGATTATTCCGGGACTGACGGTTCAGGAAAATCTGGAACTGTCCCAGATTGCGGAGCCGAAAGGCTGGTCGATCGAGCGCATCTACGATCACTTTCCGCGTCTTGCGGAACGCAGGTCCCAGGAAGCGGTGACCATGTCGGGTGGTGAACAGCAGATGCTGGCCGTTGCGCGCATTCTGGCAAGGGACATCAAGCTGTTACTGCTGGATGAGCCCTACGAGGGACTGGCGCCGGTTATCGTTCAGGAGATTGAACGCATCCTGGAAGGTGTCAAGGAACTCGGCATGACCACGATCATCGTGGAACAGAACGCGATTGCAGCCCTTCACCTGGCTGATCGGGCTGTGATCCTCGACATGGGTGAAGTGGTGTTTGACGGTTCCGCCCAGGAGGTTCTCGACAATGCAGAGCTTCGCCAGGAATACCTGGCCATCTGACTTTTGACGCTGATGACAATGAAGGGGACCGGTGCTCAGCGCCGGTCCTTTCGCTTTTTTGCGCAAGGTCTTGGTCCGGTTGCAGCCCGTTCGGGGAGCAGCCTATAGTTCGGAGTCTCATGTCTTGATTCTCGGTCGGGGGCCAGAACGTGCTGAAATCCGAACTGCCCAGCTTGACCGGTTTCCTTGTTTTTGCGGTGTTTCTCCTGCTCGGGGATACACTCAAACCCGAATATGTAGGCATCGGGCCGTCCCTGATGCTTCTTGGGGGCATATTTGCGACGGTGATGTGGTGCGCCTTCTCCGTTGTCCGCCACGCGGAATGCCTTGCGACCATCCTGGGCGAACCTTATGGCACCCTGATCCTGACGCTGGCGGTAATCGGCATCGAAGTCGCCCTGATTGTCGCCATCATGCTGTCAGGTGACGCGGCACCGACCATGGCGCGCGACACCATGTTTTCCGTTGTCATGATTGTCATGAACGGCCTGATCGGCCTGTGCCTTCTCATGGGAGGGCTGCGCCACAGGAACCAGACCTACAATCTTCAGGGCGCACAGGCGTTTCTGTCCGTATTGGTGCCGCTAGCCATTTTCGCGCTTGTGTTGCCCCGGTTCACGCATTCTGCACCTGGCGGTGAGTTGTCGCCGCTTCAGGCCGGGTTCGACGTGATCATGTGCATTCTGCTTTACGGCGTCTTCCTCGCGATCCAGACCGTGACGCACAGCGATATCTTCAGGCAGCCGGACCAGAGCGATGACGATCACGGGCATCACGGCGTTGTCGTGCGGTCTTTGCCCTTCCACGTGGTTGGTCTGTTTGGCGCATTGGTGCCGATCATTCTTTTGTCAAAGAAGCTGGCACTTTACGTCGAGTTCGGAATCGGTGGGCTGGGCGCGCCCCTGGCCCTCAGCGGGTTTATCGTTGCCGCACTGGTCCTGATGCCCGAAGGGCTCAGTGCCCTTCAGGCGGCGCGCGAAAACAAGCTGCAGCGCGCGGTCAATATCTGTCTTGGATCGGCCGTTGCGACCATCGGCCTGACAGTGCCCGCGGTGCTGCTTGTTGGCTGGATCACCGGTCTCACGATTGAGTTGGGGTTGAAACCGGCCGATATCGCCCTTCTGGTACTGACCCTGTTTGTCAGTCTGCTGACCTTTGGCAGCCGCACGACGAACTACCTTCTGGGGGCCGTGCACCTTTCCCTGTTTGCTGCCTATGTCATGATGATCTTCGACCTTTCCTGACACATCCGGAACGTTTCGGCCGGCAACCGCACTTGGACTGTTGGGCTGAATGTGATTTGGTCCTTCGAAATTTAATCAATGTCAAATGGTTCAAGATGCTGCTGTTAACCGACGCCCAGACCCGTGATGCCCTGCCGTTTCCGGACCTGATCGACGCACTGGCTGACATGTTCCGCTCCGGATGTGTCATGCCGACACGCCATCATCACGACATGGAAATTCCAGGTGAACCGGACGGAACCATGTTGCTCATGCCTGCTTGGGTTCCGGGTGGCTACGCGGGTGTAAAGGTTGCGACGGTTGTGCCTGGAAACTCGGAGCGGAACCTGCCGGCAGTTGCGGCTCAGTATCTGCTGTCGGATGCGCGCACCGGTGAAATGCTTGCGCTCGTCGATGGCGGTGAGCTGACAGCCCGTCGCACCGCGGCCGCGTCCGCTCTTGCGGCGCGCTATCTCGCACGCTCCGATGCCAGGCACCTTCTGGTGCTGGGGACAGGCAGACTGGCGCCAAATCTGGTCGAGGCCCACATGGCTGTTCGTGCCATCGAGGAAGTCACGGTCTGGGGGCGGTCCAGGGAAAAGGCGGCAGAACTCGCCGAGGAAATCGAGAAGAGCTTGCCCGTGTCCGCCAGGCCGGCCGAAACGCTGAACGGGGCGCTTTCCCAGGCTGATATCGTCAGCGCGGCAACACTTTCCACGGAGCCGCTTATTCGCGGGGCGCATCTCAAGGACGGCGCGCATGTCGATCTGGTCGGGGCGTTCAAGCCGAGCATGCGCGAAAGCGATGATGACCTCGTCCAGAGGGCCGAGATCTATGTCGATACACGCGACGGCTGCCTGAGCGAAGGTGGCGACATCGTTCAGCCTTTGCAATCGGGCCTCATTTCCCAATCCGACATCAGGGCGGATCTTTACGAGCTTTGCCGTGGAGACCATCCTGGTCGGCAATCCGATGGCACGGTGACCATGTTCAAGTCGGTTGGCGCTGCCCTTGAGGATCTGGCAGGCGCGATCCTTGCTTATCGCAACGTAGACCACTGAGCGCGGACAGAACCGGGCAATCGCGTACGGTTGCTAACCCAGTTCGAACGTTGTTATGCCGTATATCTGATCCAGGGGAAGATCCGGAACCGCGCCGCGATACATGCGGAACGTCTCGAATTCTGGTGACAGTTCATAGTGTTCTGCCAAAAGCAGCGCCGCTGCGTTTGGTTCCGGGGTGTCCAGGATAACCATCTGACCCTTGACCTGGCCGGCAAGTGCCCGGAACAGCGTATCGGCTATCTCCGGTGTATCCGCAAAGAGCGGGCCGATCTTGTAGCCTTCATGGCATTGCCGGATCACACCGTAACCGCGAACGCCGCCATCTTCGACGAAAGCGAAGCCGCGGCGGGTTTCGAGCATCGGTGCAGTCCAGAGCTGAAGAAACTCCGGTCGTGGCGCCGGAAAGAACTCCAGATCATAGTCGCGAATGGACGGGTAGAGACCCTGGCCGAGCGGAGCGAGACGCGGGTCCATCGGTGTATCGCAGAGGGATGTCCCGGTCTGGCGGATATTCCTGTATTTTGACTTGAAGCCGTGTTCAGCGTAGCTGGCCGTCTGTTCGTTGACTGCGTCAAGGCCAATGACCCTGGAGCCCAGATAGGCCATCGCGTGGTCCCAGATCCGGTGACCGTAGCCTCGCGTTCGAAATTCACGTTTGCAGATGTAGAGGCCGATGAAGCCGAAAGCGTCGCCATAGCGGACAGCTGAGATGACATTGATCAGCTTGCCGTCGATCTCACCTGCAAAATAGCCTGTGGGGTCCGCGGCAAAAAAGGCGGTGCCGTCTTCCAGGCCCGGGTTCCAGCCTTCTTCTTGAGCCATGTTGAGGGGAATATGGATCTCGTCTCCCCGCAAGGGACGGATGGTGAGGTCAGCTGTCATGGTTTCCATCGGTTCAAGGGGCGTTCTGATAGCGTAGGTCGACTCGCGCAGAATTGAAATCCTTGGGGTCCGGAGCTCAGCTTTTTGTTTGCACGCAATGGCTTGCCACACAGCGGCAAGTATGTATCACTTTACGTTAGGGTATTTGATTTGGGGGTGCCGGTCGCGACTGAGCCGGTTCGTTCCTTCTTGTGAGTTTTGTCACAGACAAGGCAGGGTTCAGGCGCGAAACTGATTTTCGAGTTCCAGCGCTGAGGATGATATGCAGACACGCAGTTTTTTACCTCTCGCCCGTCGGCGGACCCGAGAGCCGGCACAATCGGGAAGTGTTCCGGTTTTGCGCAGGATCCGCTTCGGTTTTCTGGCGTCGTCCATGCTCGCGCTTTCAGCTGCGACAGCCGAGGCTTCAACACCCTCGGAAGAGGGCCGCCGCGTCGCCCTGGTCATCGGCAACCAGGACTATCAATATGTCGAACCGCTTCTGAACCCGCTGAATGACACCAGGGAAATCACAAGGATCCTGCGCGAAGCGGACTTCGATGTCACAATCGGCACGAATTTGAGCAAGAAGGACCTGGAGCAGGTCGTTCGCCGCTTTCTGCGGGAACTGAATGATGGCGACACGGCGCTCTTTTACTATTCCGGTCACGCCTTGCAGGTTGGCGATTCGAACTTCATTCTGCCCGTGGATGCAAAGCTCTCGTCGCAGTATGACCTCGAGTTTGAGAGCCTCAAGGTTTCGCATCTTCTCGATTATATGAAAGCGGCTTCAAGTCTACAGATCGTGATGCTGGATGCATGCCGCGACAATCCTTTCGAAATTGGCAGCCTGTTCTGGGGCGAAGAAGAATATGCACTTGGCAAGACTCGTGGCCTGAGGCGCATTCCGAACAAGCTGGGCAGTTTCATTTCTTATGCGACGCGCCCGGGCCAGGTGGCCTATGACGGCGAGGGGCCGATGAGCCCCTTCACCTCGTCGGTCGTCAGCAACGCGCTTGATCCCAAGCTCGAAATCAAGGACCTGATGACCAAGGTTCGCGATGAAGTGGTTCGCAAGACTGGTGGGCAGCAGATTCCTTACGAGGACTCAACGCTGGTCACCAGTTTCTATTTCGTGCCGCCAAAGCCTGAACCCATCGTAACGGCCCATCACCGGGTGACGGTCCCGGTCGATGCCACTGCTCATCAGTTGAGTATTCCGGAACCGGTTCAGCCTGAGGGCGGCAAACTGACGGCGAAAGTGACGCTGAGCCCGGAAAAGGGCGAACTCAGACTGCCGGATGGTCGATCGGTGTCTGAGGGGACGGAGCTGACGGTTTCGGAGCTTGCCAGTCTGGAATTCGTTCCCACGGGATCAAGCGCAGGCGATATCGAGCTGATCAGCTACCAGGTGACGGATGAATGGGGCGGTAACGTCTCTGCAATTGCCTCGGTGACCGTGGCCCAATCAGCCGCGCCTGCAGAACAGATTGAACCTGAAGACACTAAGACCGAGGTCTTGCAGGAACTGCTTGCCTGGCTTGAGAACCGCGCCGCTTCCGGTCCGGTAGAGGCCGACATCGGCGTGGGGCCGGTGACGGTCTATCCGCAGGCTCCGGCAGTCGGCCTGCCGGCGACCAGTGACTGGCTCAAGGTGGTTTCCGTCGATGCTGATCTTCAGCTCGCGGCCGACGGCAGACTGTTGCAGGCAGGCGACCGGTTTCCGGCCAACGCGCTTTCGTCACTGACGTTACGGCCGCAAATCGGAACCGAGGACCAATCCGGCAGTTTTGTTCTGGAGTTGCCCTCTGCGGAGGGAGGAACTGCAAGGACGATCACGCAAACGGTTCAGCCCCGCGTCACGGAATGCGACGCGCTTGCGACGCAGCCTTTTGATCTTCAGGCCGTGACCGATGGCCGTCTTGCCAACGCGTTGGACAGCGCCAAGGTGGACGCTGCCTGCGCCTCGGCCATGGCTGCCTATCCAGGGATCGGGCGTTTTGTCTTCCAGAGAGGCAGAGGTGCGTTTGCCGCCGGGGATCTCGATCAGGCAGCCGCCTATTTTGATCAGGCCTACCAGATGGGCCATGTCCGCGCCGGTCAGGTGCTTGGACGCATGTATTTCCTGGGAGCGGGGATCGACAGGGATCGCGGCAAGGCGGTCGATCTTTATCGCAAGGCCGCAGAGCGCGGTGACGCTTATGCGTTGCATTCCCTCGGCATGGCCGAGATCAAGGGCGAGGGCACGGCACAGAACGAACAGTCGGGCATGGAAAAGCTGCTCCAGTCCGTCGAGGCCGGTCACACGTTTTCCTTCAATGCAATCGGCGGCTTTTACCTGCGTGGTCAACATGTTGACGAGAATGTCGACAGGGCAGTTTACTACTATAACCGCTCGGCAGCGCGGCAGGACATCTACGGTTTTCTGAACATGGGAACGCTTTACCGGGATGGCAAAGGCGTGCCGCAGGATTTTGAAGCTGCGTTTGGATGGTTCAAGAAGGCCCATGACGGCGGGCACCCAGCGGCTGGAACCGCTATCGGCCTGCTATATTTCAACGGGCAAGGTGTCGAGAAGAGCGCTGCGGAGGCGACGCGCTGGTTCCGCGAAAGTGCCCAGCGGGGCGATGCCTGGGGCGCCTATAACACCGCCTGGATGCTCGGCAAGGAAACCGGTGAGTCTGCGGGCCGTGATCGGGTGCGCATGTTGGCCATGTCGGTTGCTGTCGACCCGTCCTCTCCGGCTGCAGAAAAGGCGAAGACAGAACTCGGCAAGGCACCCCGAAACCTGAAGGCAAAGGCACTGCAACAGGCCCTGACTGATCTGGGTTTTGCCCCTGGTCCGGTTGACGGCCAGCCTGGCCGGAAAACCAGGGAAGCCCTGTCGGCGTTTTTCGAAACATCCGGCAGGAAGCCGGTCAAAGGCGACGATGCATTGATCGCGCTGGTGAAACACCAGTGGGAGCAGAACCGTCCACGCTATGATCTGTTTTAGACAATAGGAGAATGACAATGAGATCCCCCATGTTTGTATTGCCGCTCGCCGGGGCTGCGCTGTTGGTGCTCGCCGGGTGTCAGACACAGTCCGGATCGACCACATCCGGCCCGACGGTCTCACCGCAATCAACACCGGCTTCGGCGCCAAGCGCCCCGCGGGACAGCAATGATGGTAGCAACAGCGGTAGTGGCAACGATAGCGGCGGCGGCAACGACAGCCCAGGTGGCGGCGGTGGAGGTTCCTGGGGTTAAGCCAAACCATTAGGACCCTGAGCCAGATGCTGTTTTCCTTCCGCCGTCCGGCAATGCTGTTCCTGCAGCGTTTCTGTCTTGGCCTGTTGCTCTCGTTTGCGGGCACCGGATTTGCAAGTGCCGGTGAATGGCGGGCGCTTGTCATCGGTGTCGACGCCTATCAGCATGTGTCTCCGCTGAAGGGCGCGGTCAATGATGCCCGTGACATTGCCGAGACGTTGACAGCAGCAGGTGTGCGCGACCTGACCACCCTCTATGATGAAGCTGTGACCCGCGAAGCCGTTCTGACGAACTGGCAGGCCCTGATTGAGCGCTCTGAGCCTGATGATGTGCTCGTTCTGTCTTATGCGGGTCACGGGGCGCAGGAGCCCGAATGGGTCTCCGGGTCCGAAGATGACAGCATGGACGAGGTCTTTCTGCTGGCCGGCTTTGATGTCGCGGCTCCTGGCAATGGCGAGCGGTTGCGGGACGACGATGTTGCCGCAATGCTCCGGGCCGCCGGGGAGCGCAGCGTCCTGGTTCTCGCGGACAGTTGTCACTCCGGTACCATGACGCGTTCGATCGACCCGCGGATCGAGCGATTGGGCACGCGGCTTGTCGGTTTGCCGGCATTTGAAGACGATGTGCTGAAAACAGCGCCTCAACACCCTCTGCTTGCCAAGGCCGCACCAGAGGATCTCGACGGTGAGACGATGCCCAACGTGATCTATGTCGGCGCAACGGTCGATGGACAGGTTATCCCGGAATTGATGATTGCTGGTGAGCCCAGGGGCGCCTTGAGCTGGGCTTTTGCGCGTGGTGTCGAAGGACGGGCTGACCTGGATCGCGATGGCGGCATATCCATGGAAGAGCTGAGCCGCTTCCTGCAGGAAACGGTTCGCGTGGCCACGGAAGGTCGGCAGTCTCCCAGCCTGAGCATCGGTGGCGGCACACGCGCAGCCGTTTTGCCGCGCGTCGATGACAATCTGCTGAGCCGGGAGGACAGCAAGCTGACACTGGCCGCCAGCACGGCGACTGCACTGCCGGTACTCGACAATTTGTCCAAGGTGCATAGCGGTCGGCTCGACGTGAGTTCGGACGGTCCCGGTGATCTTTTCTGGGACGTGGAGGCCGGTGATGTCCTGACAAAGTTTGGCGATGTTGTGCTCAGGGGAAATGCCAGGAACGCGGATAGTTTCGCAGCGGTGGTGGCAAAGTGGGTCTTCCTGAGCGATCTCTATGCACTGTCGCGGGATCGCCAGCCCATCGAGGGACGCTTGATTCCCTCGGTTGGCCACATTCCGGAGGGGGCAGCTTTCAAGGTCGGCCTGACCTCGGACCAGAATGGCTACATGGCCGTGTTCGGGTTGGAGGCGGACGGAACTTTGCGGCTCCTGGCGCCGGACCGGCGCGCAGATCCGCAAGGCCGGGACACATCGATCCAGGCGTTTGAACCCTATGTGCTCAATCTCAGAGCTGCACTGCCCTTTGGTGCCGACCATATTGTGATGGTGCGCTCAGCCGAGCCGATGCCGCAACTCGTCGGGGTTCTTGCTGCACTCGATGGCCAGAAACTCAGCAAGGACCTGATGGTTGGTGTGTTGAAGCTGATCGGACAATCGGCCGCTGCAATCGGCATCGCGGGGGTTTACACACAGCCCGCAGGTTAGTTCGAAATTTTGCGTATGTTGTTGCGACATAAAACTCTTTTATGTGACCATGGCCACACTCGTTTTGCCATTCTTTGATATTATCAGCCCATAGACGATGCGATCGGCGCTGAACTTGGCTGGGTCGCAAAATGACCAATGACCGAGGAGTCCGTCATGAAACACATGTTTAGATCCGTTTGTTCGGAACGAAGTTCGAAACGCATTCTGACAGCTGCCGCCGTCCTGAGCCTGTCGACTGCCACGGCCTTGGCTGACCCCGTTGCCCTTGTTCTGGACAAGTCGGAAAATGTCGGCGTGTCTGCTTTCAGCGAACTGATGCCGGGAACGGTGGTCGAGCTTGGCGATGGTCATATCGATCTTCTCGACTATGGGGCATGCCAGGAAGTTCGCCTGTCTTCCGGTGTTCTGACCGTTTCCTCGGAAGGATACACCCTGGAAGGCGGTGAAGAGAAAGTGCTTCGGGCCGGCAATTGTCTGCAGGCCGACAGCGGCACAAATGTCGAGGCGGACAAGGGGCTGACCGTGACCCTGCGCGGCCTCAATCTCGAAAACAAAAAGGCAGCCTCGCTGATGCTGCGCTTCGATGACAAGTTGCGCGACCAGTACGATACTGTTTTCGTCTCCTTCGAAGGTGGAGCACCTAAGCGCTTCGACTTTGATGCGCTCGACAATATCTTGACGGATATGCCGGATCGCGAGAGCGAAGATGACGCTGTCGAAGTGGAGCTCTTCCTGCAAGGCAAGGCGCCGGATTATGGAGTTGTCATGCGGAAATTCACCATCGATCCGGATCAGGTCGGGCGTAAAACAGCCGTTGTCATTGTGAAATGACGGGAGGCGGCCGCTTTGCGGACGCAGCCTTTGGCCGAAAGCAACTCATGATCCTGATCGCGCTTGTTGCGACCGGGGCAGGCATCGCCATCGGATTATCCGCCAAAAAGGCCATCTGGGAAGGGTGGGTGACGGACCGCCTTTTCCAGGTGAAGACCGCATTCGAGGGCGTGGATCGGGTCGAATCCGCGCCCGTGCTTGTCGTTGGTCTGGACAATGTTGCGCTCAACTCCGAACGGCTGGCGCCAATTCCACGTGTACTGATGGCACCGCTTCTGGCGGAAGCCGGGCAGGCGCTTCTGGAGGCTGGCGCCGTCGCTGTCGGCTATGATTTTGTCTTTGCCTACAGCGCCGATTCCTTTGTTGATCCGAGCACGGGCGAACCGCGCCTGAAGGGCTTCGATCTTCCGTTCCAGAGATACCTTTATCAGAACCGCGACCGGGTTTTCATTGCGCACACCGAAGTCGGCGTTCCGCACCGGTCTTTCACCGCGGCGGCAGGGCAGGGAGGCGTGCGCTCTGTTATCGTGTCGACAGACAGTGACGGCGTTGTCCGGCAGCACACGCCCAGGCTGCCGCTTTCTGAATCGCCGCACCTGATTGACGCTCTGCTGGCCAAGGGCGGGGTGCAGATTTCCGAGCGCTTCACGGCCATTCCCTCAACAAGACTTGCCACGTCGATTCCCTACCTGTCTCTCATCGATGTTCTGGACCTTCTGGAAACCGAGGCAGGGCAAAAGGACCTTAGAGAGTTCGCAGCAGGACGGATCGTGCTTTTCGGCGGTTTGTTGCCCTTTGAGGACGAGCACTTGTACTCCGACAGGTTTCTGCCTCATCTGCCGGCCGAACGCGCTGAGACCGGGCCAAGCGGCCGGCCGCGGGTCCAGCCGCAAACGGCCGGTGTCTTTATCCTGGCCGATTTTGTCGCCGCCGCGGCAACGGGCCGTATCGCGCTGGATCCGGCCCCCGGAACACTGCCCGCGCTTGCAATCGTGTTTGCCCTCATTGGGGCTGTTGCCGGTTTGCTTTTGCCACTTGCGAGTTTGCCATTTGTTGCGATTTTGGGGAGCGTCCTCGCTCTTGGCATCAGCCTGGTCGGATTGAGTGCCGGCGTGCTGCTCGCACCCGGTGTGATGCCGGTAGCCTGTCTAAGTGCCATGGTGGTGTCAGGTGTCGGCAAGGTCGGTATCCTGCAGCGACGGCAGAGGTCCCTGGTCAAATTGTTCGGCCACTACCTGGCGCCGGACGTCATCAAGCAGATGGCCGCCTCGGAGCAACTGCCGGAACTGGGGGGCGACACGCGTCCTGTGGTGGTGGCCTTTATCGACATTGTCGGCTTCACGAAGATGTCCGAAAGTCTCGCCGACCGGGATGTGGTTCGGGTGGTCAATGCCTGTTTTGATGAAATCGGCAGGGTCATCACCAAACACGAAGGCTACATCGATAAATATATCGGCGATGCCATCATGGCGGTCTGGAATGCACCCAACAAGGTGGAAGCACCGGAAAAAGCGTCCGTCGATGCAGCCGCGGAGATTATCGGTCTGCTGGATCAACTGCGCCAGATCACCGGCCAGCCACCCCTGGACCTGCGAATTGCGCTGAATGCAGGGCCGGTTCTCGTCGGTGATATCGGCGGAGAGCACCGGCGGTCCTTCACTGTCATGGGCACAACAGTCAACACGGCCAGCCGCGTTGAGTCGGTCGCAAAGGACTGCAAGGTTCGTCTTGCGATCAGCGGCTCCGTTGCCGAGAAACTGCCTGAGGACTACCCGGTTGCGGAAATCTGGACCGGACAACTGCGCGGTCTGAGCACAGATATCTCCGTTTTCACACTGGATCGGCCGGAAATGTATATGGAACCGCGCAATGGAACAGACACGCAGGCAACCGGCAGCAAGGAGATTGCGGCGGATCCCGGCAATCTGGTCAATCTGAACCGGTAAACTCAGACGAGCCTTCCACAAACGCGTTTTGCATCTCGCTACGTCATCCGGCATGATCTGGGAACAGAAGTGTTGGTGAACCGCGCAGGCCTGGCCTGCCTTTTCAGGGTCTCGGCATGGCTCAATGGCCTGAAAACTACGATCCGGGTCAAAACCGTCCCGAATTCGAGCGGACGGTGATCCGTCCGTCCGGGCAATCGGCGCGCAAGCCAGGTACCGGCTCGAGCTCTCCGCCGACACCACCGCCACCTTCTCCACCACGGGAACCTTCAAGATCCGGTCGCAAACGCGGTCCCATTTGGACCTACGCTGCATTGGCTGTTGGTTGCCTGCTCTTTGGAGGTGTCGCTGGAGGTTTGGCCCATCTCGTTACGTCGGGCGCAATCTCGTTTTCATCGCCAGGGGAAACCGGTCCGGAGCTGGTGACCGCAGAAAGCGTCGAAGCGATTGCCGAGGCGACAAACGAGACGGTTGAGGAGCAGCCCGAACCGTCGGCGGAAAACGAAACGGCGCTTGCCAATGGCGATGATCTGGATCTGCCAGCCGATCCGTTTTTCGACATGGCCCAATCGGCGGTCATTCCGCTCGCAGGAGATCCGGTTCTGCTCGAGAGCAGCGCGGCGGGCCTGCGCATTGACCTGACAGAGCGATCGGTTCCGGCTTCAGCCAGCGGCACGGGGCGGGCGGCCATTCCGACAGCGTCAGCGTTTGTTCTCGACAGCCGCATGCTGGATCAAAGCGGCAATCTGGTCATTCGTGCTCCCGGTAATGAAGCGGACTTCCAGTTCGGCAATTTTGGTGGCGGCGCCGACAGTGACAGCCTGACCATTGAAGAAGGCAGCGGTTCCGCCGATCCGGCGGAAAAGAATTTGCCGGTTTTCCTGAAGCCGGCGACAGACACGCTGAACCTTTACCTCACTGAGCGCCCGATCGGCCAGGGGCCAAGCCGGATCGAGATCCGGGAAGTCATTGAAAAGGACCTGTCGCTGAAGGACTTTCTGACGGAGAACGGATTTGATCCGGATGCAATCAAGACGCTTCTGGAGTTCATGGAGGTTGAATTCAAGAAAAGCGATCTGGTCGTGGGCGATAAAATCGCAGTGCGAGGCGTCCGGATGCCGAACCGGCTGGGTCGTGTCGGCGACTACTATCGCCCGGTGCAGATTTCGATTTATGCAAAGGACGGGTATCTGGGCACGGTTGCCATGTCCAACACTCGAGACGGACCGACTTACGTTCATGGTGCCGATCCCTGGTTTGGACAGGAGATCGGGCAGGACAAGATCGCGCAAGATCCAAGGCCGGGTTCCGGCAAGAAACACCGCCTGATCGACGGACTCTATGCCACGGCCGTCCGGAATGCCGTGCCCGCTTCTATCGTGGGCGAGGCAATCGCCTACCTGGCGCCCATGACGGATCTGCAACGCGCCATTACGGATGATGAACGGTTCAGTCTTGTCTTCACCGATGCGCCTCGCGACGAGAAACGGGGCGGGGGCAGGGTGTTGTTTGCAGGCGTCCGGCGCGGCAATGACTGGTCGGTGCGCTGCTATGTCATGAAGGCACCGGGCAATCGCGGATTTGCCTGTGTCAACGAGGGGGGACAAGTCAGTTTGTCGGGGGCCATGCTGGTGCCGGTCAAAGGGGTGCTGACCTCAAAATTCGGTATGCGGTTTCACCCCATCAAGAAAACCCAGCGGCTTCACGCAGGTGTTGACTGGGCGGCGCCGACTGGCACACCGATCCGCGCGGCCTTCTCCGGCAAGGTCACCTATCGCGCCGTCCGCGGCGGCTACGGAAATTTCATCGAGTTGTCCCACAAGGACGGCATTACCAGCCGGTACGCCCATATGCATGAATATGCGGACGGCGTTGAAATGGGGACCGTGGTGCAGGCGGGAGACCTGATCGGCTATGTGGGGACAACGGGGCTGTCCACCGGTCCGCATCTTCATTTTGAGATCCGGATGCGCGGCGAACCGACAGACCCTCTCGCCTTTGAAATGGAAACGGGAACGGACGCCCCGCAATCCGTCGCCAGCAATGATATTCGCGACTATCGCAGTTCAATCACCGATATTCTGACGGTTCATTGACCGCAGCCCGTTACCGCCGGCCGGGGACGCCCCGACCGGCGTTTCAGTTCAACTATTCCGCCGCTTCGGCAGCCGAGCTTGTGGTTTCTATGTCCAGGCCGTCGGCGCCCACTTTCAAGCTAGCCTCTGATATCTCTTCGCCATGCAGCTGCGCGGTCAGGAATGCTCGCGACAGCTTTGGCAGAAGATCGTTGGTGATGATGTTGTCGATCATGCGCCCGCCGCTGTCCGGGTCCCGGCACAGCGAGACGATATGGGCGACAACATCGTCGCCATAGGTCAGCGTGGCATCCCGGTTCTGCTTGACGCGCTTGACGATGCGGTTGAGCTGCAGGCGCACGATGAAGCCGAGCATCGATGGTGACAGAGGATAATACGGGATCGTCACGATCCGGCCGAGCAGGGCAGGCGGGAACACGTCCAGTAGGGCCGGACGCAGAGATTCCGCAAGCTGTTCGGGATCCGGTGCATTGGGATCAGTCGCCGCCTGGCTTTCGTCGGTCGACACCGGCGCGTCCAGCATGTGACTGGCCGCATTCATGATGATCTCGGTGCCGACATTCGAAGTGAGCAGGATGAGAGTGTTGCGGAAATCGATCTTCCGGCCCATGCCGTCTTCCATCCAGCCCTTGTCGAATACCTGGAAGAAGATCTCGTGAACATCCGGGTGGGCTTTCTCGACCTCGTCGAGCAACACCACGGAATAGGGCTTGCGCCGGACAGCTTCGGTCAGGCGGCCACCTTCGCCATATCCGACATAGCCGGGAGGGGCGCCCTTCAGGCCGGAGACGGAATGCGCCTCCTGGAATTCCGACATGTTGATGGTGATCAGGCTTTCTTCACCGCCGTAGAGCGCTTCGGCCAGGGCCAGGGCGGTTTCGGTCTTGCCGACGCCCGAAGGGCCGCAAAGCATGAACACGCCGATCGGCTTGTCCGGGTTGCCGAGCTGTGCCCGGCTGGTCTCGATGCGTTTGGCGATCATTGCCAGCCCGTGTGCCTGACCGATCACGCGCTTGTTCAGACTGTCGGTCAGATTGAGGATGGTCTGCATCTCGTCCTGAACCATGCGGCCGACCGGAATGCCGGTCCAGTCGGAGATGATGCTGGCAACCGCCTCGTCATCGACATAGGCGTAGACCATACGGTCGTCCTCCGGAATTTCAGAGAGCTCTGCCCGTTTCGCCGCCAGAGCCTCACGGATCGCGTCTTCGTTTTCCAGATCGACATCGAGATCCAGTTCGATCTTGTCGATCGGCACCAGAGCCGGATTGTCTTCCTCGGGGTCTTCGATTTCGGCGCTTTCCGGGTGCGGTGCGGCTTCTCCACCTCTCAATTCGGTGAGGGCGGCGTTCAGGCGTCGGATTTCGGCGACCAGCTTGCGTTCACGCTCCCAGTCCGCACGTACTGTTTCGATTTTCTTTTCCGTTTCCTCGATGGCGTCATTCAGCGCTTCGAGTTTTTCCTCCTGCTCCATGCCAAGCTCGGCGTCATTGGTCAGGGCCTGTTTTTCTGTCTCCAGAAAACCCTTCTTGGCGGCGAGATCCAGCAGTCGCGAAGGCTGCGCTGCCTGGGAAATGTTGACGCGCGCCGACGCCGTATCCAGGACACTGACGGCCTTGTCCGGCAGCTGACGGGCGGGGATGTAGCGATGAGACAGCGAAACGGCAGACCGAACGGCACTGTCCAGAATGCGCACCTGGTGATGTTCTTCCATCGGCCCCAGCAGACCGCGAACCATGGCAAAGCACTTTTCCTCGTCCGGTTCGTCAACCTGAACCGGTTGGAACCGGCGGGTCAGTGCCGGGTCCTTTTCAAAATGTTGCCGGTATTCCGACCAGGTGGTGGCAGCTACGGTGCGCAATGTGCCGCGGGCGAGGGCGGGCTTGAGCAGGTTGGCTGCATCGCCGGTACCCGCCGCACCACCAGCGCCGATCAGCGTGTGCGCTTCATCGATGAACAGGATGGTCGGCACGATGGAGCCGTGAACGGCGTCGATGACAGCCCTGAGCCGCTTTTCGAATTCACCCTTCATGGAGGCGCCCGCCTGAAGCAGGCCAAGATCCAGCGCGCAAAGCCGAGTGCCCAGCAGCGCAGGTGGCACGTCGCCAGCGACGATCTTCTGCGCAAAGCCTTCCACAATGGCCGTCTTGCCGACGCCGGCTTCCCCGGTCAGGATGGGGTTGTTCTGCCGGCGGCGCATCAGGACATCAATGACCTGCCGGATTTCCTCGTCGCGTCCCACAATGGGATCGAATTCCTCCGCCCGGGCACGGGCTGTGAAATCAACGGTGAACTGGGACAGCGCATCCTCGCCGGGGCCGCCACCAGGAATGGATTCCGTCGGGGCTTCCCCCGGGGCGGCGGCAGCAGCCTTCGGGCCGGAACCGTCGATCGGACGCGCACGCGCTTCGCCGGAGCCGTCGACGATGGCGTCCAGATTACCGGAGATTTCGTCCCGCTTGAGCTTGTTGAGCGATGAGGACAGACGGAACAATTGTGTGCGGGCCGCCTCGTCGCCGAGGACGGAGATGAGCACATAGGCCGACCGGATCTTGTAGTCGCCAAAGGTGAGCGTGCCGACAAACCAGGCCCCTTCGAGCGCTTCCCGAAAGGGCTTGGACATGGAGGGCAGCTCGGTCTGATTGATCTTCAGTTCCTTGATCGCCGCCTGAAGGTCCTTGTCGAGGGTTCCAAGGTCCACGTCGAAATGCCTGAGGATCTGAAAGAGGTCCGACTTCTCGTCGCGGATCAGATAGTAGAACCAGTGCAGCAGCTCCAGGTGCCGGTGGCCGGCATCCTTGGTCAGCCGCATTGCCTTGTCGAGGCTCTCATAAGCGACCGAGTTGATCTTGTAGGCTACGTTTTCAACGGTGATGTCAGCCATGGCTCGGAACCTTCAAAGTTGAGTTCTATTGATAAACGGTGGTGTGCCTGCGCACGGGCCGGAAACGGGTGTCTGTCAGCATCTCTTCCTCGTCCTCTGGCTCTTCCGGCGATGAATCTGTCGCCGGCTTCAACCAGCCGATATGGCCGAGTGTCGCCGAGTTGTTTCGATCCATCTTGACAGAAGAGGCGCAACGTTTGGGAAGGGCAAGTTCAATTTCGTACTCGATCTCCAGCCCGAGATAGAAATCGATCAGATCGAAGAGCTTCTCTGTCCAGGGGTTGGGCTTCGTGCGCGTTGGCGGCAGGAACTTACGGTATTCTTCCAGCGAACGTGTGAAGATCCGGATACGGATCTTGTCGCTCACGCTGTAGACCTTGGCGCCGACAATGGTATCCGCACCCAGTTGTCCGGCGCCGCCCGGACCGAACCCTCCCAGTTGCAGCTGATCGTCCCGGTCGAGGTGCAGCCAGGTCCCGACGCATTGATCGACTTCGACCTTCACGCCAAAGACGCCGGTGATGAGCGCTTTCAGCCGCACCGCGCTCTTGGTTTTTGAGGAGGTGAGCCCCGCATAGAGCAGCTTCAATCGGTCGTCGATGCGGTCCTGATCACGGTAGATGGGGGCGCCGAGGCCGATGGGCGAGCCGAGATAGGTCAGAAACCGGTCATCGTCAGGCCTGTCATGCTGCACGATCGGGCGGGCATCGGCCCAGGCCCGGAAAAACAGCTGGACAAAGCGATTGTTGAAGACGTCAAGAAAGCGCGGAAAGCTGTCATCGCCTCGCAGCCCGCGCATGATGGCTTCGTCGGTGTAAGGCGCGGGCAGGCCACCTTGCGGCCCGAGCAATCCCAGAAAGCGTTCCAGCAGCACCAGTCCGCCATCGGCATCCCGCGTGGCCCGTTCGATGGTGGAAGGGGCAAATTCACTCGAAGGGTCCTGCCCGAACCGAACGATGTCCTCCATCAGCCGGCGACTTTTGCCGATCCTTGGAGGCGCCGGTTCATCTGCCTTTTTGGGGTCCATGCCCGTGGACGCGCCGCCCGGCGCGGTCTGGCCCTCCAGCATGCGCAGAACGGCAAGAAGATCGTGGCCGCCGGGATGTTGCTCGATCCGGTCGCTCAACGCGGCGAGCAGGGATGCAAATTGCTGCTGGACAGGAACCTCGATTCGAGGAGCTTCGGTCGGAGGAGCGGTGTTGTCTTCCACCGGTTCCTGTTCCGCATCTGACAACGCGGCCGCGGCGATTTCCCTGGCCTCGTCATCCATGTCCGCGTCAGGTGGAGAGCCCGTTTCGGGGGAAGAGGGTTCTTGCGGGCTGGGGTCAGCGATCGATGGTGGATCAGATGCGGGAAAAGGATCTGTCGCATGATGCGCGGGTTCTGGAAGTTCGGGCGTGTCAGCTTCTGTCGCGTCCGCTTTAATCGTCTCTGCTGCCGATGTGTCCTCGGTCGGAGCTGACGCTTCTGGCGTGTGCGACCAGATCGTGTCATCGGGTATTTGCGCGATGTCATTGGAAGCTGGCTCCTCTTGCCTTGCTTCACTCTCGATGGGTGGATCCGACCCCTCTTCGGTCTCAGGCGAAGAAACTGGGTCTGCCTCCACCGCGTCTTCGGTTTGGTCTTCTCCAGCCCCGGTATCTTCGTCATCGGTCGCCGGCCAGACATGCGTGCGTGCGCCGGCAAACTGGACAATTGTCTTGTCGTCCGCCTTCCGGTCCTTGAGCAGGTCCTTGTCGTCCTGCTTGCTCATAAGATCCCCTTTGCACCGATCCTGGGCGGCCACTTCATGATGACACCGCGTTCAGTGGTGGCAATGACGCATTGCGTGAAGTGATTGATGGACGCGTATTCCGCAACAAACCGGTCGAGCACAGCCCCCAGAAGGAATGCGCTGGCGCCTTCAAAGGCCTTGTCGTCCAGCGTGATGGTGACTTCCAGACCTCGCGCAACGCCAGTGCCGGACTTTTGCTGCAGACGGCGCACGACGGGACGGGTGGAAACTGCGCGCACCGATTGGGCCTGTCGGTCTGCCGCATTGTCGGACAGCGGCGCGAACACGCTCAGAATGTCTCGGAATGACCGTCCGTCGGCGCCAGCCGCATCATGGACAAGACCCGTATGGTTGAGCGCCAGTATGTTGATGAGGCGCCAGGCAATGGCGCCGGCGTGACCATCCTCCCCAAGCCGCTCGTTGTAGGAAAGCAGCGGCGGGCGCGGCGCGGTCGGACCGGCAACGCAATCCACTTTCAGACCGACATCTTCCAGAATGCGGAAGTCGCCGGTTTCGGACTTGTCCGGATTGGAGCCGACAGGCAGATCCGCGGCAAGAGCGCGATTGGACGCCATGACTTTCAGGGAGAGTTCCGCAAGGCGCTTCTTGCCGCTTTGCAAAAGTGCCGTTGCCTGTGCTCCGCTGGAGATGGTGATGAACGTCTCCGTGCCGACATAGGAGCTGGGCTGCTGCCGCCGGATTTCCGACGACGATTGGCGGCGCGGCAGCCGGCGGATTGTATAGAACCATTCATGTCCGGATTTTTCCGTGTCCGGCGCAACGCTGTAGAGCGGTTCTATGGGGCGCTTTTCGCCACCGGAAAAATGTGCGTTGACCTCGGTGACGGAATGAACCTCGTAGTCCAGCGGTCGCGTTCTGTCGGTGATGACCGCAAATTCGTGCTGCCCCTTCTTGATCGGCACCCGGTCCGTCTGGCGTTCGAACAGATTGACGGCGGGTGCTGTGTGAAGGGCAAATATCTTGCCCTCGACATGGGCCGGCAGGCGCGACTCGGCTTCATCGAAGACAAACACCAGGTCAAAGGACTTGGCGCGGATCCGGTCGAGATAGCGGCGCAGTCCTGTAAGACGAAAGCCCAGAAAGCTGCGCGGGAAGTTGAAATAGTCGCGCAAATGGTCAAAGCCGGTGAACAGCCTGAGGTCATTGTGCAAAAGCGCATCTTCCTCGTCGAAGCCGAGTTGCTGAACAGCGGACACCGGCAGCCGCTGCAGGCTGACCTGGCCAAAAGCATCTTCCGTGCGCAGGTAAAGCGCGATGGTGTGGCCGAAGATTTGCTCATAGACCTTTGACGCCAGATCCAGCGGGCCCACCAGCCGGATGGGCAGTTCATCAATGCGGCAGCCTGCGACCTGGAATTCCGGTTTTTTGAGCGCTTCTTCCGCAGAAACTTCCAGTTCCGGATCTTCTGCCATGCGGTGGGTCAATGTGATCGACAGACCGGCCCGGGCGCGCCGGTCTTCGGCCATGTCAGCGCCAAGGCCGGACACCTGCGCAGCTGAGCTGAGATACTTTGCCGAGGTGAGTTCCAAAGGCGTCAGGGTGATGGGAGAGGTCAGGGTGAAGCGGCAGCGGACTTCTCCCTGCCGTTCGCGGAACACTGCCTCCATGGGCGCGTGGCGCTCGATCTTGATGCCGTTTCGCAAGTTGGCATCGCCGAATTTCGGCGTGACGCGCGCCAGCACCATTGATGGAATCGGGGCGAGGGCGGTCGGATAGAGCTGCTCAAACAGATTGGAGGTGAATTCCGCGAATTCGTGCTTCATCTTGAGCTGTACGCGGGCAGACAGGAAGGCAGTGCCTTCCAGCAGACCGGACAACATCGGGTCCGACTTGTCTTCCAGAAGTCCGCCCAGGCGCTCGGCTACGGCGGGATAGACCTCCGCGAAGGCGGCGCCCTGTTCGCGCAGATAAATGAGTTCCTGATTATAGAGATCCAGAAATTCGCGGTTCATTAAGTCGCCCCGATAATCTTGATACGTCCGAATGCGGGATCGACATCGGCAACGAATTCACTGCCGACCCGGATCGGGTCGCAGCGGATTTCGGCCTTGATCAGGAACCGGACCTTGAACGTGTCGCTGTCAATGCTGTCGTCCCTGGTCACCTGAAGTGTCTTGGGATCCATTCTTGGTTCAAACCGGATCAGAGCTTCCCGAATATCATCTGCAAGGCGCTCGATCCGCACCGTATCTACGATGTGGACGGACAGATCCGGCAGACCGTAGTTCAAGATGGAGGTGGTGACCTCCGGAAAATCGGAAAGGTCTTGTGTGGAGTTGAGATTGACCGTGTTCAGCAGGGCTTGAAGGTCTCTGCGAACTTCGGACAGAAGGGCGTGTTCAGAAACGCCGTAGGAGCGGGACAGTCGACGGCCGGAGCGCAGATTTTTTCCCTTTGAGCTTTGTTTCTGCCGTTCCTGGGCAGCCTTGTAGTCCGGGTCGTCCATCGCCCGGAAAGCCCACATCAGCGGGGAGTGCATTTTCACGGTTGATTTAGCCATCGGCCATGCCCACGCTGACTGCCAGCCCCAAGATGCTTGTCGTTCCATTCGGCGTTGCGCCGGAGATCGACTTGAGCGAATGCCTGAAAGAAAACGGCTGCCGCGCAGCGCGCGGCAGCCGGGTCGGCAAAAGCCTTATTTCTTTTCGTTGGATGCGATGTCCCAGGCAAATTCCGGGGCCGCGCCCTTGGAGCCGTCCGGCTTCTGTTCGGTGTAGATGTATTTGTACTCACCGAAGTTCAGCGTGCAGCTTTCCGTGATGCGGTCGTCGGAACCGCTGCCACCGGTCGAGATGTTGGTGACGATAATGTCCTTCATCTCGATCTTGATGTATTCCAGCGGGCTGTCACCAGCCGCCTTGCGCACGAACAGCGTGCCCTTGGCGATGTGCTTGCCGGTGGAAACATGCTGGAACAGCACCGGGGTGGATTTGTCGACATATTTGGTGATGCTCAGATCCTGAAAATGAGCCTTGCCGGAACCGGAACCGCCGCCCATATGGGTGGTGCCGGACTGGGAGGCGCCCCAGGACCAGGACAGGACGTCAATCTTGTCCTTATGGGTTTTGTCCTGTGCTTCACCTTTGATACCATCAAGTTCCAGAAAAAAATCGACAGCCATTTCAATAAGTCCTCTTGGTTGTTGACGGTCAGGTCCGGAGACCTGACACAATCCTAACTATTCCTGACAACTACCTCGGACCTCGCGGTCCAAACCCCTAGACACTTGCGTGTCTCGTTTGTACCTCCGCCCGGAAAAACCGGACCGCATCCTTTGGGGATGCCTGCCGGGGGCGCTGACCGCCGCCCGGCAATTCGTGAAATCAGGTGCCGTCCTGCGGGATGCGGGACGCCAGGCTCATGCCGATGTCCATGCCTTCCAGCTGATAGTGCGGACGCAGGAAGAACTGGGCCCGGTAATAACCGGGGTTTTCTTCATCGGGCACGATGGTGACCTTGGCTTCGCGAAGCGGCTTGCGCGCTTTGGTTTCCTCGGTCGAATTGTCCGGATCACCGTCGACATAGTCCATGATCCAGTCGTTCAGCCAACGCTGCAGCTGCGGCGCTTCCTTGGTCGAACCGATCTTGTTGCGCACCATCACTTTCAGGTAGTGGGCGAAACGCGTGGTCGCGAACATGTAGGGCAGTCGGGCGGACAGGTTGTCGGAAGCGGTCGCATCCTTGCCGTCCGGTCCGGAGAATTGCCGTGGCTTGAACACGGACTGAGCCCCGAGGAAAGCCGCCTGATCGGTGTTCTTGCGGTGGATCAGCGGGATCAGCCCAAGGCGGGAGATCTCGTGTTCGCGCCGGTCCGAAATTGCGATCTCGGCAGGGCATTTCTGATCGACGCCACCATCATCGGTCTCAAAGACATGGGTCGGCAGTTCCTCGACCAATCCACCGCTTTCAACGCCGCGGATACGGACTGTCCAGCCATATTCCTTGTAGGCCCGGTTGACGTTCGCCGCCATGGCATAGGCGGAGTTCATCCAGGCGTAATTGTCGTGCGTGTCCTCGCCGAACTCCTCTTCGAAGGCGAATTCTTCGACCGGATCCGACTTGGCGCCGTAGGGCTGCCGGGCCAGGACACGCGGCATGGTCAGACCGAGATAACGCGCATCTTCGGATTCGCGAAGGGTCCGCCACTGGGCGTGGATCTCCGTGTCGAAGATCTTCGACAAGTCGCGTTTGGCCGGCAGTTCCGTCCAGCTGTCCATCTGCATCAGCTGCGGGTTGGCAGCCGCCAGGAAAGGAGCGTGGGCCGCGGCCGAAATCTTCGCCATGCCGCGCAGAACCGTGATGTCCTGCGGGTCGTAGGAAAACTCGTAGTCACCAACAAGGCATCCGTAAGGCTGGCCACCAAGCTGGCCGAATTCGGCTTCGTAGATCTGCTTGAACAGCGGGCTCTGGTCCCACTTGGCGCCACGATAGCTCTTGAAGACCCCGGCAAGTTCCCGTTTGGAGATGTTCAGGAACTGCAGTTTCAGCGTCGCATCCGTTTCCGACTGGTGGACCAGATAGTCCAGACCGCGCCAGGCGCTTTCCAGTTTCTGGTATTCCGGCGCGTGAATGATCTCATTCACCTGCGCGCTCAGCTTTTCGTCCAGCTTGGCGATCATCTCGTCGATGGTGTCATAGACATCATCCTTGATCAGGGCCTGGTCGGACAGGGCCTCGGCGAGGAAGGTCGACATGGCATTGTCAACAAGCTGATTGGCCGTGTCGTTCTCGTCCTTGATGCGAAAGTTCTGTTTCAGGATCGAGGCGAACTCTTCCGGGCTGGCTTCTCCCGTGGCTTCGCCGGCAGCAGCAGCGCTGGTCTGGGCGCTGGTATCCGTGTTGCTCATTTACGCCTCCTCTTTGCCGTCGCCTTCTGCCGCACCGTCGGCAGAATTCGATTGATCGGCCTCGATCTTCTGAGCCAGGGCCTGCATCAGAGCGGGGTCCCGTGTCAGTTCCTCCAGTTGCGAAATCGCCTGAACGCGGCCATCCATCATGGTCCGAAGCGCAGCCAGGCTGCGGCGGGCGTCCAGAAGCTTCTTCAGCGCAGGCACCTGTTCGGCCACCTTGCCGGGTGTGAAATCGTCCATGCTCTTGAAGCGAAGCTGAACGCTCATCTTGGAGTTGTCTTCACCGGACAGCTTGTCTTTCACGGTGAAGGACGTGCCGGGTTCGATGGCCTCCATGCGCTTTGTGAAATTGTCCATGTCGATGTCGAGAAGCTTGCGATCGTCAATGTCGGGTTTCTCGACACCCGGATTGTCTCCGGACAGGTCGGCCATGATGCCCATGACAAATGGCAGCTCGACCTTTTGTTCCGCGTCAAACGGATCTTCGTAGAAAATGTGAACCCTCGGAGGCCTGTTCCGCTTGATAAAGCTTTGCCCGCTATTCGATGCCATTGTACTTGCCTTTCATTTCATTGACCCAGAAAAAGCAGGGCCAAATTTAGTCAAATACTGACGCAGCGATATTGGTTTATTGATTTTTTGTTTTCTCTGCGTTTGATCTCTTGTGTATCTATGTACTTCGAATGATCGTGATTGGAAGTGATCATGGTCACATGATCGCTGGTTTCGAATTTTCTTTCGATTATTGAGGACCCGTTGACCGATTGTGTCAAGAAGAACCTGAAAACTCTAGGGAATGTGGTCCCGGTCATTGCGTAGCTTCAGTCGTCCTCCGGTCGCAAAAACAGGTTCAGGAGGCCGGTGAAGGACCCGGAACTCATGTTCTGGGCTTCTTCGAGCAGCAGGGGGATCGGGCTCGTCGGCTCGTTGGTGGTGTAATATCCCTTGACCGCACCGATGCCTTTCATCGCGTCCGATCGGCTCTCGATCACCATGACGGAGAAATCTTCAATGTCGCCGAGGTCGCGATCGTCGTTCTCGTTGAGGTCGATCAGCCGATCATTGGACAGCTGCAGTCCGCTTGCCCCCAGGAGCAGGGCGACATCGTCAAACCGGCGCGGCATCAGAATTTTCAGCGCATCGAGATAGGATTTTCCGACGAGGCCACGCGCCTCTCGAACGAGAAACAGGGCCGGGTGCGACGGTTCCCTGGACGAGAAATAGTCCTCGACGGCATCCAGGATCAGCTTTGCCTGCGCCGCGTTGGCGATGTCCTGCTGTTCCATTGCCGGCTGATCCGCAGAACCGGCATCCTGCGATGCCTCTTCCTGATCCTCGCCGGCTTCATCTTCAGGGGATATGCGACCGAGGCGGACGTTCAGCTCTGTCGTCATTTCCTTCAGCAACGTCGTCAGGGCGTCGAAGTTGGGCGGTGCTGCCTTTGCGTCCTTAAGCTTCTCGGTGCAGATGCTGGAAATTGCCTCCAGTTCTGCGGGCAGGTCTGAGAGATCCTGCACGACCTCATCGATTTCATCCTGCTCCAGTTCACCGGATGTGAGAGCTGCCTCGATGGCGCCAAGCGAAATGGTATGCTCGTCCGGTCGCGCTGTCGCGCTTCCGGCGGCGATCTGGATGGCGCGGTAGCTTATCGGGCCGGTTCGGCGGGTCTTCAGCAGCGGTGCGGCTTCAAGCGGCAGGACTACGGCTGGGCGGTTGTTGAGGGCTTCCAGGGCACCAACGCGCTCCATATAACCAAAGTCGGCATCGACCGGATGAACCTCGTCCCAGTGCGACTCAAGCAGTTTTCGGATGGTGCGAACGGCATTGGCAAAGGTGTGCAATTGCCCGCCCAACAGGCCGAACTGGGCAACGAAGACCAGAAGTCTCAGGTCCCTGGACTGTTTCAGGAAGCCGTCCATCTGTTTGAACAGATCTGTAAAATCGATTTCCGACCGGTCGAACTCGCTGAACCGTTCGGGCAGCATTTCCTCACAGGAATCAAGCAGGGCGGCAAAGGCGGGTTCAGTGTCATAAAGATCCGGTCCGCAACCCGCGCCGGGCGAGACTTCAGTGCCGTAGGTGTCCGGATCAAAGCTCATGGATGCTCCCCAACCCGGTCCGTTGCCCAGGCCCATCTCTTATAGAATTTGCTCCGGCCGGTTGTCTGTCCGGCCGGAGACCGCACGAGCCTTACTGCTCGAGGATAAGCTTGCTTTCGACGCGGCGATTGGCCGGGTCGTTGATGTCGGAGACCTTCGGCCGCGATTCGCCGTAGGCAACAGTCGTCAGCCGGCCTCGATTGACACCGAGATTGATCAGATACTGTGTAACCGCCTGCGCACGGTCCTCCGACAGACGTTGATTGTAGCTTTCGGATCCGATCCCGTCGGTGTGGCCCTCAATGACAAATTTGGCTGTCGACAGATCGGGATCCTGTATGGCCTTGGCAAATTCCCGAAGGTTTGCCTGTGCCGAGGTGCTTAGTCGCGCAGAGGCATATTCAAAAGACACCAGCAGATTGAAGGCGTCGTCGATGGCGTTGGTTTCCGGATCGACCACAAGGGGGGCGTCGGGAGTGGCGGCGGCGGTGTCCGTCTGGCCATCCGCGTTCTCCTGGGTCACGGCAACCTGGCCGCCACCTTCTGCCGCCCCATTCGGGTTGCACTCGTCTCTGGTGCCGATGCACAGGGCCCTAGTCGACCCCGTTGCCTTCAGCGAACGGGTCTTGAGCTGCTTGAAGTGCTGTTTCACTTCGTCCGCGGAGTAGGTCGCATCCTGTGCGGCTGCCGGCGAGGTTACACTCACAAGGCCGGCTAATCCGAGTGACAGCGCTGCGGCGAATATGGCGCTGCGCAGAACGGTGCGGTTGGCGCTGTGCCGGGTCTTGGAGTCAACGGTAGGGGTCACGATCTCAATCCTCCCTTGTGGAGTGTTCGAATGCGTCATTGCATCGGGCTTCGAAATGTATCGTGCCATATCGGTGGAATATTAGTGTGGTCAAAGTCACTAAAGTGCGTTTTGATGTCAGTATGTCGTTTTGCGGAAAAGAAGCAAGAGGATACACGGAGAATGACGTTGATGAGCGGGCTAATTAATTTGAGTGTTGCGGTGGTAAATAGAAGAACAGTTGGGTAAGGCGTTTGACGCAATTCCGTCACTCTAGCGCAGGGCGCCGAAAGTATTTGCAACAATTGTGTTCTTGAGCACATTATTTTTTGCGGAAACGCAATAGGTACTGAAGGAAGGCAGTTGCCAGGCTGTCATTGTCAGGAACCACAGTATTTCCGAGGAGACCTTTCGTGGCCTTAGGACAACTCAAACAGAAACAGCGGATGGCCGAACTGACCTCGGTCTTTGGCAAGGACGAATTGTCCATTGTCTCCGTTGAATGCGACGAGGGCCTGAGCGACGATTTCGAGATTCGATTGGAAGTCGTCAGCCAGAAGGAAGACCTGGACTTCGATCAGGCGATTGCGACTCATATGACCGTGAAGGTCGTCACCAACAATGGCGATACCCGGCATTTTGACGGTCTGCTCACCGATGCCAGGTGGATGGGGCATCGCGATGCCTATTACATCTACAAGCTGACACTTCGACCCTGGTTCTGGCTGCTTACCAAGAATTCCAACTGCCGGATATTCAAGGACAAATCTGCGCCCGATATCATTTCCGAAGTGCTGGGAGAACATGATTTCGCAGACCATCGGAAGAAGCTGACGGAGAGCTATGATCCGATTCACTACTGCGTTCAGTACCGTGAATCCGACTACGATTTTTGCCGCCGCCTGATGGAAGAGTTCGGGATCTCGTATTTCTTCGAGCACGACGACGGCAAACACACGATGATCCTGGCGGATGCAAAATCGTCCTACAGCCCGATCACAGGTGATTCCACGATACCCTTCATTCCCATCGGCGGCGACAGCCAGCGCGATGAGGAACATATCTATCACTGGATCCCGACGCGCCGGTTCCGGACCGGGAAATTCGCCGTCAACGATTACGATTTCGAGAAGCCGAGTGCGTCTCTCGAGGCGGACAGGGACGCCGGTTCGGCCTATCGCGCAGGCTCGCTTGAGCATTATGACTACCCCGGTCGTTATACGGAAAAGGACAAGGGCACGACCTTCTCCAAGATCCGTCTGGAAGCGGAACAGGCGGCCGACAAGCGCATCGAAACAGCCGGCGAGGTGCCGCGACTTTATGCCGGTGGCCTCTTCACCCTGAAAGATCATCCCCACGGGCCACAGAACAAGGAATACCTGGTGGTGCGCGCAAGTCACCAGATCATCACCGAACAGTACCGGACCGGTGGTGGCGCAGCTCAGGGGGAAGCCTATACCGGCACCTATGACGTACTTGCGTCCGAAATTCCGTTCCGGACGCCGGCAGTCACACGCAAGCCCAGGATCCCGGGCCCGCAAACGGCAAAAGTCGTGGGGCAAGGCGAAATCGATGTGGACGAGTACGGCCAGATCATGGTCGAATTTCACTGGGACCGCGACAAAACGCAATCGCGCCGGGTGCGCGTTGCTCAAGTGTGGTCCGGCAAGAACTGGGGCGGCATCTACATTCCGCGTGTCGATCAGGAGGTGATTGTTCAGTTTCTGGAAGGAGACCCGGACAAGCCGATCGTTATCGGAACGGTCTATAATGCCGAAAACATGCCGCCTTATTCCCTGCCTGGCGAGAAGAACAAGGCCGGGATCAAGTCCGACTCGACCGTTGGTGGCGGCGGTTATAACGAGTTTGTGCTCGACGACACGAAGGGTCAGGAGCAGATCGGCGTGCATGCGCAGAAGGACATGGATACCGTTATCGAGAACAACGAGACGCTCCACGTCAAGAACTGCCGGGACACCAAGATCGACGTCAACCGTACGGAAAAGGTTGGCGTGAACACGACGGAAAAGATCGGCATGAACTGGACGGTGGAGGCCGGAACGCTGATCGAGTTCAAATGCGGTGCCAGCAAGATCACCATGACGCCCGCGTCGATCGCGATTGAATCGGTGATGATCGATGTGAAGGCGTCGGCGATGCTGAATGCGACAGGCACGCTGACAAACGTGACCGGCAGTGCGCTTCTGAAGCTGAAGGGCGGACTTGTGATGATCAATTGATGTTGCTGTTCCGGCAATGCGGCGAAAACAACAAGAACGGAGTAGAGCAGATGGGATCACGTATCCGCTTTACAAAGGCAAAACAGGTTTTCGAGGCCTATCCTGGCCTCTCGGAGTCAGTCAATGAACCTTCTGGGGACCTGGCCCCGGAAGAGTACGCACTGGAACTTCAGGCGGGTGACGAGCCGCTGAAGGCAATCGAATATTTTGCCCATGTGCTGCCCAAGCGGGAATCAGTCTGGTGGGGCATGAAGTGCGTGGCCGGCCTGGACGGTGCCAAAAATGACAATGACCGTGAGGTGTTGGCGCTGAGTGAGACCTGGGTGCGCGAAGGCGATGAAGATGCCCGTGCTGCTGTTCATGCAGCGGCCGAGGCGGCCAAGGCCGACAGTGCTGCCGTCTGGATCGGGTTTGCTGCCGGCTGGTCGGGAGGTTCTCTTTCACCCAACCCGGATCACCGGGTGGACATGCCGGACGATCTCACGGCGAAAGCGGTCAACGCGGCTGTTCTGATTGCACTTGGAACGCTGTCGGCTCCCGAACGCGAACAGGCCGTAAAAACATGTTTGTCCGCTGGCCTGTCCTTTGCCAGTGGCGGGTCGATGCCGGCGGTGAATATCGAAACCTCATCGGCCGCGATGTCTTAAAGTCAGTTGAAGGAGATCTGCGGGAATGCGTATCACGCTCCAGATCGAAAATGTTGACCATCTGGATACCGGCGGGCAGCTGTCCTACAGCTGTAGCGATCGCGGGTTTGACATTGGCCGGCATGAGCATCTGGATTGGAGCTTGCCGGACCCGCAACGCGTGATTTCCGGTAAGCACTGCGAGGTACGTTTCGAGGGCGGGCAATACGTTCTTTATGACTTCTCCACCAATGGCACGTTCTTGAACGGCAGCCAGACCCGGATGGACAAGGCCCATGTTCTGCGTACGGGCGATCGTCTGATGATCGGTGACTATATCATCAAGGTGTCGCTGGAGGCATCCGCAGCGGCCGTTTCGCAGCCGCAGTGGAGTGCGCCGCAGCCAGAACCGGTCGCTGCCGCACCTGCCTGGCCGTCAACGCCGGAACCGGCTGTTCAGTCGCCATACCCGTCAGACCCGGGTGGGGGACCCTGGGCGACGCCGGGGGCTGGCATGGAAGGCCGGCACGCGCCCCCTTCGGCGGATCCCGGAATTGGCACACCGGCTGATGATGTCTGGAGCCAGCAGGGCCATGGATGGGGCAGTGCCGATCCCGCTCTCTATGATCCACAAGCGCGGCCGATGGAACGTGAACAGGTTCGCCCTGCACAGGCCGATCCGCTCGATCATCTGGCCCAGCAACCTCATCTTTATCCGGAACCGGCAAGCCCGGCTGGCCAGGTGCCCGAACCGCCGCTGCCCGAACCGCCTGCGTCTGCTCCGGCGCCTGCCTTTCCGCCTGCTGAAACCAGCGCGGACGGCGCGCCGACTGAACCCCTGTTCAAACTGCCCGAGTTGGAAGACGCACCGGCACAACCCGAACCGGTTGGGTCACATGCTGCAGTAGCAGCGGAGCCCGAAGCGGCTGTGTCCCCGTTCCCAGAGGCAGGAGGCTGGGCGGAACCATCGCCGGCTCAGGCGGTGGAACCACCACAAGCACCGCCGTCGCCCGCAGCGGAACCGGCTCCGAAAGCACCTGAACCCGCAGCGCCTGTCGAACCGCAGAGTGGGGGCGATGTTGCTGCCGAGGCACCCGGATCTCAAGCCGCTGCACCGGCAACAGTTTCACCAGAGACCGCAGAGCCGGCAACGTCGCCGCAAGAGAGCGCAGCTCCGCCTTCGGACGTCGATTTTCTGAAAGCCTTTGCAGAAGGTGCAGGGATCTCGCCGGATGTTTTGAAAGGACGCGATCCGGAAGAGTTCGCGCGTGAGCTCGGGACCGTCCTCAGTGGTGTAACCGGAGACCTGATGGGGCTTTTGCAGGCCCGCAGCCAGGTCAAGGCGATGACACGGAATGTCAACCGGACCTTGATCATGCGCAGCGGAAACAACGCGCTGAAATTCTCACCGACACCGGCCATGGCCCTGCAGACCATGCTGTCCCAGGGGGCGGAGGAAACCGGTTACCTGCCGATTTCCAGGGCCATGTCGGCTGCGTTCAAGGATATCCAGAAACATCACGTTTGGACCTACGCTGCCATGCAGAAGGCGGCCGCCCGCTTCGAGGAGACATTGTCTCCCAAGGCCGTTGAGGATGAAGGGCAGGTGGCCAAGAGCACGTTCGGCAATCAGAAGGCCAAACTCTGGGAGAAACTGGACGAGCGCTGGACATCGTTGACCAAGGCCTATGACGACGGCCTGGTGGGGGTTTTCACGCAGTATTTTACAGAAAGCTATGAAGACATGAGCAGCGACGACCTGGATGAGATGCCGGGTCGATAGACAAGAAGTTTTTTCGAGTTCACGAGCGCAAAAGCGCCGTAGGTGACAAGGGAGCAGTGCCTTTATGTCGTGGTATAGCAAGGTTGCATGGACCGAAGGCCTGTTTTTGCGGCCGCACCACCTGCAGCAGAGCGACCGCTACGCGGAACATCTGCTGGACGAGCGGGTCCGGCTTGCCTCCGCCTATCCCTGGGGATTTTCAGAACTCGAAATTGACCAGGATGTCGGCCAGCAGTGCCGGTTTGCGCTGCGCTATGGACGCGGGATTTTCCCGGATGGAACAGTCTTCAATTTCCCGGCCGACGGCACGCCCCCGCCGGCGATCGATGTCCCGGAAGACGCTGCCGGGCAGATTGTCTGGCTCGGCATTCCCGAGACGACCGTCAATGCTGTTGAAGTGGCGAATGGCCGCGAGGATGCCGCCACGCGTTATGTGCAGGACCGTGAGACCATCATCGATTCCACGTCTGCCATCCGGCAGGAGGAAGAGATCGACGTGGCCCACCCGCGGCTCATGTACTCCATCCGCTCGACACCTCATCCAGGTCAGGTATGCCTGCCTGTTGCCCGGATCACGGAGATCAAGGACCGGATCGTTATCACCGATGGTGCCTTTGCGCCGCCGGTGCTGGCCTGTCACGTTCATCCGGCGGTGACGGGCTGGATCGACGCCGTGATCGGTTGGGTGGAACGCAAGCTGAGTGAACTTGCCCGCTATGCTGCCGACACTTCCGCCGGTGGCGGCCTGCAGAATTTCGATTACCTGACCCTGCAGATGCTGAACCGGACCTATCCGCTGCTGATGCATCTCCGCAAGTCGGCCTATGTTCATCCCGAACGTGTCTATTCCGAGTTTCTGCAGATCGCTGGCGAGCTTGCGACCTTTGCGACGGAAGAGCGCCGGGCCCGCAACTATCCTGTCTACGATCACGACAAGTTGCATGACGTCTTCAAGCCGGTTCTGTCCGACATCCAGGCCTTCCTGTCGGCAGGTTACGACCGCCGGGCGATCCGGTTGCCGCTGGAGCAGCTTGCGCCGAACGCCTACAAGTCGACGGTCGTCGACCGCAATCTGTTTGCCCAGGCAAGCTTTGTCATCGAGGTGGCGGCGCGCCGTCCGCTGACCGAGATCCAGAACGAGTTTCCGAAACTGTTCAAGGTCGGTCCGTTCGGGCAGATGCGGCAGATAGTCTATTCCAACCTGCCAGGCATTCCGCTGATTCACATGCCGGTACCGCCCGCACAGATCCGGGCGCTGACGGACAGGGTCTATTTTCGCCTCGACAAGACCACGCCGCTCTGGCGGGAATTCAGTCAGGATTCAGCGGTCGGGCTGCAGTTTTCCGGCAACTGGCCTGACCTGCAGCTTGAATTCTATGCCATCCGGGAGGGCCGCTGATGTCCGACCAAGACGATCCCTTTGGCGTCTCGAAACGCAAGGGCAAAACCATTGTCATGCCCAATCCGGGCGGACGCTGGAGCGAAGGCCAGTCGGCCGGACCAACGGCGCCGCCCGGCCAGGCGCCGCCACACCCCCCGCAACCGCCGCCTGCTCAACCGCCGCAAGCAGCCCCGCAACCGCCGCAACAGCCACCGCCGCAAGGCGGTGCGCCTGATCCCTGGCAGAGAAGTGGCGGGAAGGGGGATCCCTACGCCCCAACACCGGCCGGCTATGAATACGGGCAGCAGGCAGCCCCCGATCTCAGAACGCCGCCGCAGGCGCCGGGCGCGCCTCCGCCACCGCCCCAGGGGGCCGCCCCGGCTTCCGGAGCCGGACAGCTCGCCCACACACCGGATATCAACCAGATCCGGGTTGCCAACCGCAATCCCATTTCCCGCGCGGCCGCACCGCTGCTGTTGTTGCTCGGCCGCCTGCACCTGACCATGACCGACGCGCAGTTCGACCAACTGATGCGGGACGTCTACAACGCCATCAAGACCTTCGAAAAAGAACTGCGCAATGCAGGAATTACGGACGATCAGATCCGATCTGCCGCCTATGCCCTTTGCGCCACCTCCGACGATATTGTGCAGAACCTGCCATCCGCCGGCCGACACCAGTGGACGCAATACTCCATGCTGACTCAGTTTTTCGGTCAGGCCACCGGTGGTGTCGAGTTTTTCCAGTTGCTTGAGAAGGCGAAACAGGACCCTGGCCTGAACTATGGCGTTCTGGAAGTGATGCATGCCTGCCTGTCGCTCGGCTTTTACGGCAAGTATCGCGCCATTCAGGGTGGACAGCAGGGACTGGAGCGCGAACGGCGCGATCTGCACGAAATCCTGCGCCGCGTACGGCCGCGTCCGGGAGATGACCTGTCACCGCATTGGCGCGGGCTGGAACTGCTTCAGAAACGAACCGGATTTTCGGTGCCGATCTGGTCTATCGCGGCGATTGCGGCAGCCTTGCTGCTGGGCGGGTATGTGACCCTGATGCTGCTTCTTGCGAGCGGCAGTGAAGTGGTCGCCGGACGTGAAGTCGCGCTTTACCCGACCGGACCGATCGAACTGGCCCGGGAGGGCTACCAGCCCAAACCGCCACCCGCACCGCCGCCTCCCGAAGATGCGCCGATTGACACGGTTTCCGATCAACTGGCCGGCCTGGAAGGCGTGGAGATCTCGCAGGCCGGACCTGCAATCCTGTTGCGGATGCGCGCGCAGTTCGATGTTGCCGCCGCCACCTTGCGGCCCGAGTTCCAGCTGTTGGTCGAGCAGGTCAGCCGAACCCTCGACAAGGTGGACGGAGATATCCTGATTGTCGGGCATACGGACAGCGATCCGATCCGGAACAATCCGCGATTTCCGACCAACTGGCACCTGTCTGTCGAACGGGCGAGTTCCGTCGCCGAGGTCATGAAATCGATCCTGCAGACGCCGGACCGTGTCGAGGTGGAGGGCCGTGGGGCGGATGAACCCATCGCACCGAACACGTCCCGGGAGGGCAAGGCGCTCAACCGTCGAGTGGAGGTCTTCCTGAAGCCGCCGCAAGGCGGACTGGTGATCAACAATTAGCATGGGCGGATGCGGTCCGCTCATACTCCGGGTGACCGCAGAATAAGGTTTTGTAGATGAAATTCTGGCTCGGAATAACGGCGATATTTCTTGGAGTGCTCGCGCTGGCAGCGCTGATCTGGTTCGGCGGTCCGTTCCTGGCGATTGCCGGTGTCAGGCCGCTGGAGCCGCTCTGGCTGCGTCTGCTGCTGGTGCTGTTGATTGTGCTGAGCATTGGCGGCTGGCAGGCCTGGCGCATTTACAAGCGGATTGCGGCCAATCGGGCGCTCGAGCAGGAAATCCTGCAGCCCAAGGCCAGTGAGGAAGACCTGCAGATCATGTCCGAGCGCATGAAGGACGCGCTCAAGACGCTGAAAACATCGAGCGGCAACGCACGGACCTATTTGTACGATCTTCCCTGGTACCTGATGATCGGCCCGCCTGGTTCTGGCAAGACAACCGCGCTGATGCATTCCGGTCTGAAGTTCGCTGCATCCCGTGGCAAGGGGGAGGCGCAGAAACTCGAGGGTCTTGGTGGCACGCGGTATTGCGATTGGTGGTTTGCGGAAACCGCTGTCCTGATCGACACGGCCGGCCGCTACACAACACAGGATTCTGACGAAGAGCACGACCGGGAGGCCTGGCTTGGCTTCCTGAACATTCTGCGCAAGGCGCGGCCGCGGCAGCCGGTAAACGGTGTGATGGTGTCGATCAGTCTGGAAGACCTGATGACCTTGCCGGACGAGGAACTGAAGCAGCATTCGGATGCCATTCGGGCCCGTCTCATCGAGCTCTACAAAACCCTCAAGATCGATTTCCCGGTCTATGTCGTCTTCACCAAGGCAGACACGATTGCCGGTTTCATGGAGTTTTTCGGCTCCTACCCGGAAAGCCGCCGAAATCTGGTCTGGGGAGCGACCTTTCAAACGCGTGAGAAGACCAAGAACATGGTCTCCGAAACGCCGGTTGAGTTCGATCTGCTGATCGAACGGCTGAACGAGGAAATGGCGGACCGGTTGCAGGAAGAGCCCGATCCGCGTGCGCGATTGATGCTCTACGGGTTTCCGACCCAGGTCGCGGCCCTGAAAGACAGGGTCACCGGGTTCCTGAACGCGATATTCGAACCAAGCAGATACTATCCGAATGCGGTGCTGCGCGGTTTCTATTTCACCTCCGGAACACAGACAGGCACTGCAATTGACCGGGTCATCGGTTCCATGAGCCAGGCCTTCGGCACGGCCTATCAGGCTGCAGCACTCTCGGGGCAGGGAAAGAGCTACTTCCTGCGGGATCTTCTGACCAAGGTGATTATCGGCGAAGCAGGCTGGGTCACCCACAACCGGGCCGCCGTGCGCATGGCGACGGCGACACGCATTGCCGCCTATGCCGTCATTGCGCTGGTGACCCTGGGGCTCGGCAGCCTCTGGGCCGTCAGTTACATGAACAACAAGGCGCTGATCGACGAAACCGCGCAGGCGGTCGACGATATCCGGGTGAATGGCGAAACCGTCCTGTCGGAACGGGTTGTCCGGAGCGATGATCTGCTCGACACGGTCTATATCCTCAACAAGTTGCGCAGCCTGCCGGTCGGTTATGACAGCCGCAACGATCCGACGCCGATCATGGAGCAGTTTGGCCTGTCGCAGCGCGAGCGTCTGGAAGCAGCCGGTGTGACATCCTACCGGAGCGGGCTGGAGCGCCTGTTGCGCCCGCGCCTGATCCTGCGCGTTGAAGAGCAGATGGCCGACGTCCTCGACAACCGGACCGGTCCCGGCGGCGAAGATGTCGAGAAGCTCTACAATTTTGCCAAGCTTTACCGGATGCTCGCCAACGATGCGCCTGAAATCGATGAAGACCAGGTCAGGAATTCCTTGCGATCGGATTTCCTGCAGAGTTTCCCTGGACCCGCAGGCGAACCCCTGCGACAAGCCCTCAATGCCCATGTGGCAGCGATGCTGGAGCTGAATTTCGGTGGCAACGTGCTGACCAGTCAGCTCGACGGCGTGCTGGTGGACGAGGTCCAGCGGGAACTGGCCAGGGTGAGCCTGGCCGAACGCGGCTACGCCTTGCTCAAATCGCGCGCAACAGGTCTCGCGAGTGAGGACTGGATTGCTGAACAGCGCGGCGGTCCGGATATGAAAACCGTTTTTGAAACCGAAAACGGCGACACGCTGGACACGGTCCTGGTCGACAAGTTTTTCACCTATCCGGGCTTCCACCTGTCCGTCTTGCCCAATCTGGCTGGTATCCGGGCGGAACTGGAACGCGACAAGTGGGTCTTTGGTGAAATCGGCGAAGTCGATGCTTTCGAGGATCAGTACCAGTCTCTGCCCGGTGAGATCCTGGCGCTCTATACCAAGGAATTCATCGAGGCTTGGGAAGAGGCGCTCGGCAATCTGAAATTCAAGTCGATGCGCAACGACAAGCCGCTTTACACCACGCTTCAGGCGGTGTCGGCGCCGACGTCGCCCGTCGTACAGCTGTTGGAAAGCCTGCGCCGGGAAACGCTGCTGACACAGGACCTGTCCAGCGAAGGGATTGCCGGGAACCTGACGGGCGGCAACGCCCAGGAAGCAGGTTCGGAAGCCGCCCAGAAGATCTTTCAACGCTACGTGCTGGATGCGTCTGGCGGCCTGAAACGCATTGGTCTGGAAGCGGGCCTTCAGGTGCTGGCACCGGATGGTCTGCAAGGTGCGATCGGCGGGGCGACAGGTGCTGGCGGTCCGGCAATCATTCCGGGCAAGGCCATCGAGGATCATTTCCGCCGCTATCACGAACTGGTGGAAGGGCAGAACAATCGCAAGATCGATGCCCTGCTTCTGAACTTCAAGAACATTCTGGACAATCTCCTGGTCGTTGCCAACAACCCGCTGCAAAGCGAAACCGCGAACAACAATGTCCAGATCCAGGCTTCGCTTCTGCGCAGCAATGCGACGCGTTTTCCGCCACCCTTTGACACGCTTATCCAGCGCGCCGCGCGGGAATTTGACGAGGAATTCAAGGAGACCTCGATTACCCAGCTGAACGAAAAACTCAGCACACAGGTGGTCGGGGAATGCAAACGGATCGTCGGACGCAATTACCCGTTCGAAAACGGGCGGTCCGAAGTGCCCATGACCGAATTTGCCAAGCTGTTTTCACCGTCCGGGATCATGCAGCGCTTCTTTGATGAGAACCTCAAGGGCCTGGTGGATACGTCGACGCGGCCCTGGAACTGGAAACCGGAGGTCTCACAGGCAGATCGGTTGTCCAACGCGACCCTGCGCCAGTTCGAGCGGGCGGACCTTATCAAGCAGGCTTTCTTCCCGACCGGAAACGCGTTTCCGTCAGTTGGGCTGCAGGTGGTGCCCAGATCGCTCTCCCAACAGGCGGAATCGGCCAGCCTGGAAGTCAATGGCAACGTGGTTTTTGTTTCGCGAGGCGCCGGGTTCAATGCCGAAATCCAGCCGGTGCCCTCCAATTTCGACTGGCCGAGCAACACGGCGACGCCGCGCGTGGTCCTCGTGATCCAGCCCGAAGTGCCGGGTTACAAGTCGCGCCAGGAAATCCACGGAGACTGGGCGTTCTACCGTTTCATCAAGGCCAACCGCGTCAGTTCGGGCCAGAACAAGTTTGTGGTCCGGAGAACGCTTGGCGGGCGGCAGGTTGCCTTCACGATAACCCTGCGAACGAAACCGAACCCGTTTTTCCTGTCGGCGGTCGGCGAGTTCAGTTGTCCGACGAGTTTCTGAGATGGCCGGCTATTTCGGCAAATTGCCGGCAAGAGCCGATTTCGTGATCGGGCAATGCCCGAAAGGCTTTTTGAAACTGTGGGAGCCCTTCCTGCTGAAGGGGCTTTCGCAATCCAGGCTGGATCTGAGCGACAGCTGGAAGGAGGCCTATATGACCATGCCCATCTGGCGGTTCGACGTCACGCTGCAGGACCGGGCGGGTCCGGACCCGGAAACGCGGATGGTGGCCGGGGCGTTCATGCCGAGCATCGACCGGGTGGGGCGGGAATACCCGTTGACGGTGGCCTCGGACATGAATGCTGATCAGGGGGCGCCGCCGGCGCACTGGTATGCAGCAGCAGAAGCGGTGCTTTTGAGCGCATTGCAGGAAGATGGACGTTTCGAGGACTTTCAAAGAGCGGTCGCGGAGCTCCCGATACCGACTGGGGAGGCCGGTCATGTTGCAGGTGAGTGGACTGAGCTGCCAGCCATGGCAGGTACAGACACCGTGACCGTTTCCAATTTCAGGAGCCGGGGAGGAGACAGGGACTTTGTATTTGCCTGCAAGGGATTGCCGGATGCTGGCGCGTTTCGGTGGTTGATCTTGCCGGAGCAAATTCCAGAGGGGCAGGAAACGGCAGGGGTGAATCATGGGCGATATCATCCGGAGGATCATCGAACGTGACCGGAATTCAGGAGGAAACGCTTCGCGGATTTGCCATTGGCCTGACGCATGTCGGCCGTGTGCGCGAGCAGAATGAAGACACATATTTTGTTGACGAGCAAAAAGGGGTTTTTGCTGTCATGGACGGCGCTGGAGGTCTTTGCGACGGTGCCATGGCCTCGGGTCTTGTGCGCGAGGCCCTGACCAGCCTGACCAACCCGCGCAGCGGTGAAGACCTGCTGGAACAGTTCGAAAGCCGGTTGATCGTTGCGAAGGACCGGATCGAACGCGCATCGGAAAGTGCAGACGGCGCACCGATGGGGACGACGATCGCGGCCTTGCTGACCTTCAAGCGCAATTTTGCCTGTTTGTGGGCAGGCGACAGCCGTGTTTACCGGCTGAGAGACAGCCGTCTGGAGCAGTTGACCACAGATCATACGGAAGCGCAGGAACTGGTGGACCAGAATGTGCTGACCGTGGAAGAAGCCAGGACCTTCGCCCGCCGGCATGTGATCACCCGCGCCATCGGGTCCGGTCTGGATCTGGAACTGGAGCTTGTTTCCGGCAACCTGAGGCCCGGAGACAGGTTCCTGCTGTGTTCCGACGGGCTGACCGGGCATCTGGAGGATCCGGTCATCGGTACATTCTTGATGAATGGCGCGTCGAGGCTCGCCGCGCAAAGCTTGATCAACGGGGCTTTGGAAGAGGGCGGTTCCGACAATGTGACCGTGGTAATCGTCGACATAGACCGCCAGACCGGAGCGGAAGGAACCTTCAACAGATGAACCCTGCTGAGCAATCGCTGCCCGCCGGAACCCGGCTCAACAATCTCTACGAGATCGAGGAACATATTGCCGACGGTGGTATCGGCACCGTTTACAGGGCGCGCGACGTGGAAAGCGGCGACCCCGTGGCCATCAAGGTGCTGCTGGCGAATTTCGCGAAGGATCCGATGATCCTGGATCTGTTCAAGCGCGAGGCCAAGATCCTGCGCAAGCTCAAGCACGATGCGCTCACGCAGTATTTTGTCTTCGCCAAGGAACCCACACTTGGCATCTATTATCTTGCCATGGAATTTGTCAGCGGCCCTTCGCTGAAGACCAGACTGCAAGCCGGTCCGCTGGAGCCTGAGGCAGTCTTTCGGCTGTTGCAGCGCCTGTCATCCGCGCTGCAGGCCGTGCACGACCGGGAGGTCATTCACCGGGATCTGTCGCCGGACAACATCATCTTGCAGAACGGCGATGTCGGCCAGGCCAAGATCATCGATTTCGGAATTTCCAGAGCCAATACGGGCGGTCCGACAATCATCGGCGACGGTTTTGCCGGCAAGGTGAACTATGTCTCGCCGGAGCAGGTCGGGATATTCGAGGGCAAGGTCACGGCGCGCAGCGACATTTATTCGCTTGGTCTGGTGATCTCCGAAGCGCTACTCGGCAAACAGGTCGACATGGGCGGCACCCAGGTGCAGATCGTTGACAAGCGGCGCCATGTGCCGTCGCTGGAAGGCATCGACAACAGGTTCCGGCCGCTTCTTGAAGCCATGCTGCAGCCGGACCCGGCCAATCGACCTGCCAGCATGGCGGAGATTGCAGGCTGGACGCTCGGCGCGCCGATGCAAACACCTCAGGCCGAGGATCGTACGATCATCCGGCCGTCATCGCCGCCTCCGGAACAGACGGCACTCGATACACCACCGCCTGCTGCCAGTTGGGGCAAACGCATTCTCGTCGCCCTGTCACTGCTTGGCATTGCCGGCGTTGGAGCAGGAGGCGTGTATTTCCTCGTTGGCCAAACGGTGCCGGAGCAGGACCAGACGCCGGTTCTTGTCGCCCCACCAAATCCCAATGCCCCCGAGGCACCGGCTCAAACCACCACGGTGACACCGGAAGTGGAAAGTCCTCAACCTGATCCGACGCCTGTCGTAACCCGGCCGGAACTGACACCGGAGACGATCGAACCGGATCCGGTCTCCACACAGGATAGTCAGCCGGAAATCACCACACCACCGCCGGTGGCTGCCGACCCCGAACCGGTGCAGGAGGCGATCAAGCCCGAGGACCGGATCCGGAATTACCTGAGCAGCTATCAGGCTGGCGACTGCATGTATCTTCAGCCAATCGAGATCGCCAGCCGGTCGGCAGAAATCGAGGGCTTTGCCTCAAGAACACCGCCGTTCATCACCTTCGACAGCGATTTCACCCAGACCCAGGGATTCGAGGCCAAGATCCAGGTGAACCTCGTTTCCGATGCCCAGTGTCCCGCCATTGCCTTCCTGCGGGGCACGCCTCCCGGAAATGCCAAAACCGAACTGCACCTGGATATGCAAAGAACGGTTGTTCCGAATGGGGAAAACATGGCCGGCAGGATTTCCGGTTATGATCCCTCGACAGGCGGGCTTGGCCTGGTGTTCGTCAACAGCAAGGGTGAGGTGACCGATCTGACGCCGTTTTTGCAAAGCGACGCCGGTGGTGCCGGATTTGTCGTGCCCCTGTCCCTGAAAACGGCCGTGGAAGAAACAGGTTTGATCATTGCGATGGTCGGGAAGGGCCTCGCGGAAAACCTTTCGGGTCAAACGGTGAAACAGGCGGGGCCCTATTTTGAGACGCTGATGCAGGGCTCTCCGGTCTTGCGGGCGACTGCGACGACAGTCAAGGTAGTCCCGTAGATCGCAACGGGGTGTCGTTGAAGTCCGGTTTAGGTTTTCGACGCGTCGGGAGGAACCAGAAAGAGGCGAAGACCGAATGACGCAAACAGAAGCCGATCTGGTCCAGCCATGAAACGCTACACGAAACCCATTCATCTTCAGCAGCTGACGCCGCAACGGCGTGCGGACAGTTCGCTGGCCCTGATCAATGTCGTGTTTCTCCTGCTGCTGTTCCTGCTTGTCTCCGGGACACTTCGACCGCCGCTGCCGGAAGACTTTGCCTGGGCGGAGACAACGCGAAGTGAAGGGGCTTCCAGCATCCGCAATGGTCTGGTGATCACGCGAGACGGCAAGGCCTGGGTCGAGGGCACGCAACTCGACGAAGCCGGACTGATCGCGTTTCTGGAACAAACCGCAGCAGAAAGCGATCGCCTGACGGTGCAGGTCCACAAACACGCAAGGATGGAGGCGGTCGCCGCGCTTGCCGCGCGGGCGAGAAAAAGCGGTGTCAGGGCCTTGTCGCTGGTGACCGTGGAGGCGGGGGCACCTTGACAGCTGCGGCCTACAATCTCGACACACAATGGCAAATTCCGGTTTATGTCTGGCCGGCGGTGCTCGGGGTGTCGGTCGCGCTTCATGTCTCCCTGTTTGTCTTTGGCCTGGCGAACCTGCAATGGGATGTGTCTGACACAGCGCCCCCTCCGGTGACGGAAGTGCTGTTCGAGGCTGGAGGTCCGGTTTTTCAGGAGGTGACCGCACTCTCGCCAGATGATCTGGCCTTCGAACCGGTCACACCGGAGGCGGTCGTCGAACCGTCGGCACCGTTGCCGGACGTTGTCGCTGCACAAGAGCCAGACCAGATAACGCCACTTGAGAGCGCCCCTGTGGAACTCGCTCAGCTTTCGCCCGAAGCGATTGTCGGCGACCCCATTCCCGTTGAGGCGGATACCCTTGCCAGCGAAGTCCAGGTTGTCGAGGCCGAAGAAGTGGAAGGTTCCGCGGCAGAGGAGGTGACCTCTCTGCCTCCAGAGCTTGCCGAAGGGCAGACGCTGGAGGCCGTTGACGTCACCGTGCCTGCTCTGGTCTCCCCCTCCGAGGTGCTGGTTGCCGAGGAGCCGGCGGTTGAGGTTTCCGTGTCAACCGGTGAGGCGGAGGCGGAGCTGAGCGTGGTTACGCCCGAAGTGTCGTCGGCTGAAGTTCAAGACGTCGAAATCCTGACCCAAGACCCTCTTGCAGTCATTGAAACGCAAACGCTTTCTTCAGTGCCGGAAGTGGTGGCTGAAGAGGCCCCCACCGACGTAATCGACACCGCTTCCCTGGAACCGGTCGTCGCGGAACCGGAGGCCGCCCTGATCGACCCGGTCGAAAGCACCAGCGTCGTGGTCGCGCAGGATCTTGTCGACACACCGGTTGACACGGCAATCGCATTCGAAGCTGTTGAGACCGATACGCAATCGAGCGAAATTCTCTCGGCGTCACCGGCAGAAACGGTCACCGCAACCGCGCCGGATGACATTGGCGTTTCGGTCATCACGCCCGATCGTCCGATTGCCCTCGCGCCGATTGAAAACCCGATATCGGAAACCGTGACGCCCGAGATCCAGCCGCTTGCACCGGTGGAGCCTGACGAAACGGTTGTTGCTGCGCTTTCCCCAAGTGAATCGGAAACATCGGTTGTTCCGTCAATTGCACCTCCGACCGATCCCGCAAACGTTGTTCCGCCAGTGGAGGTCGCGGCAATCGACCCGCTGGCGAAGGTGACGCGTTACGTTCAGAACTATGATTTCGGCGACTGTGCCCACCTTTCCGTCTTGTCGGCCGGGGTCGACAGTGCACAGGTGACAGCCTTTGCGCCGGGGATTGGTCCGTTTGCATTGTTTGACAAGCGGTTCACGTCTGATCAGGGGTATGAGGCGTCGATCGAGCTCCGCCTCGTGACAAGCCAGCAATGCGCCTTGTTGAACGCCCTTGGCGTATCTGAGGGGCTCGATGCAGCTGGTCTCGTCGAACTGGACAAGACGGTGGTCAAAAGCGGCACTGTGGCAACCGGGCTGATCCAGCGGGACCTGCCGGTTGCCCGGATTGCAGCGGCAGAAGCCGCAGGCCTTGACCTGGGGGGCAAGGGGCCACCGGAACTCTATCTCATAGACGACGCCGGTCAGATTCACGACGGCCGGGACTTCCTGCTGCCTGCCTCCAGCGCTCAGACGGCCGGGGGTGGCGGTTCAAGGTCCCGGTGGTGCTGATGTCGCGCTCTGACTCCGAGACAGCACTGGTCCTGGCCATCTGGAACCGGCCGGCCGCAAACCAGCCGCCCCGCTTCGGTACGCTGCCGTCTTCGCGCATCGCAGGCATTCTCGCAGCTCCAGGGGTTTATTCCCTGGCAGCTTTCAAGGTGTCGCGCTGACGGCTTGAGGACTGCCGGCGCCAGCGGTGAAAACACCGGTGAGCAACACCTCAAGCGCGGCCCGTTCTTTTTCCAGCCTGGTTTCGAACCACGTAACGGCGACGGACACCGGGATCGCAACGGCAAGCCCGCAGGCTGTCGTCAGCAGCGCGACCCAGATGCCGCCGGCAAGTGTCGCCGGATTGGCCGAGGCGCCGGAATCCTGGAGGGTCTGGAAGGTCTCGATCATGCCGAGGACGGTGCCGAGAAGGCCGAGCAGGGGGGCAATCTGGGTCACCAGGTCAAGCGCTTTCAACCAGCTGGCCAATCCAAACAGCCGATCTGCTGCACGGGCGGAGATCTCCTCGCGCAACCGCTCCTCGCGGATGTCGCGTTCCTGCGAGCTCAATTGCTGCTGGTCGAGCATCTGAATGGCATCCATCGCGCTGCGCACGAGCGCCGCAGACAACGACCGGTCCTTGATCAGGTTTTGCGAGGCCTTGGCGCGGTCTCCGGTGCGCCATTGGGAGACGGCCTGGCGCACAAGGTGATGACGTCCAACCCGGGCGCTTGAAAACTGGAACGCCTTTGCGAGGATGACAGCAAGCGCGGCAACCGAGATGGCCAGAAGGATGATGACAACCGGTCCGCCCAGTTCCAGTAGTGACGAGGAGGTTTCGACCATGAGATCCGGGATCCGTTCAAGGGTTCAAGGTGAACTCAGTCGCCAAAGCGGATGGGCGTGCGATTGCTCAATTCCAGGAGGTCGGAACAATAGACATCCTTGATTGAGGCCGGCACGCAATTGCTGACATTGTTTACGTGAAGCCGCGAGATGCTGTCACAGGATTTTTCGGCAAGGGAGAATTGCAGGATTTTGGTTTTCCCGGCCGAAATGCGCGAAAACTTAAGCGCCAGGAACCGATCAACCAGCCCTTCCTTGTCGAAGAAGACCATGTCGAGCGTCAGCTGATCCATTGGACGTTCCAGGCCATTGGTGGCAATGATCGACAGTCGGCAGCCGCCACCGTCAATAGGCTGTAGCTTGTTGAGCTCCAGGCTGATTTTGCCGGAAACGTCCTGGGCTTGAACAATTGTCAATTGAGTGAGGCTGAAGACCGACACTAATATCAGGAAAAGAAAACTCCGCATTCAACCCCCAAGGCAACTCTGCACGTCCTGTTTCGTCATACTTCTCGATCCGTGAGGCCCTGCGACTGAGGGTCAGTCGTAAGACAACAACACCGTCCAGTCCGGTGCTCCCTCGGTTTCGATCTGAAAGAAATCCGCTTCAATCAGACCGCGCTGCCAGCATTGATCGCCATCATAGAGAACGAATTTTTCTTCGCGAATGCAAAGGGTAATGTCCCCGCCAAGCCGGCTTTCGCCAAAACCGTCGGCTACGTGGAGATAATATCGCGCATTGCCGAGAGGTTCCTGCAGGATCTGGCTGCACGCGTTGGACGTTATCGTCCACCAGCCCTCCGTCCTCAATCCGTCTTCGGTTTCGTAGCCGATGGCAACGTTCACCAGATCGACTGACCCGTTGCAGACCCGCAAACCGGCTTGTGCGGATTGAGGCAGGCAGAAGCAGGCAACGCCGAGTGTGAGGCGCATGAGCATCTTCTGGCACTGTCGGCGCGCTGAAAATCGGCCTGCGACGTTTCCGGGTTGCATGGGCGCCTTGCGGATGTGGTCAATTGGAGTCTCACGCTAAGGAAGGAAGGCGCCAGGGTCAATTTTGCAATTGCGATTGTGCTTCTGGCCGATCTGTCAGAAACTCGGCGTCGGACCCGTTTCTTCGTCTTATTTTGTGGCCTTCTGGATGATCTTCATTCCCAATCCCGTTGCCAGACGCAAGCGTATTCCGTTGACGCCGCTGATCGACGTCATCTTCATTTTGATCATGTTCTTTCTGCTGTCGTCGACCTTCGGAATCTGGCGCCCGCTTGAAGTCCTGCTTGGTCAACCGACGGGCGAAAACAGCGCGCTTGAAGCTGCCACACCAGAGGTGCCGTCCATTTTGATCATGGTTGGATCCGCTGGTACTTCGGGCGACGTCCAACTGACGGTCAATGGAAAAACATTGATGTTCGAGGAACTGGCCACCGAACTGGATCGTCTTGCAGGCAAGGGCGCTACAAGCGCCTTGCTGGTGCCGGAAAATGAGACCGACTTTCAGCAGGTCGTCCGCATCCTGGACGAAGCCCGGTCTTCCAGGCTGAAGCGGGTCAGCCTTCACTTGCGCTAGGCACACCGAGAACGTCAATTAGGCTTTGCATAAAAAAATACGGCCCGGCAAAAGCCGGGCCGTAATTTCATCCATTCAAGCCGTCGGTCTTACCGGCCGATCGCACCACCGATGATGCCACCGACAACACCACCGATGAAGGCAGCTCCGGCCGGGTTCATGCTCCCGCCAGAATTGTTGTTGCGGCGGGTCGTGGTTGTGGTGTTGTTCCGGCGCGTCGTCGTGCTGCGTGAAGCAGCCGCTGCCTTCTGCTTGCGGTTCACTTCAGCCTGGTACGCCGAATATTGCGTCGCAGTCTGGGCCGTCAGCAAGGCATATTGTGCCGCCGTGAAGAAACCGGTCGGAACGATCCCGTTGGCAGTCTGCCAGGCGGTCACACCGGCGCGGGTCTTCGGACCGAATGCGCCATCTGGACGACCGACATCATGACCGGCAAGGTTCAGTCGGGTCTGGACTTCGCGACGCGCGGTGCGGTTCCAGCCAAGAGCGGATTCCGTTACCTGCGTGCCGGGGATGGCCTTCTGCGGGTCCGGAAGCGTTGCGACAACACCGGTCGCGCCTTGCGCGCCGGCAGCGGTGCCCGTGGAAACGGTCGGGTTGACCGAAGCCACCTGGTTCGCACTGCTCAGACGCTTGATCGAGTTGCGTGCGAAATCTGCAAACAGACCGTTCGGGTAAGCCTGGAGATAGGCTTCATAGTCGACAACCGTATTGCTGGACTTGGCCGTTTCCCAGATCAGTTTTTCGCGTTCCCAGGCAATGTTCGACTGGGTGGCAGTGGTATTGGCTACGTTTGCGGCCGGCTGCTGCGACGTCGTCGTGGCCGTGTCGCCAAGGGAGGCAACGGTCGTTGACGGGGCGACGGACCGCTTGTTCAGGAACACTTCACCGATCAGCGAAGCGTTGACCCAGGGGCGCTGACGCTTCTCGGTTTCCTGATAGACGTCGCCGGTAACGCGGGTCATGACCGTCTGGATCGACGCATTCGGCGTGTCGATGTGACGGATCAGGGCCGATGTGAACGGAGAATTGGAGCCTTCGCCATCGAGTGCGACGTCGCCCGGGCTGGTCGCAAAGGCAATGACTGACCCTTCGCCACCGGTTTCCTCGATCTTGATTTCCGCAAGACCGTTGCCAATGCTGCCGGAACGGCTCGGGCCCATACGGCGCGCAAGCGTCCGTGCCAGCGGGTTGTCGCGGCATGCATCCAGGAACACCATCTGCACTTTCACGTCTTTCGACATCTGGCGCATGATGAAGTCAACCGTGATGGTTTCGAAGTCGAGGGAGGTTTCGTCTTCGATGGTCGCGTCGATCGGCACAAGATGGTTCTTGCCGGCGACCTGGAGACCGTGGCCTGCATAAAACAGGATGGCGATCTCGGCACCGTAGGCCTTCTTGGCGAAGTTCATGACAGACCGGCGCATGTCGCTGTAGGTCTGGTCCTGGCCTGCGACGACCTCAAATCCGAGGGCGCGCAGCTTTGCGGCCATCTGCTCGGCGTCGTTGGCCGGGTTGGGAAGGGGTACCGTGTGCTCGTAAGCACCGTTGCCAATGACAAGGGCAACGCGCTTTGCAAGTGCCGGGGCAGTCCCTGCAAGTACAATTGCCAGCACGGCGATCAATCGTTTGAACATGTCCTGTCCTCTCGTAGATCAAGGTTGCCTGTCGGTTGGACCGATCTTGAAACGAGGTCTGCGTCCTCTTGACGTTAGAGCTACCCCGATTGGCATGAACTTTCTGTAATCCGCGTCACAGGAACATGAAATAGGATAAAGCGCCCCTGCAACACCATAAGACGCCATCAGCCCTGTCTGATGTCGTCCCTTCCAAATCAGGCAACGAGTATACGCAAAGCTTTTCTCGAACACCACGACCAAGCCAAAGGTTCCTGCCATTTTCTGCAATGTGTTGAACAGATTGTGATGGAAAGGTGCCGAGTTTCTGGTGATTGCGCTGATGTGTGCAGAGTTCAAGGAGCTGTCGACCCGGATCAAGGACCAAAACCAATGTTTCTGTGACCTGAATCACCTGCCTCGGGAGCGTGTGTTTGATAATTTGGACCTGGCCTGAAAGACCGGTCAGCGAAACGCGGCTGGAGTTGTTGGAGAATGCAGTCATGGCTGGAAAAGCGGATATCCTGAAACACATGCGCGCCAAGCATGTTGGCGTCTTTCTCTCTGCGGCACGGCTTTATAATGTTGCCATCCTGGTGCGACGGACCAACACGGCGTCTCTTCAGCATATCGGGGAGCCATATGCTTCTCCGAAGCGACTCGACTGCAAGGCCAAGACCGCCGATTTTGACGTGGCACCGGCAGGTTGCAGGGTGCCGGAAGCAAAACGTCGGTCTCTTGCTGGTCTCGTTGTCGATCCGGGGATGGTTGGTGAGCGCGCCTATACCGATGGCAAATACACCAAGGCAATGGAAGCCTGGAGATCCTTTGCCACGCAACTTCGACCGGAAATGTCCAGCCATGAAAAGCAGAAGGGACTGACATATGTTCCGGGAGGAGGGCTCTATTTTGTCGAGCGCAACCCGGAGGATCCCTATTTCGGCTGTGTGAAATTCACTGCAAGCTCGCTGATTACGGCCGGGAAGTGCATTCATGGTGACTTCGATCTCTATGGCATCGTCGATATGGAGGCGCCTGCCGAGATCGTCCGGGTGAAGGAAGACCGTCTCGGTCAGACACATGCCCGGTCGCCAAAATTCTTCGACGTGCAGAATTTCGTCAACAGCCGCATCGGCGTCGCCATGATCCTGCACGGGTCGCAGGAGACCTATGCTTCCAGGCACGAAGACGATGATCTGGATGTATTCTTTCCCGATGGGCGGGTTGACTACGCCGGACCATCGGCCGCAAGAATCGAAGCGTTTTACCAGCGCGAGTTTCCGGGACGGACCTTGTTCAGCAAGGACGATCCGGCTCAGCAGATCAAGGGCAGGTACATTTCGCCCGGAACGGTCTGACCGCACGATGGCGGTATGATTTTGTCTCGATGTGCCGGAAAGAATTGGCACGCCCAACGGGACTCGAACCCGTGTTTCCGCCGTGAAAGGGCGGCGTCCTAGACCGCTAGACGATGGGCGCGCGGTCGACGCGGCTGCGTCGTGGAGAGGCTTATAGGCGGGATTGGATCGGGCCGCAAGAGCCTTGATGACAATTTTTTGCAGGCCCGGATTTCCGGGCCTGCGGCTGTTGAAAACCTGTCGCTATTACCACTCGCCGGTGTTTGCCATGGATGCCCAGGGCTCTTTGATTTCAAGAGCTTCGCCCTTTTGCAGAAGCTCGAAGGAAATGTTGTCCGGCGAACGAACGAACGCCATGCGGCCGTCACGTGGCGGGCGGTTGATGACAACACCTTTTTTCTGCAGGCTTTCACAGTACTCGTAGATGTTGTCGACTTCGTAGGCTAGGTGCCCGAAGTTCCGGCCGCCGGAATATTCCTCCGGATCCCAGTTGTAGGTCAGCTCCAGAAGCGGCGCGGCATTGGCCTTGCCGGCCTCGACATCGTCTGAACCCGCCAGGAAGATCAGCGTGAACCGGCCCTTCTCGTTCTCGTAACGGCGGACCTCGGTCATGCCCATCTTGTTGCAATAGAAATCGAGCGAGTCTTCAATGCTGGTCACGCGGACCATGGTGTGCAAATAACGCATGTCCAATCCTATCCTCAGGTGAGGGGTTATATAGTCAGGGCGTGGAACCGGCCGATGAATACGATAACCAGTCTGCCCGAAGCGCGGGACTTTGTGGCACAGTTCAGGAACGGTTCCTACAGGAACATTGTCGCCCTGACAGGGGCGGGGATCTCGACGGAGTCCGGTATTCCGGATTTCCGCTCTCCGGGTGGCATATGGTCCAAACGCCAGCCTGTTCAATACCAGGACTTTGTTGCCGACGAAGCCAGCCGCCTGGAAGACTGGGACCGCCGCTTTGAAATGCTCGACTTTTTTGAAAAGGCCGAGCCCAACGCGGCGCATTTGGCGCTGACCCGGCTGGCGAAAAGTGATGCGCTGACCTGCCTGATCACCCAGAATGTCGACGGCCTGCATCAAAGAGCCGGCTTTCCAGAGGTCAGGCTGATCGAAATTCACGGTAATTCGACCTTTGCTCAGTGTCTGGAGTGCGGCACACGGGCGGAACTGGACGACCAGCGGCGCAAGGTCGAGGTGGGCGACAGCCCGCGCTGTCGGGCTTGCGGTGGTCTGCTCAAGGCTGCCGTGATCAGCTTCGGCCAGCAGATGCCGGAGCGGGCGTTGCATCATGCGGCCCGCGCGGCACAGGAATGCGACCTCTTTCTGGTGCTGGGGTCTTCCCTGGTTGTGCACCCGGCCGCGCAGCTGCCGGCGGTCGCGGTTAAGGCCGGGGCAGATCTGGTGATTCTGAACGCCGAAGAAACGCCGCTTGATTCGTTGGCGTCAACAGTCATTCGCACCCCTCTTGCGCAGACCTTTGCAGATTTTGGCGAAGAACTGCCGGAATTTCCGTAAATGGTCTGTGGTTAGTTCGTTAATTTCCCTTCCTGGCGATAAGCACAATGTTATCCTTTTGTTAGGAATCAGCTGACTGACGAGTCGAACCTTGTCTTCAGCTTCAGATGCGGACCTAAAGACGGGACAAGGGCCTATGGGGGTTAAAACCGCAAGAGATGCCCGCGCACTCGACACGATGGCGGAAGACGTTGCCGTCGATGTGTTCGAGATTGCCGGCACCATTAAGTGGTTCGATGTCGGCAAGGGCTACGGCTTCATTGTGCCGGACAGCGGTGAAGGCGACATTCTGCTTCACGTGACCTGCCTCAGGCGGGACGGGTTTCAGACCGCCTATGAAGGCGCGCGGGTGGTGTGTGAGGTGCTTGATCGGCCACGCGGTCTGCAGGCCTTTCGCATATTGTCGATGGACGAGACCACGGCGACCCACCCCTCGCAATTGCCTCCGTCCCGGACCCATGTCCAGGTCGTCGCTGAAAGCGGCTTTGAAAAGGCAACCGTCAAGTGGTTCAACCGGGTCAAGGGCTTCGGCTTTCTGACCCAGGGTGAGGGGACAGAGGACATCTTCATTCACATGGAGACCCTGCGCCGCTTCGGCATCACCGAACTTCGGCCCGGTCAGGATGTTCTGGTCCGCTTCGGTGAGGGTCCGAAAGGCCGCATGGCTGCGGAGATCCGTCCGGTCGGGGCAGGCACGCATATTCCCGCGTCCCACTGACGTCAGACAGCTTCAAGTTGCGCATCCCTTCAGGCCGGACTTGTTCCGGCCCTTTCTTTTGCAAAAGTGAACGGGCTGCCTGCCAGTCGATGGATCACAATCTGCACGAAGAACCCGGTTTCTGCGTACAAATTATGTCTTATTTTACGGATCCGATTTGAAACTGAACACGGAAAACGAGCCCAAGGGCGAGATTTGCCGTGACGAATTTTGTGAAAACAGGTTGCGACCAGGCCAGCCTGTTGAACTGTCTGATGGAAACAGTTCACCAGGGCATCACGGTTGTCGACAGGAACCTGGATCTGTTGCTGGTCAACGAGGCCGCACAGGCCCTTCTGGACATTCCCTATGAAGTTCTTGTTGCCGGCCCCAACCTGGAACGCTTGCTCCGGTTCAATGCCGAGCGTGGGGACTATGGCGCCGGTGATCCCGACAAGCAGGTGCAGGAGCGGCTCGAAAAGGCGCGCCTGTTCGAACCGCATGATTTTGAACGGGTCCGGCCCAACGGGACGGTGATCCGGGTTCAGGGGACACCTGTCAGCGAAGGCGGGTTTGTCACGCTCTACAGCGATGTCACGCGGGAACGGCAACAGGAGCGGGACCTCCTGATCGCCCGGCAGGAGCTCTCCAGGAGACTGGATCACAAGACCCAGCAACTTCTGGAAAACAGGGATCTTCTGCTCAATGCCATCAATGGCATCCGTGACGGTCTGGTCATTTCGGATGAGAGAGGCCGTGTGGTCCTTGCCAATGACAAGATGAAATCCATTCATGCCAATATCGGTGGCTATGTCAGCACAGGGGCGACGATTGCAAACCTGATGAGCTGCCTCTTTCCAACGGATCCGGAAAAAAGCCTCGAGGACCTCATGGATCCCGATGTTCCCTGGCTGGAACGACGGTTTCCGATGGGCAAATGGTACCGGATCTCCCATTCCCGGTCGACCGATGGCGGCATCATCTCCGTCTTCACCGAAATCACCGAATACAAGAAGCAGCAGAGCAACCTTCGCCAGCATACGGATGAACTGGTCAAGCTGCTGCAACAGGAAAAACAGCTGACGGAAATGCAGCGCGAATTCGTCTCCATGGCCTCGCATGAATTTCGGACACCGCTGGCGATCATCGACAGCAATGCCCAGAGAATTCTGCGGCGTGGGGAAACAATTGCCGCTGACAAGATGCAGGGGCGTCTTGGAACAATCCGTGAGGCCGTCTCAAGAATGCAATATCTGATCAACCGGTTTCTCGACTTCTCACAGGCCCAGACAAACGGCATGGAGCTGAACAGGCGGCGCCAGCCGTTCCGCCCTGTCGTCGAGCGGATCTGTCTCAATTTCGCCGAGGCCTGCGATACCCATGAAATCCAGGTCGACCTGGCAGCACTGCCGGATCACTACGACTACGACGAAAAGCTGGCGCAACTCTGCATCGAGAATCTCCTGTCCAACGCGGTCAAGTACTCTCCCAATGCCAGCAGTGTATCGATTACCGGCGGCATGACAGGCGGTGTCATTGAAATTGCGGTCTCTGACCAGGGCGTCGGCATTCCCGAGGAGGAGATCGACAGGGTCTGCGACAAGTATTTCCGTGCATCGACCTCCAGCGGCATCCCCGGAACGGGCATCGGTCTCAACATGGCCGCCAGCTTGATCGAGCAGCACAACGGGGAAATTCATATCGAAAGCACGGTCGGCGAAGGCAGCCGGATTGCCATCCGTTTGCCCGTGGTGGTGGGCGCTGTGCTGGAACGAGCCCGGTCTGTTGCGTAAAAGAAAGAGTAGAACAATGGAACGAGACCCCAGAATACTGTGCGTGGAAGACGAGCCTCTGCTGCTGGACGACCTCACCGAAGAACTGCAGGAAGCAGGCTACAGGGTGGACACGGCCGTCAACGGCATAGAGGCGATTAAACGTCTTCAGGTCAGCAGGCCGGACCTGATCCTGTGCGACATGATGATGCCGGAACTGGACGGGCCGGGCCTGCTGCAGCATGTCCGACGCGAGTTCCGGGATCTGGACACGGTTCCGATTATCTTTCTCACCGCCAAGGCCACCCGCGAGGACATCATTGCCGGCAAGCGCATGGGGGTCGACGACTACCTGACCAAGCCGATCGACTATGACCTGCTGCTGGCAACGGTGGAAAGCCGGCTGCGCGAGGTCAAGCGCATCGAGGACATGAACCGGGCGCGCCTGCAGGAGGCCGAAAACGAGCTTCAGCAGTTGAGGGCGAGCAGGGGGGCGGTCAAGGTCGCCATGGTGACCAACAATCTCCAGCTGGTCGCCCCGATCAACAATGCCTTGCTGGACCTCGGCTGCGACATGCGCACGGTGCGCGAGGACGCCTTGAAAGGCGGCCGATTCACGCCGCAACAGGACGAGATCGTTTTTCTGGTCTACAGCAAACCGGTGCATTTCTACCTGGAGCTGCTGAAGGGGCAGAAGCCCGGCGAGAAGATTGCCAAATATGTTGTCCTGGCGGCGCCCAACATGCATGGCGGCATTCGCGAAGCGATCCTGGAATGCGGTATCGACGAGATCATCGAATATCCCTACAAGCCGGTCGACATTTTCAGGCAGATCGTTCTGCATCTGCGCGGTGCCCATGCCGATGTGAAAACGGCCCTGCTGATCTGAACGCCGGATGGCGGCAAGAGGGGCTGGCACCGGTCTCTAGCCCTCTTTTGCACCGATCCGAAAGACCGGCTGGTGCAGGCATTGGGGCTGATGCGAATTCCGCCAAAATGTGCCTATATGACTGCATGGATCTGACGAACAAGGCAGGCGGTTCTATGCATTCACTGAGACAGAGATTTTGTTTTTCGCATTTCTTTGTGTGTCTTCTGATGGCCATCAGCCTGTTTCTGGGCACAACACACTTTGCCCCGGCCATTGCCGATGAAAGCCAGACAGGGCTGCCGGTTGAAGACCTGACCATAACGTCCGGCGAGACAGTGCACCGCTTTCAGGTCGAGATCGCCGCCACCGACGAACAGCGCTCCATGGGCCTGATGTTTCGCGAGGAAATGGCGCCGGACCGCGGCATGCTGTTCCTGTTCGAAACCGAAGGTCAGCGCTATTTCTGGATGAAGAACACGCCCTTGCCGCTGGACATCATCTACATCTCCGCAACCGGCACGATCGTCAGCATCGCCGCGGACACCAAACCCTTTTCGCTGGACACCATCCCCTCGGACGGCCCTTCGCAATTTGTGCTGGAAATTAACGCAGGCCTTTCCGCAAAGCTCGGCGTCAAGCCGGGAGACAAGGTGTCGAGCCCGTCGATGGGGGCGGAATAGGTGCTGGCGGTGAGGTACAGCTTTCCGGATCCTTCGTAGCCATTAGCGCATCTTGGTTTTACGCGAACACCGCGCAGACCCAGAACACGATGATGGCGATGAGTACCATGATTGCAACGACAAGGAGTTCGCCGCGCTTTTCGGCGGCGCTGCGGTTCCTTCTGCTCACTCTTATCGCGCGCAGATGTCTGAGGCGCTCATGGTCTAAGGCCCAACAACGTCCAACCAAAGCTGCTGCTACGGCCGGGGGCATCAGGAAAAGGCCCGTGAACGGCATCCCGAAGCCTTTGGTCATTTCCCAGTAAACCGCAAGGCCCGTTAAGAGAAACCATGAAATCACAAATACGAAGAGGTTCCGTTTGGCTCTTCTTGTCACGAATTGCTGCCTTCTTGAAACACCGAGACTAAGCCATGAATTGAATGGAGTGCTGTCCGTCAGGTCGTGATTTCAATGCCGCTTGATACCCTCGCCACTGCGCTTCGCTCGTATCTCCGAGCGTTCGACGATCCGCCAGGTGCCGTTCCCGATCTGATTGAGCGCTTCTGCCTCATCGGCGCGTTCAAGACTGCCGTGCAGCACGGCATGGGCAAGGACACGGCGACCTGGTCCGGAAAGGCCCTGCTTGGCTGACATGATCCGCCGAACAGGGCTGCCGTCGCCCTGGGGGTCGGCAAGGCCAATCAAGGCGGTCAGTTCTCGCTGAGTGGTGCCAAAGTGCTTTTGTGCTTCCCTGACCAGCTTGGCGTCCTGTTCCATCCGGACACGTTTTTGCAACGCTTTGACTTCTTCCGCATTGGCAAACCAGCCGGACGGCAGCGGCAATGTTTCAATCCATGCCTGCAGACATCCGAGATCTGCCTTGGCGTCTGCCGGCACCACCGGAAGAGCACACACGGCATCAAAAAGGGCCTTGTCGCTTTCTTCTTCCAGAATGGCTGGAACCGTGGTCTCCAGCAGCAAAACTGCAATAGGCATATTTTTATCTCCGATTTGAAGGGCAGGAAACGCTGAGTCCTCCGGTAGTCTGCCTGCAAAGTCGTTATCAGCGAGCTTGATGCTTCACCGGAGGATGGCGCAGCAACCCAATCCCTAACTGTCGATGATCGGCAAATTGATGAAGAATGATGTCAGCGCAGCGCGCACGGGATTTCCTTCCTGAAAAATGAGCGGAAGCGCTCCGCAGTCGACTTACCAGGGGTTGTGTCTCAGCGCAAATTTGCATGGATGCCCGATGGACAGCCCGTTTCCGGGCAGGGCCTTTCCTGCATCTATCGGGCATGAGCCGGAATTGAGCGCACCACTCGCCCTGAACAGGACAGGAACGGAAACTGGAACTATTCCGGGACTCCATTGTCCGTTTTTGTCCACAAGGGACAGATTTTCATGGTCTGTTCTCGCTTGACCCAGGCGCCGAACGCCTATAAATCCCCAGAAATCAACGGATCGGGGTATAGCGCAGCCTGGTAGCGCATCTGGTTTGGGACCAGAGGGTCGCAAGTTCGAATCTTGCTGCCCCGACCACTCTCCCTCACAGTGTTGTCGACTGCATCGAGCGATACTTCGCCGGCTACCACATGTGCTGCCAATCCGGTGAAATGAGAACGTTTTTGCTGCGGTTGCCGCGCAAAGGCTGGGATAATTCCGGGGATGCCGGGAATGCGGGCTTGTGCAAGCTACGTCGCGGCAACAGACTGGTCTGGAACAAGTTTCAAGGCGTTGTGATCGGCACGGACCGCATGGGGTGCGGGGCGACGGAGCGGGTGGATGCTACCGGATCCGGACGAACAGGCGACCCTGGACGTGACGGCGGCGATTGCCGCCCTTCGAACAAGGGTCGAGGACAGCGGACTTTCTCTCAAGGAAAGTGCGGATTTCTCCCTGTTCGAAAAAACGGTGCGCGCAACCGAAGACAAGTACCTGATGGAGGATTTCTCTCCGCGTTTCTTCGATCTGCATGGCGCAACTGCCTTCTGGGTCGGGGCCTATAACGCGCACGGCAACATCGTGTCGGTCCAGGCGGCCAAGATGGACGACCTGCGGGACCGCAGCCTGGCCGAACACTGGCAGCAGCAGCAGCGCCGCATCTTTGTCGATCCCAACCCGCAGGTGCGCTTCGGCACAGACCATGCCCATGACGCCTATTTCATGCGCGGGCGCATCGTCTATCACGGTAACCTCTGGCTCAGGCGCGATATCCGCGGCAAGGGGCTGGCCGAACCGCTGACGCAGCTTGGTTTCCTCTTGTCTCTGCTGAAATGGTCGCCGGACTATCTTTACGGGCTGATGGCCGCCAGAAGCGCGGAGAAGGGCTTCGGCATCCGGGTCGGTTACCGCCGCTTCGTTCCGCGCGGCACACACTGGGAAATTGCACCGGGCCATATCCGGGCGGATGACTGGCTGGTCTACGCCACGCGCGGCGATCTGCACGGGCTGGCCAAGCTGATTGTCAGGACGTCCGGCGCAGATCCTGAATGACGCCGAAATAGGCGCAGAACCGGACGGGAGAATAGGGGGCAGGGCGCAGCGCGACAATCAGCCGCTCAAACGCCACTTCGTAGATTTCGCCATTCACCTGCACGGGCGTGCGGGCGTAGCCGTAATAGGGCGTGCCGGCAAGCGCCTTGCGATAGCCTTCGGCAGAGGCCTGTTCCAGCTCTTCGTCCGGTGTGCGCAGTCCTGTAGCGGGGCTGGACGGGCTGGCCCAGTCTTCTCCGAACAGAGTGCGCTGGCCGCTGTCCTTGCCGACATAGAAGATTGGTGGCGGCGCGCCGTCCGGCATCCGGTCCGAACACAGGCTCAGATGAGGCAGGTAGGGTTTGAGGCACTCCTGGATCTCGCCGGAACCTGCGGACAGGATGCTGTCGTAAAAGGCAGACAAACGCGGATCGGCCAGGCCCCGGTCGATGGCCTTGGTTCCGATTTCGCTAAAAAGAGCGTTTGGGCGCGTCAGCAAGGTCGGTCTCGTCCGTTGGTTATGACGGTTACCGTTCAAACGCCTGCAGCAGAAGCGACATGACGTTCAGGAACTCGTCGCGTTTCTCGGGAGACAGTTGATCCGGATCGCCAACACCATAGTCGAGCGTCAGGATCATGTCCCACATCTCCGTCAGGTTGGCCGCATCGATGGCGGCCTTCAAGGTGAGCCCTTCCGTCGTGATCGGCTGCACATGTTCAGGAACAGGTGTGTCCAATCGCTTCAGATACTCATAGTACATATTGCTAGCCTTGTTGTTATTATGAGCCGTGCCCATGCCACAGGGCCCGGCCGGTCAAGGCCAGTGCCCTAAGATCAGTGTGTCAAAGGGCCGGTTGGATGGTCACAGCCCAAGTCACGTTACGGCAGTTTTTAGCACGCAGAGGTGGCATTTGTCATGTCACGAAAGTGTCACGCTTCCGCCAACGCGCAATACCGTTAACGTGACCTTTCATGGGTTGTGTCCCGTTCCCGGCAGGCAATGATTGAGCAAAGCATCAAGATCAGTGTTGACTTCGGGGGCAAAGGCGGGAAAAAGCTGGGGGTGAGGAAACAGACGTTCCGCGTTTTGATTTGAGGGCACAGTCATATGGTTGCGCGCATTTACCGTCCGGCAAAAACGGCCATGCAGTCCGGCAAGGCGAAGACCCAGCGCTGGGTGCTGGATTATGAGCCGGAGGCGGCCAAATCCGTGGAGCCTCTGATGGGCTATACCTCTTCGTCCGACATGAAGCAGCAGATCAGGCTTTACTTCGAAAGCCAGGAAGAAGCCGTTGCCTATGCCAGACGTCACGGCATTCCGCACAGGGTGGAAAAGGCGCAGGAGCGCAAGGTGCGCGGTGCAGCCTATGCCGACAATTTCAAGTTCAACCGGGTTGCGCCCTGGACGCACTAGCGGCCTGCCGTTTCCAAGATCAAAGTCGAACGTTGATTGCCTGTTGAAACCGGCAAAAGCGGATCGACTTCTGGCCGTGTTTCGGCGAAGACACTTCGGAGGTTGACGCAAGCCTCTCAAACGGCCCCGTAGCTCAGCTGGATAGAGCACTCGCCTTCTAAGCGAATGGTCGCAGGTTCGAATCCTGCCGGGGTCGCCATTTTTCCAGGAAGCCAGACATTCTCATGGTCGATTTCGGGCACGCTTGACCAGGCCGACCGGGCTCTGCTGCCCGACCTGGCAGTCAAAAGCACCTGTCCACGCAATCGGTCGTGGTTCCGACCTGCCGGCAGCCATTTTCATTCGAATGTCAGGACCAAAAGCCGCTGGTATCAGACATGTTCACGCCCCGAACATGCCGCTGCCGCGCACCAGCCCGCATGTTTATGGGGGGTGATGCGCGGCATTGCCTGTCGGCGGTCAGACAGATTCGGCCTTCGCCGTCTCTGCCTTCGTCTGCCCCACCATGAGAGGTGTGATCTTGGTCTTCAGAATCATGTCGACATCCTCAGACCCGTCTTCCAGGGACTGGAGCGCCATGTCGAGGAAATAGGAGCAGAACGTGCGACCGTCCTTGTCCGATTCCTTCTTGGTGTAGCGGATCATCCGCTTGATCGCTTCGATTGTAGGTTCCTGTTCGACTTCAGGGCGATCAGGGGTGACTTTCATAGACATAATACTACCCACCAGTATTTTAATTGCCGTTTGCAGCTGAGCTGCTGTGACCATCCACGAAAAAGCATGCTGTTGCAGCGTGAAATGAGCGTGATAAGGTGCTGTTGTGTTTCAGGTTGCATGGTATTCGCAGTTGCGCAATCGCAACTGAAAAACAGTGAATTTCAATTACGGGGAATTGATGGCAAACGCCTTTTGCTTCGCCTGTCTCGGTCGACCCTTGCTGCTGGGCAAGGGACAGGAGCCGGTTGCGGCAAAAACCCGTAAGGCACTGGCAATTATGGGATATTTGTGCCGCAGTGGAGGTCTGACATCGCCGCGCGAGGCGCTGGCGGACCTGCTTTGGTCCGGTACGGACCGGCACAAGGCGATGCAGTCCTTGCGCCAGGCCCTGCGCCAGCTGAAAACGGCGGAGGAAGCCGGCGGTATCGATGTCGTGCGGTCGTCTCCGGGGCACGTCCAATTGGATCCGGCGGTCTTTTCCTCGGACCTGACGCGCGTCATGGAGCTGGTCGAACGCGGTCAGGCCGCGGACTTTCATGAAGCGGAGGAGCTCTGGCGCGGAGACTTCCTGAGCGGCTTTGAGGACATCGATCCGGAGTTTTCCGAGTGGCTGATGGTCGAGCGGGAACGGGTTCAGAACGAAGTCACCAGCGCCGCGTTCCAGCATCTCAATCAGATCTCAACTGAAGACGGTGGCGTGCGGGTGGAGGCTGGCGGCCGCTTCCTCCTGAAGATCGATCCTGCGTATGAAGCTGCGCACAGGGTCCTGATCCGTCTCTACAAGAAACTCGGCCAGCACGAGCGGGCAGAACAGCAATACCAGGCCTGCGTCCGCGAAATGCGGCTTCACCTGGATGTGGAGCCGGAGCCGGAAACGAAGGCGCTGTTGTCGGAGCAGGAGGACGCGAGTGCGTCGACAGCTTCACACGCGGAGAAGAACAAAGAAACGAAGAACGTACTCAAAAACGCGGCCGATTTTGTTCACTTGCCGGAAATATCAATCATCACTACTGCGCTGAACAAAAGAGGATTGGGCGACGCAATTCATCTGCGTGAAGAGATTGTTTCAGGCCTCTCCTCATTTCGGTCGTTTGATCTGTTTGAATCTGAGTATTTCGGCGAAGACGACGCTCCTAAACCTACTTTGGTGGAGGGGAGTGAACTCGGGAGCTATGTTCTTCGCTTTCGCCATGACGATCGCTCGGGAAAAATTGTTGTCCAATTCGATGACCGAAGCAACGGGCAGATAGTATTCAATGAAATTGTGGATCTAAGTCTTTGGGACGGTATCGTGCCTACGGCAAGTCAGATTGTCAGCCGTATTCATGGTCATGCAATTACCAAGCTTAGAAATCCGGCAAATACATCGACCTTTGCACGGTGGTGCCAAGCAGACGCGTTGCTTTGGGACTTCACCCCACAGTCCGATGAAAAAGCGATGTCTATTCTCGATGAGATAGAACTGACCAATAATTCGTTCTCACGAGTATACTCGGCAAAAGCGTCGATAATCATGAAGAGAGAAATACACTTTCCACTTCATGATAATTCATATCAGGACGGCAAGAATGATCTTCTTAGTCTTGCTGAAAAATCAATTATGTTGGACCCTTGGCAAGCCATGAATCAGAGGATTTATGGTTGGGCGCTGATATTGTCAAACATGCCAGAAGAAGCACGTAGGGCGTTTCAAAACGCAGGGCGATTGAGTTCTTCTGACCCAGCCAACTTGATGTCCGTTGCTGAAGGACTTGCATTTTCCGGCGACGTCTCTGAAGCACTCGCCACCGCAAAAAGGGCGTTTTCGCTTTTCGCCTTTGTTCCTCGAGTCTTCTATGAGTATCTCGCAAACATATATTTTGCTGCGCAAGACTATGAAACGGCTATCAGGCAAATTGAACGCGGTTCAGGAATTGGAATTAGCGGCCTTACGACTCGCGTTGCCGCGCTAATTTGTGCAGGTCGCGAAGAGGAAGCGATGCAGATACTTGGTCGGTACAGCAATCAGTTGGCTGGAACGATGAAGCAGTCTTCCATGATGGCGGAAGATCCCGCTGGTTGGCGCCGGAAAGTGAACTTTTTCCAAGACGATAAGGTGCGCCTTGAATACGACAAGGGCGCTGCATTGGTGCAACGCTTCCTTTTCGATGGCCCAGGTTCAATTTAGGGCGAAATGCTTCCCGAGGTCCTCAGCGTACCCTGCGATGTTACTGGCCAGTTTGTCATCATTCAGCTTGTAGGGAAGAACCACTGCGTTCTCTTGAAGCCTTTGGTCTACGACCTTGAAGGTCATCAGACTGGTTGCGTGTTTGGGGAGACCAATTTGCGCAAGCGCTTCCTGAGGTGAGCTCACGAGGGCTTCACGTACTGATTCATCCAGGGATGCCCGGGCAAGAAGACGACCTAGCTCTATCACGTTGCTTTTGTAGTGCGGAAATCTAGCCATGTTTTCCCCTCGAAAGTTGTGTCCACCGAACTCAAGTCTGATGATTTGAGTTCGGCAGTCTTTGTGAAGTGTACCGAATATTTACTCGGGAAGATCTTCGTAGTAGCAGCTGCCAAGCGCCAGCTTGCCGAGCTCTTCGAAATAGCTTTCATCATTGGCGGCGACCCGGGCGGCATCGACGTCGGCCGGGATGATCAGGTGGACCAGGTCCGCAGTGTCAGCGAGGATGGTCAGATCGCTGCGGGCACCGAGATCCGCCAGAACTTCTGCCGAGTTTTCGACAAGATGTTCACGGGCAGTGCTGTCCTGGATGATTGCGCCAAGTTTCGCGCCGAGTTTCAGGGCGGAAGCAGTAGAAGTATTGGCGTGCATGATGAGCCTCCTGAAGTTAAGGTTGCACGGTAACTTGCCTGGTGGTTGGATGGTCACCCGGCTTTTCTGAATTAGGTCAAACTTTAGTAAAATTATGTGGGTAGAAGTTTTTTACTACTGTCTGACTGCTTTCGAATTGACTGTAGAATGAAGTTGGGACTACCCACAATAGTAGTCAAAAGAATCCCGGGTGGGTGCAATTACTGGGTGAGGTAAAGTACTTTACCTAGGGGGATAACGTGCAGACCATGAACATCAGCAACCCGAAGGGCCGGTTTGAACCGCCTTCAGAGCTTTCGAACCTCGGCGAAACTGTCATTGCGGATTTGGTTCGCGTTGGCCTTTTGTCTTCCGATCATCGCAGCGATGTGCCTAAATTGCGGATGGTGGATGAAGGTTTGCGTCTGTTCGTGCCGCTCCTGGATCGATTTCAAGTCAAGTTGGTACCCATGGAGCGATCGGGATGCCCGGTGCATTTTTGTACAGGCATCCTGAAACTGCCGCTTGATCCGACGGTGCAACCGGCGCAGCCGGAACGCTCAATCCCCGCAGGCGGGCAGGGAATTGACCCACAAAAAGCAACCATGAGTTGTTTGGGGGAGCTGGCGGAGCGCGTAAGTCTTTGTAGTCTGGGCGATCGTGACCCCAGAGTGTTTCTGGTGACGGAGGGGCAACCGGAAGTAGATTTTCTCGCCTGGCTCGGGTTGAGCAACGCGCAGCAGGCGGCGTTGACGCAACGTTCCGGCCGTAAACTTCCAAAAATCGGTGGCGGCGATCCGGATTGGAGTCGTATCTCCAGCAGGCGGGTCAGGCTCACGTGCCTCACGGGAAATGGTCAGTTGGAGTTGCCCAGTTTCGCGGTTTTGTTTCAGGAAAGCGAACGCGCTATGGGCGGTCCTTTAAATCTTGCGTCAAGCGTCGGTTGTGCCGTCTGGCCCACACGCGAAGGGGCGCGTGAACGTGCCTTGCTGGAACTGGCTGAGCGCGATGCCGTGGCCATAACATGGTACAACCGCCTGGGGATAACTTTTCTACCCAAGGGAATTCTGCGTGAAATCCTGTCGCCAGGGCTGGTGGCTCACATGGACGACGAACCCCGTCGCTGGGGTGTTTATCTCCTCCAGACGGATCTGGCTGTACAGGTTGCAATGGCCGTTTCTCACGATGCGGACGGACGGAACTGTGCGTTCGGATCGGCAGCAGGGTGGGACGCTGCTTCTGCCTGCAGCAGCGCAATTGAAGAGCTGCTGCAATCGGAAAACGCGCTGCAACTGATGGACAGGTCCTATCCGGCGTCCGACAAGATGGTTCGGATTCCCAGTCAGCTTGCCTATGCGCGTCGCCGGTCCATCCTGGCAGACTTGCCCCTGCAGGATGCCAGGCCTGTCTCAGAACAACAGCTCTCCGGACGCTCAAGCTACGAGGCGCTGTTGCGGAGTTGCAGGGAGCAGAACCTTTCGATCTGGGAATTCGATGCCACACGCCCGGATCTGGATATCCCGTGTATCAAGCTGCTGTCGCCAGACCTGTGCACGTGGGAACCGCGGTTTGGCAAAAAGCGGCTTTATGAAGCGCCGGTCAAATGGGGGGCGCTCAAGAAACCGTTGACTGAAACCGCCTTTGCAGACCGACCGTTTCCGTTTTGAAAAAGTGGTTCGCAAAAGCGTTGACAGAGACACGGCCGAGGCTTATCAAAACCTGATCCAAGAACTCAGGTTTTGAGGTCTTTGCGTCCGGATGACGACTGGGTCATCCGATCTCTGGAAGAAACCTTGGGCGGGGCAATCCCGCCCTTTTTTCAGCGAACCGTTGGACGCCCGTCTTCAAAAGGGCGTGCGAGCGTCATCACCCAGAAATTGCGCCATTTACCGGTGTTCCTGTTGGTTCTGGCGATGCCGACCCGCGTGACATACGGGTTGAGCAGGTTCTTGTTGTGGCCTTCCGATCCCTGCCAGCCACGAAACGCCGCTGCCAGATCGGCATAGCCCGCGCCCAGGTTTTCCGCGGCCGCGTAATTGGCGTAACCGGCCTTGTCGAGACGCTGGGACAGCCCGAACGCACTGTGGGCCCAGGTTTGCATGCTGTCTCTTTCGGCGATGTGTCGGGCCATGTCCTGGGACACCTTGTCCAGGGCAGGATCCAGCCTGAGCGCTGGCAGACCGTTCTGCTGGCGATAGGCGTTCAACATGGACAGCATTTGGGACTGGTCGACCGGCTGATTGGTCAGGACGGTCTTGTCTTCAAGCTCGCCCCCGCCTGGCAAGGCGCTGCAGGCGCTGAGGACAGCGATCAGCAACAGGCCAATGAGAGCCGGGAAAAGACCGCGGGCATCGGTACTCTGGAAGTTCAACGTTCGTCTCCGGGCCAGACGACACCTTCGTCGGCGAAGAAGTTATAGGGTCCGGGGAAATTCTCCACATACGCCATGTGGGTCACAACCCCCGTTTCCATCGAATGGTAATGCAGGAAATAGGCCGCCGGTTCGAAGTTGAACAGGGCAGGACTGTCTTCGCTCAGGTCAAGCACGACCTGATGGCCTGTGCTGGGTGCAAGCGTCATTATCCTTCCGGCGAAGCTGGCAATGATTGGACGATGCAGGTGGCCGCATAAAAACCGTTCCACATGAGCGTGGGGTATAACGACTTCCTCAAGCGCCGGTGCGTCGGTTAGCCCGATATTGTCCATATGCCGGATCCCCGACAGGGCAGGCGGGTGATGGAGTGCAATCAGGGTCGGACGTTGATCCTCGCTCAACCTGGCCTCCAGCCAGCGCAGCTGATCCCGGCCGATCTCGCCACAGGGGCTTCCACTCAGATAGGTGTCCAGCACAATGAGGCGAACGCTGCCGATGTCGGCGCAGTAACTGATCTTGCCGTCCGGGTTTTCCGCCAGGCCTGGATACCCGGCCATTTCCCGGCGCATTTTAGCCGTCGAATCGTGATTTCCAGGCAGAAGATAGACCGGTATGTCCAGACGGGAGAGGATCCGCTTTGCAACGGCATATTCACGCGGGTCGCTTCGGTCGGTGAGGTCTCCGGTAATAACCAGGGCATCGGGCTGCGGGTCCAGCGCCTTTAAGGAGAGAATGGCACGTTCCGCCAGCATGTTGGTATCGGAGACCCGGTAACAGGCAAGACCGCGCGGCCGCAAATGCAGGTCGGTCATGTGGGCGATCAATGTCATTGGAAATCCATGTGTCTCAAAGATGATTCAACAAAACAGACGATAGAGCGCCGGATGAAAATTTGAAAGCATCCGACCTCGGTGCGAGCGCAGGCGCCTCGCCATAGTACCGTGCGGGGCGGTTGGCCAATGCCCTGTCGGCGTTGAGGGGCAGAACAACGAGCTGCGGCCATTGAAACGTCCGGTCGGGACACTCTTCGACGAGGGGAAAGAAGAGCTTTTTCCTGTCCCTTCTAGCTTGACGGGCATGGACTTGTTTCCCTTTTTGAAAAGCTCATGTAGGAGATGCTTGCAAGACGGGGTTACCGTTCCCCGGACAGAACTGGATCTAGGATTTGATGGCCGACAAAAACGACACAGCCCCCAAGGCGGAAGACGAGGCCGCGACGGTGGAGCCTTCCGGCCCGGCTGCCGAGGCTGCAGGCAAGGACAGGGCCGACACGCCAAAGGCGCCGCGTAAACCTGTCTGGATGCACATTTTCGGTCACGACATCACGGCACCGTTTCTGCTTCTTTTGCTGTCGCTGTTTCTGTTTGTACCCGGCCAATGGAACGTGCCGCCGCTTGATCGCGATGAACCGCGCTACACCCAGGCGACCAAGCAGATGCTTGAGACAGGGGACTATGTCGATATCCGGTTCCAGGAACAGGCACGCCACAAGAAGCCTGTCGGTATCTACTGGATGCAGGCCGCCGCCGCAAAACTGACCGGACACGGCGCTGAGGCACCGCTTTGGGTCTACCGCCTGCCGTCCCTTCTCGGTGCGACGTTAAGCGTTCTGGCAGCGTTCTGGCTCGCGCGGGCCTTCATGGGGCCGGCCGGAGCTTTGCTCGTCGGCTGTTTTGTCGCCCTTGCCATCATTGTCGGGGTGGAAGCCAGGCTTGCCAAGACCGATGCCATGCTGATGGCAACGGTCATCGTCGCGCAGGGAGCCTTGGCGCGGATCTGGCTCAAGAACCCCGGCAGGCGGATCTGGGGGCTGAATTTCGTCTTCTGGACGGCCCTGGCGGCCAGCGTTCTCATCAAGGGCCCGGTCGGGCTCATGGTCGTCGGTACCACCATCATCGGCCTGATGGCTCTGACCCGAAAAGCCGCCTGGTTCAAGGCGGCGTCGCCTTTGGTGGGGGTCATCTGGTTTCTGCTTCTGGTCGCCCCGTGGTTCGTGGCGATCTGGATTGCAACGGACGGCACCTTCTTCACCGAAGCGATTGGCAGGGATCTGCTCGGCAAGGTGGGGCAGGGGCAGGAAGGTCATGGCGCGCCGCCGCTCACACATCTGGGCGCCATGCTCGGCGTTTTCTGGCCGCTGCCCGCCTTCGTCCTTCTGGCAGCTCCTCTGATCTGGCAGGAGCGCAAAAGCCCGCTGGTCCTGTTCGCCGCCAGCTGGTTCGTGCCCAGCTGGGTCATTTTTGAACTCGTGGCCACCAAGCTGCCGCACTATACAATGCCGCTGCTGCCGGCGCTGGCGCTGCCGGTTGCCGCTGCCATGATGGAAGGGGCAGGCGCTGAGAGCCGCAAATCCCTGCGCTGGATTGCTGCGATCCTTCTGGGATTGCCGGCCGTCGGTCTCGCTGTGGCTGCCTTTGCCGGGCCGATCGTTCTGGGCACCTGGCCGTCGCCCCCTGGCGTCGTCATTGTTGCCCTTGGAGCCATTTTCGGCCTCGCGGCTGCCGGACGGTTGCTGCGTGGCCCGGCCCTTTACGCCATGCCAGCCGTCTGCCTGACGGCGATCTGCGTTGCCGTCGGTGTCTGGGGCTTCGTCGGACCGGCCTTGTCGCCGATCTGGGTGAGCCCGCGACTGGTGGCGGCTCTCGACGACCTGCCCGGATGTGCGGACCAGAGCCACCGTCATGTCGTGACTTCAGGTTTCCACGAGCCGAGTTTCATCTTTCTGGAAGGCACACAGACAAAGATCATTTCTCCGAAGGGAGCAGCAGAGTTTTTGGCCGAACCGGCGTCTGCTGAGCCAGGTTCGTGCCGGATCGCGGCGATAGAAAGCCGGGAAGAAGCGGCGTTTTTGGCGGCCGCAAAAGAGATTGGTCTTGTGCCTGAGGCGCGAAAAAGGGTAGACGGCCTCAACATAAACGGCGGCGATGACGTAGACATCGCACTTTATCAGAATGCCAGGTCGGTCACGGGTATAGAAAACGGCAATGCAGAGCAGCAATAAATTTGTCTGGCATATCCTGGCACGCATGCGCGGGAATATGCGGCGGGCTGCCATCCTGTTCTCGGGCCGCAAGGATCGTGCACAGCAGAACAGGGGTGTTCTGCCGCCGGGGCAAAGGCCGCAGGACATCCTTGCCGTGCTGCTGCTGACCGTCGGCATCGCGGTTGTTGCCTTCGACATTCCCACCTATCCCTGGCTTCGGTCCTTGCCCGGCGAGTATCGATCCGCCTTTCGGTCGGTAACCGATTTCGGCAAGGCGGACTGGATCCTGATTTCAACAGGCCTGACATGCCTTGCGCTTCTGGCCCAGGAGGCCGGGCGCTACAGTTTCCGTCTGCGCATGGCGATCGGATCGCTGTTTACCTATGCGGCCTTCATTTTCTATTCGGTGGCCGCGACCGGTCTGATCGCGATCGTCTTCAAATGGTCGCTCGGCCGGGCCCGGCCCAAACTTTATGAGGAAGTCGGGCCGGTCCGGTTCGATTTCCTGGCCTTTGACGGAACCTATACAAGCTTTCCTTCCGGTCACTCGACCACCGTCGCCGCACTGGCAACGGCGCTCGCCTTCATCTTTCCTGCCTATCGCTGGCTGATTGTTGTCGGGGCGTTCTGGCTGGCCTTCAGCCGGGTCATGGTGGGCGCGCATTACCCGAGCGATGTCATTGCCGGCACGCTCCTTGGAATGACATTCACCTTCTTCACGGTACGGGCCATGGCGCGCCGTCGCATCGGTTTTCATATGACCTCCACCGGCAAGATCATGCCGAACATGACCGCGCGGTCCGCCAGGGCCTGCTGTCGGGCGGTGTGGCAGGTCATGCGCGGGCAGCGCGGTGCCGACCGGATTGTGCCCCCCGCAGAAGAACAGGAACGGACCCAAATATGACACAGAGCTTTCTGGACGGGCTGTCGGTCGGTCAGGGCGAACTTGCCGTCACGGTTGTCGTGCCGGCAAAGGACGAAGCGGAAAATCTGCCGATCCTGCTCGACGAGATCGAAGAGGCTCTGAGCGGACGCCGTTTTGAAGTCATCGTGATTGATGACGGGTCAACTGACGGCACCGATATCGTGCTCCAGGATTACGCTGCAACCCACGACTGGCTGCGGCCGGTTCGCCACGAAAGCTCGTGCGGTCAAAGCTGCGCCGTGCGAACGGGCGTTCAGCACGCGCGCGGCGACGTGGTTGCGACCATCGATGGCGACGGCGAAAACAACCCGGCCTATATCCCGGACCTGCTGGATGCGCTGGAGGCAGCCGGGCCGGCTGTCGCACTGGCGGCCGGTCAGCGGCTCGGACGCAAGGCAAGCCTGGCAAAGCGGTATGCTTCCCGATTTGCCAACAAGCTGCGCGGCGCCATCCTGCGCGACAACACCCGCGACAGCGGCTGCGGCCTGAAGGCCCTGCGCCGTGACGTCTTTCTGCAGCTGCCCTATTTCGACAGCTGGCACCGGTTTCTGCCTGCGCTCGTGATCCGCGAGGGCTACGGCGTGACGCATATCGACGTGCAGGATCGTCAGCGCCGTCATGGCACTTCCAAATACGGCATCTTCGACCGTGCCCTGATCGGTGTCCTGGATCTCTTCGGCGTGTGGTGGCTGCGGCGCCGACGCAAGAAAATCCCTCAAGTTCGACCGCTCACCTGATTGCCGCCACAAATCAAGATCACACACGCGGGTCTTCAACCCGTCTGAACCAACTGGAACTGCACCATGGACGCATTGCTCAATTGGCTAAACGTCGTCTTTGTTCAACAATTTGATTTCTGGATCATTCTGGGTTTTGTCGCCCAGTTCATGTTCATGATGCGCTTCGTGATCCAGTGGCTCGCGTCGGAACGTGTCGGCCGCTCCATCGTGCCAGTGGCATTCTGGTTCTTTTCCATCGCCGGCGGCTCCTTGCTGCTGGTCTACGCCGTGCAGCGCCAGGATCCGGTGTTCATTGCCGGGCAGGGGCTTGGTCTTCTGATCTATTTCCGCAATCTCTGGCTGATCTTCAAGGAAAAGCGGAACGACCCGGCCATCTGACGCAATGGCCATGCGCTATCTGAAGGTTGTCTCGATACACGGCAATCTCGAAGAACCGAACATATGCTACTATGAAGATGACGAAGACGATCATCTTTGGACGCGGCGCGTGATGGAGATCTTTCCTGACGGGACCTTCGGAATGGCTTCCGGAGAGTTTGAATATGGGAAGACCTTTTTGCCAACAGAGGGCAGCATCAGTTTTGACGAAATTGCTGCCGAAGTCGGCGTTGTGCCCTTCGTCATAACCCAAGAAGAGTTTGAGCGGATCTGGGGGCGCTTGCTGTTTCGAATGCGCTTTGAAAAAGGTGCAGGAGAAGCGCTGGAGTGAACCAGCGCCTATCCTTGTGATTACCCGAATGCCTTGTCCAGCGCGTGCGCCATATCCTTGATCAGGTCTTCCGGGTCTTCCAGGCCGATATGAAGACGCACGGACTGCAGGTCCGGATCGACCTTCGTGGCCGAACGCATGCCCTTGAGGCGGACCGGAATGGCCAGGCTTTCAAACCCGCCCCAGGAATAGCCGAGCCCGAACAGGGTCAGTGCATCGAGAAAAGCGTAGGCCTGCTCCTGGGTGGTGCTGGACCTGAAGTCAAAGCCGCACAGACCGGACGCTCCGGAGAAATCGCGCTTCCACAGGGCGTGGCCCGGATCTGTTTCGAGCGCCGGATAGCGGATCTGGCCGATCTGCTCCTGGTCCTTCAGCCAGTCCAGCACAATGCGGGTGTTGCGCTGATGGCGCTCCAGACGGACGGACAGCGTTCGCAGGCCGCGCATCCCGAGGAAAACATCATCCGGTGCAACGTGGCTCCCCATGGCGCCGTGCAGGGCGTCGAGACCCTTCCAGGCCTTCTCGCTGGCAGCGATCGTTCCAAGCATGGCGTCGGAATGGCCGACAATATACTTCGTGCCCGCCTGGATGGAGAGATCGACACCGAACGCGATAGGTTGGCAGAACAGGGGGCTGGCCCAGGTGTTGTCCATCAGGACAGTCGCGTCGATCTCGTGGGCTGCCGCGGCAATGGCCGGAACGTCCTGCATTTCAAATGTCAGCGAACCGGGGGCTTCGGTAAAGACCGCTGTGGTTTCCGGCCGGAACAGCGACTTGATTTCCGCACCGATCGAAGGATCGTAGTACTCCACAGCGATGTTCATTCCCGGCAGGACCGTGTCGGCAAAATGCCGGGTCGGGCCATAGGCTGTATCGGCGATCAGAATATGGTCTCCCGCCTTGACGCAGGACAGGATCGCCAGCGCGATGGCGTTCAGGCCGGAATTGGCCAGCTTCACACCGGCCGCGCCTTCAATCTCCTTGAGGGCGCCTTCAAGGGAATCAGTCGTCGGATTACCGCGGCGGGCATAGGAATAGGTTTGTCCGCCCGTGACCATGGTGCCGACATCCGGGTAGAGCACGGTCGAAGCATGCACGACTGGCGGATTGACAAAACCATGAAAGCCAAGCGGATCGCGCCCTGCATGGGCGAGTTGGGTGTCGGGTTTCAGGTTGGAGCGGGAATCGGAACTGGACATGTTTTCTGGTGCCTGGGTGGTGTCGGGAAGGCGGGCGCGCGCGGCCCGGTAGAGACGGCACACTTTAGTCATCTCGGTTGCGCCTGCAAGCTGGTCAACAAATCCTTTCCCGGACGAGCATTATTGTCATGGATTTTGTCGGTAGCGTTAACGAAGCCGCGAATGTGTTTAAATGGATTGAAGCCTTTTTAGGCATTGGATGATTTCGGATTAGCCATGTTCGCTGTTTGTGCAGCAATTGAGGCTGGAATTGGCGAATTGCACCAGAATTTTGACGAGATACTTGAAGCAAGTACTTGACCCGAACGGCTAAATGCCATCGTATGGGGGGCGTTGGGTTGGGACGAAAGAGGTCTGGAGGAAACGGCTGTCAAGGCCGGTAACCGTCCGGAACGCGAGACGGGGACGACCTCTTTCGAAAGAACCCGACGTAAAAAAGTATGGGTAACAAATAAAGGCTGCATATCCATGTCGAAAAAAATCCTTCCGCTCGTAATCGGCGCTGCTATGGGAGTCGCCGCGACGACGGCTGCCGGTGCAACGACGCTGGAAGACGTCAAGGCTAAGGGCTTCATTCAGTGTGGCGTGAGCCAGGGTCTTCCGGGCTTCTCGAACCCGGATGCACAGGGGAACTGGACCGGTCTCGACGTTGACCTTTGCCGCGCGATGGCCGCTGCCGTATTCGGCGACGCTTCCGCTGTAAAGTACACCCCGCTGTCCGCTAAAGAGCGCTTCACCGCTCTGCAGTCCGGCGAAGTCGACGTTCTGTCCCGCAACACCACCTGGACCATGTCCCGTGACACCCAGCTGGGTCTGAACTTTGCCGGTGTTAACTACTATGACGGTCAGGGCTTCATGGTTCGCAAGGACCTGGGCGTGACCTCCGCTCTGGAGCTGTCCGGCGCGTCTGTGTGCACCAACACCGGTACCACGACCGAGCTGAACGTTGCTGACTACTTCCGTGCGAACAACATGCCGTACGAAATCGTTGCCTTCGAAAAGGCCGACGAAGTTGTTGCTGCATATGACGCCGGCCGTTGCGACGTCTACACCACGGATGCTTCCGGTCTCTATGCCCAGCGTCTGAAGCTGACCAACCCGGGCGACCACATGGTTCTGCCGGAAATCATTTCCAAAGAGCCGCTTGGTCCGGTTGTTCGTCAGGGCGACGACGAGTGGTTCAACATCGCAAAGTGGACCCTCAACGCCATGCTGAACGCTGAAGAACTCGGCGTGACGTCTGAAAACGTTGACGAAATGAAGTCTTCCGACAACCCGTCCATCAAGCGCCTGCTCGGCGTTGAAGGCGCGTTCGGTGAAGCCATCGGCCTCAGCAACGACTGGGCTTACAACATCGTCAAGAACGTCGGTAACTACGAAGAGTCCTTCAACGCAAACGTTGGCCCGGACACTCCGCTCGGCATCTCCCGTGGCGTGAACGCCCTGTGGAACGACGGCGGCTTCATGTACGCTCCGCCGGTTCGCTAATAATCCTCATCTTTGACTGAGGATTGAAGGGGTTCCGGCGGGTCACTGCCGGAACCCTCAATAAATTCCACGCATAAAAAAAGGACATCAGTCCGAAATCGCGTGGGGGAACAGACTGCTTCCACGATAGGGGCGTGCTGCCAAGGCGCGATAGGGAAGCAGTACAGTCACGATCGAGGAGAGGCTTCGGGCCGGGCTCTTTCGTGAAAACTTGGGCGAGGTTCTATGTCAGTAATGGAGCAGGACTCGGCGGGGGCGCCGGCGCGTGCTTCGCTGTTGAACGATCCCAAAGTCCGCGGGCTGTTTTATCAGGTGCTCCTGATTGCCGCGTTGGTCTTTTTTGGGTATTTCATCGTTACCAACACGATCGCCAACCTGGAACGGCAAAACATTGCCTCCGGTTGGGGCTTTCTTGAAAACACGGCCGGTTTCGGCATTATCCAGTCGATGGTGCCCTATTCGGAGACGTCGAGCTACGGCACGGCTCTTGTTGTCGGCCTGTTCAATACCATTCTCGTTGCTGTTGTCGGCATCTTCTTTGCGACTATCATCGGCTTTGTGGTTGGAATTGCACGTCTTTCCAACAACTGGGTGATCAGCCGCATCGCTTATTGTTATGTCGAGCTGGTCCGCAACGTTCCGCTGCTGCTGCAAATCTTCTTCTGGTATTTTGCAGTGCTACGGGCCGTGCCGGGCAAACGCGAGAAGTGGTCGCTGTTTGACACGGTTCACCTGAATATCGGCGGTCTTCGTTTGCCTAAGCCGATCTGGGAACCGGGATCCTTCATGATCGGCATTGCGCTTGTTGTTGCAATTGTCGCCAGTATCGTGATCTCCAAATGGGCACACAAACGCCAGGATGCGACCGGGCAGCAATTCCCGATGTTCTGGACGGCTGTCGGCCTGATCATCGGCTTGCCGCTGCTGGCCTACCTGGTCATGGGCATGCCAATGCACCTGGAGCATCCGGTGTTTGTCGACACGGGCCCGCGCATCCGCCAGGGCTTTGAACTGAATGTCGGCATCAACATCATTCCAGAGTTCCTGGCTCTGACGGCTGCCCTTGCGATCTACACCGCGGCCTTCATTGCCGAGATCGTTCGAGCGGGTATCCAGGCCGTGTCACATGGCCAGACGGAAGCGGCGCATGCGCTCGGTCTCCGCAACGGCCCGACCTTGCGCCTCGTGGTGATCCCGCAGGCCATGCGCGTCATCATTCCGCCGCTGACCAGCCAGTATCTGAACCTGACCAAAAACTCGTCTCTGGCCGTGGCCATTGCCTTCCCGGATCTCGTGTCCGTCGGGGGCACGGTTCTCAACCAGACCGGTCAGGCGATTGAAATCATCGGCATCTGGATGGCAGTCTACCTGTCGCTCAGCTTGCTCACGTCGGCCTTCATGAACTGGTACAACCAGCGCATGGCGCTCGTGGAACGGTAAGGAGCGCAATCATGGCTAACACTGATATCTTTCAGATCCGAACCGAGGAGGCGCCGCGCATGCCGGCGCCGGTCTCGACCACCGGTGCCATCGGCTGGATGCGGCAGAACCTGTTCTCCTCCATCGGCAACACCATTCTGACGGTCGTAGGCATTCTTCTTGCCTACTCAATCGTCGCGCCTTTCATCCAGTTCGCGTTGATCGACGCGGTCTGGACCGGTGAAAACCGTGAGGCCTGTCTGCCGCAGGATGGCGGTCATGGTGGGGCGTGCTGGGCCTATGTAAAGGCGTATTTGCCGCAGTTCATTTATGGTCGGTATCCGGTCGATGAAATCTGGCGTGTGAACATCGTCTATGCACTGTTCCTTCTTCTGCTGGTGCCGCTTGCGATCCCGAGCGCGCCTTTCAAGAAGACCAATGCGATCCTGTTCCTTGTCGTTTTCCCGATCGTGGCCTATTTCCTGCTGACCGGTCTGGTGATCGGCGATGCGGTTATCCTGCCGATCGTTGAAACGGCTGTCTGGGGCGGGTTGCTGGTGACGCTCGTCATCGCAGTGACCGGCATCGTTGCCTCCTTGCCGCTCGGCGTTGCTCTGGCCCTTGGCCGGCGCTCGAAAATGCCGATCATCAAGATGGTGTCGATCATCTTCATCGAGTTCTGGCGTGGTGTTCCGCTGATCACCGTCTTGTTCATGTCCTCGGTGATGCTGCCGCTGTTCCTGCCGGAGGGCGTGACCTTCGACAAACTGCTGCGCGTTCTGATCGGCGTGACGCTGTTTTCCGCGGCCTATATGGCCGAGGTCGTGCGTGGTGGTCTCCAGGCTATTCCCAAAGGCCAGTATGAAGGGGCCATGGCAGTCGGGCTACGTTTCTGGCCGATGATGTATCTCATCATTCTGCCGCAGGCGCTGAAGCTCGTGATTCCGGGCATCGTCAACACCTTCATCGGCCTGTTCAAGGACACGACCCTGGTTCTGATCGTCGGCATGTTCGACCTTCTCGGCCAGATCCAGTCGTCCTTCACGGATCCGACCTGGTCGACACCGAGCCAGGGCCACACCGGCTATCTCTTTGCTGCAATTGTCTTCTTCGTGTTCTGCTTCGGCATGTCGCGATACTCCATCTTCATGGAGAAGAAGCTGCACACGGGACACAAACGCTAGCACACCAATTCCGGGGCGCGCGATGACCCGCAGCGCCCCGGCCATAAGACACTCTTGGAGTAAAATCTCATGTCTGAGAACGCTGTAAATCCGGAAGAGATCGCTGCCGATCGCTCCAAAATGCAGGTGTCCGACACGGACGTCGCCATCGAAATCAAGAACATGAACAAGTGGTATGGCGACTTTCACGTCCTGCGCGACATCAACCTGAAAGTCATGCGCGGCGAGCGCATCGTCATCTGCGGCCCTTCCGGGTCCGGCAAGTCCACCATGATCCGTTGCATCAACCGGCTGGAAGAGCATCAGGCCGGCAACATCATCGTGGACGGCATCGAACTGACGGATGACCTGAAGAAGATCGACGAGATCCGCCGCGAAGTCGGAATGTGTTTCCAGCACTTCAATCTTTTTCCGCACCTGACCATTTTGGAAAACTGCACGCTGGCTCCGATCTGGGTGCGCAAGATGCCGAAGAAGGAAGCCGAAGAGATCGCGATGCATTATCTTGAGCGCGTCAAGATCCCCGAACAGGCTCTGAAATACCCGGGTCAGCTCTCAGGTGGTCAGCAGCAGCGCGTGGCGATTGCCCGTTCGCTTTGCATGAACCCGAAGATCATGCTGTTTGATGAGCCGACGTCGGCGCTTGATCCGGAAATGATCAAGGAAGTTCTGGACGTGATGGTCGGTCTTGCCGAAGAAGGCATGACCATGCTTTGCGTCACGCACGAAATGGGCTTTGCCCGTAAGGTCGCCAACCGGGTGATCTTCATGGATGAAGGCCAGATCGTGGAGCAGAACGAGCCGGAAGACTTCTTCACCAATCCGCAGCACGAGCGGACCAAGCTGTTCCTCAGCCAGATCCTTCATCACTGATCTGGTTCAAGCAGGAATGGCACGTCTGTTGAGACAGGGCGTCTTGAGCCTTGTGACTGCTGTTCTTGCATTGGCACTTGCGATGGGCCTCGGAATTGTGATTCCGAGGCCTTTTGCGTCAGTCAGCTCGGTTGAGGCCAAGTTGCCCGACCCGTCGCCTGAGACACGGCGCATCCTGGTTCTGTCCAATCCCATCCACACCGACATTGCCCTTCCGGCCGACCCGGACGTTTTGAGTGCATTCGGGTTCGTTACCGAAAGCGGTCTGGATCTGGACTTTCCCGGTGTGCATTGGGTTGTCTTCGGTTGGGGGAGCCGGGCTTTCTGCATAGAAACGCCAACCTGGGGGCATCTTAGCGCCGGACCTGTCTTGAGGGCGTTCACCTGGGATGAATCGGTGATGCATGTCCGCCGGGCCGGAGCCATTCCCGAGAACCTGGACACGGTTCTGGCTCTCGATCTGGAGGCCTCCAGTTTTAAACGCTTGCAGAAAGCAATCGGCGACAGTTTTCTGGCTGAAGGCGATCACCCGGTTCCGATCATCGGTGCGGCCTATGATGGCCACGACATTTTTTTTCCGGCCAAGGGCGGTTTTAACGCGTTTTTGGGGTGCAATACCTGGACCGCGCGTATGTTGCGCGAGGGAGGCTATCAAACCGGTTTATGGACACCGCTTCCCTTCGGCCTGACGAGTTCCCTAACGCTCCACAACGCTCTTTGACGTTTCCGGCAGCAAGCGGTCCACAGCGCTTGCAGCCAGTCGCTTCAAGAGATCCGGGGAATCTCCGGCCCGGGCGCGAATGGAAAGGCCGTGCAAAACCAGGGCCAGCTGCTGAGCGACCTCCTGAATGTCCTGCTCAGCCATGGCGCCGTTGGCCTCATACCGGATCAGGGAGGCAAAGCCGCGATCGGTCCGCGTCAAAACCTGCGAAAGCGCGGATTGAAAATCTGTGTCGTCCATTATCTCAGCGGGAAGGGTGGTGATCGCGAAACATCCATAGGCCGCATCTGTGTGAAACGATTTGCCGGTGTATAGATCGATTGCTGCGGACAAGATTTCCTTCATTCGCGCATTTGCGCCGGTCTGGGACAAGCCGGCCTCGCGAAGATGGATGTGCATCTGATCGGCAAATCGCTCGATAACCTTGAGATACATGGCTTTCTTGCTGCCGAACGCAGAATACAGACTTGGCCTGTTCAGCCCTGTTGCAGCGGCGATCTGATCGAGGCTGGTTGCGGCGTAACCGTGTCGCCAGAACACCTGCATGATCTGATCGAGTACGATCTCCTCGTCAAATTGCCTCGGCCGTCCGCGTTTGCTCTCGGTTTTCATTTTATACCAGTTCGCATAAAACGATCGACATGTCTATTTTTGTGCGATACGGTACAAAAAATAGAGGAGGTGGTGATGGAAAGGTTGTTGGACATGCCCGAGATCAAAACAGAGATGGGAACGGTTGAATGGGGCCGGCGTCAGGGTGAGTTCAGCAAGGGGCGCTTGACCTCCAGCGAAAAGGCACGGCTGATTTTCAACATGGGGCGCATGTTCACGCTGCAGGTTGCAGACAGTCTCAAATCCCGGTTGGGTCTGATGAATGCCTACGGCACCGAACTGGAGGGGTTGCAGCCACCGGATACAGCACTTGTGTGCGACGCGCTTGAATTTGCTGATGACGTTCAGAACCTGGAACTCATGCGACACAGTTGGCGAACCTATTATTGGGCGCTGCTGCTTGGCGGCTATCGGGGCCTGTCTGTTGACAAGGAAATTCTCTTCGCGGCAGCCATATTGCACGATGTCGGTCTGGCCGCAGGCCGTTCGGTTGAACCCGGGCAGTGCTGCTTTGTTGTTTCCGGCGCAGAGCGGTGCAGGCATCACCTCGTCGGCAAGGGACATGATCGCGCAAAGGTCCGCAAGATTTCCAACGCGATCGGCCTCCATCTGAATGGGCATGTGTCCGCTCGCCTTCATGGGGTCGAGGCCCATCTTCTTTCGCGAGGTGCCATGTGCGACGTCTTTGGAATGGGCCGCGCGCGGATCTCAAAGACAGTTCGCGACAGGGTATTGGCCGACTATCCTCGAGGTGATTTGGTGAATGCCCTTGAAATCTGGCCCGATCACCATTTGCCGGGAACCCGAGCGGATACGTTGATCAGACTGGAGCGCAGGCGCAAGACAAATTCCAGCCAGAAACCTGTCTCTCAGCCGGCGGAATAGGGGCAGGTTCGACGTCGCCTGGCTGCTGAAAAAAGAGGCAGAAACTGGGTGGGAAGCAGTTGGACGTCCGCAAGATCCGTTGCCTTTCAAGCGGGCGATTCGTGGTATGGCTGTGGGTCGGTTGTGCCAGGGAGGCTCTCTCTCAAAAAGATATTGTCAGTTTTTTCTAGTGAAAAAAATTCGAAGAAAGGAATGTAATCGAGAATTGTATCAGGGCCTGAAAACACTTCAGCATTTGTTCACTTTTTAAGGATGACCTAGGGTTAGATTTTTGAGGGTGGACAATATGCCTGATCAGGAAAATGACTTTCATACGAGACTAATATTTGCGCAGATCGACCAGGAAACGATAAAGGACCTTCAGGGGTTGTGGCCCGTTCTACAGCCTGCGTTGGACGGCGTGCTCGCCGAGTTCTATGCGCATGTTAGGACACGTCCGGAGCTGGCGGCGCTGGTGGGAGATCAGCAACCGCGTCTGGTGTCAGCGCAAAAGCAGCATTGGGAGAAACTGTTTACCAGCGGCTTCGACCAGGCCTATCGCGACAGCATCAACAGGATTGGCCACGTCCATTGCCAGATCGGTCTCGAACCGCGCTGGTATATCGCCGGATACCGGTTTGTGCTGATCCGGTTGCATGAATTTCTCGTCCGCAAATATCGCCTGTCCGGCAAGAACCTTGGCAGGATGCTCGACCACGTGACATCGGCAGTCATGCTGGACATGGATCTTGCGATTTCCACGTATGAGGAAAGGCTTCTTCAGGAACGTGCCGAACAGACGGACAGACTGAACCGGGCCATAAGTGGATTTCAGGAACGCGTCGAGGCCCCGCTCGCGTCTGTTGACGAGGATGCCCGCGGTGTCGCCGATGAAGCTGAACAGCTCGCAGCTGTCTCAATGTCAGCCCGGGATCAGGTCAGTGCCGCGGGCACGGCTTCGAGCGAATCCAATCTCAGCGTCCAGACCGTGGCTTCGGCAACGGAAGAACTCTCCAGTTCGATCCAGGAAATCTCCAAGCAGATCAGCGGCGCTTCACAGATCGCCAGTCAGGCCGCCGGGGGAACGGAAGAATCCAGCCAGAAGGTCGCCAGTCTGGCTGGCGCGGCACAAAAAATCGGAGATGTGGTCGGGCTCATTCAGGCCATCGCCGAACAGACAAATTTGCTCGCCTTGAACGCAACGATCGAAGCAGCGCGTGCGGGGGATGCCGGCAAGGGCTTTGCGGTTGTTGCAAGCGAGGTCAAAACACTTGCAGAGCAAACGGCCAAGGCGACAGAAGAAATCAGCCAGCAGGTTCTCGAAATCCAGGAAAGTACCGACAATGCGGTTGCGTCGATCCAGACGATCTCGGAAGTCGTCAATCAGCTGGATGAGATGACTGCGTCAATTGCTGCTGCTGTTGAGGAACAGGGAGCTGCGACCCAGGAAATATCGCACAGCGTGCAGACAGTCGCGGCGGGAGCTCAGACACTTGACGAGAACATATCCGGTGTCGGTGACGCCGTTGAAACGACCGATGGTGCAGCCACCAATCTGAGATCGGCTGCGAGCAGAATGTCTGAAAGCGCGAATTCCATCTCCAATGAAATCCGCGCCTTTTTCGACACCTTGAAGACGGGGACCTAGGGCACCGGTTTCAGGTTCCGGCTGCGACGATGTCTGTGTCGTCGCGGCTTCCCCATTCCGCCCAGGATCCATCGTACAGGGCCAGGTCACGCGCGCCCAGGATGGTCAGCGCGAGCGTCAATATGGCGGCCGTCACGCCGGAGCCGCAGGTGGTTGTGACGGGCCTGGAAAGGTCGACACCGGCCTTTTCGAAGACTTCCTTGAGCTCATCTCGTGACAGGAACGTGCCGTTTTCCCGGATAAGCTGGGTAAAGGGCAGGTTCAGCGCCGTCGGCATGTGCCCCTTGCGCAATCCGGCGCGCGGTTCCGGGGCTTCTCCGGAAAAACGTTCGGCAGAACGTGCATCCAGGATCTGGCGGTTTCCGGTGGCGATTGCCGTTTTTATGTCGCCCAGATCGGCCACGGCGCCGTTGTTGAGGCGCGCAGAGAAATGGCTCTGAACGCGCCGTGTATCGTCATCGACGAAGGGCCGCCCTTCGGCGCGCCATTTCGGAAACCCGCCATCCAGGACATAAACGCGTTCCGCACCCATGCTGCGCAGCGTCCACCAAACTCGCGGAGCGGAGTAGAAGCCAAAGTCATCATAGACCACCAGCGTCTGGCCATCTCCAATGCCGAGTTTCCGCATGGCAGAAGAAAAAACATGCGGCGCGGGCAGCATATGCGGCAGCTCGCTGGAGGTGTCGCAGATTTCATTGACGTCAAAGAAGATGGCACCCGGAACATGCGCATTCGGATAGACCGGAGGTGCATCCGGATGGGTAACTGGCGGCATCCAGGCATTGATGACCACCAGATCCGGCGACGACAAGTGATCGGCCAGCCATTGAGTGGATACGAGCGGATGGTCAGTCATCTTGTTTCCTCAGGTCTCGAGAAGGTCTTTGGACCGGTGCCATTCTTCAATGGACTGGTCGGGATAGTGCTGGAAATGAATGTGACCCGGGCCATCTGGAACATCGATCCAGTCCGGTTTGTAGGCCAACATGATATGGACCGTTTCAGGTGGCACAGGCAAGGGGGTATCAATTGATCCGGCATGCGGATGGATCAGTTCCGGCCAGCGAGGGTCCCAGACCCATAGGTGCGAACCGCAAGAACGGCAGAAGTGACGTTCCGCAGGGCTGGTTTTACCGTCAAGGATCGCGTTGTAGACGGACTTGGACTCAGCGCCCTGAACCTTCAAGCTGCCTGCATCTGCCATCAGATTGATCGCATATCCACCGCTGCCGCCGACCTTTCGGCAAATGGAGCAATAACAGCGCATATACGGATAAGGGGCCTTGCTCTCCAGTTCGAAGGAGATGGCACCGCAACGACAGCTTCCTGATAATTTCATGTCCGGCCTCCCGGTTCAGCCACAGGCGTGCGCGCGCCTCAATCCGTCAGGCGGATTCGCACGCGCCTGTTCTGTTTGCCCTTTTTCTCGATTTTTCCAAGTTCGAGCGGGCCGATTTCGGAGGTCTTGCCCACATGCGTGCCACCACAGGGCTGCAAATCGACATCGCCTCCGATGCGCACCAGACGCACCCGCCCGGAACCGCGAGGTGGTTTTACCGACATGGTTTTCACAAGGTCCGGATTGGCGTCCAGCTCTTCGTCCGTAATCCACTCGGTCGTGACATCGTGGTCGCCGCCGGCAAGCTCGTTGAGTGTTTCAAGTAATGCTTCCCTGTCGACGGTTTCTTCACCCATGTCGAAGTCCAGGCGGCCTTCACCGTCACCTATCTGGCCGCCCGTAACAGGATAGGGCAGGGCAACGGACAGCAAGTGAAGGGCCGTATGCATGCGCATCAGCCGGTAGCGGCGCGACCAGTCGATATGTGCCGTCAAACGGCTTCCGATTTCGGGAACTGCCTGTCCCTCTGCGGGAACGTGCACAACAGTCGACTTGTCAGCGTCATAAACAGCGGTCGCGATTTCGATGCGGCTACCGTCTTCCAGTTCAAGACTGCCGCAGTCGCCGGGCTGGCCGCCGCCGGTCGCATAAAACACTGTCCGGTCGAGCAAAATTCCACCACGTTCATTGACGTTTTGCACCACGGCCTCGCAGGTCCGAAGATAGGCGTCGTCTCGAAACAAAGGGGTGGTCATTAGGCTCTCCAGGGTCCGGCAATGGTCTGACTTGAGCAACGTTCGGCCAACTACGCAAGGGCTAAAATTTTGAGTCTTGCCGGATGCACCACAGACAACGCCCGCAAACCGACTGGTTCGCGGGTGTTGGCACAAAACGGGTTTAAAGGACTTCTGGTGACTGCCTCAGTTAGGAGACCGTCGACTAGTCCTCAAAATTCAGGTCGACAAATCCTTCCGTCCAGTTCTGCTTGTTCGAGACGCCTTTGGCGTTGGTGAAAACGGGTTGATCCGTCTCTTCCCGCGTCACCGTGAAGCACAGTTTGCCCCACCCGTCCGCGCTCCAGTCTTCGCAATAATGGCCCTTGCCGTCGATTTCGACGGCCTCCCACGGGATATTGCGGATCATGTCGCCTTTGACCACAACAACGGCGATACCGTCCTGATGGTTGTTCTGACGGTATTGAGTGACACCATCCGGAAAGAAGCCATAGATTGAATTGCCCGACATCATCGTCTTGATTTCGTCTGCGGTCAGGTTGACAGGATCGGCCAGTGCCAAAGGTGCGATTGTCACTGTCATCAGCAGAAACAGACCCAATCGTTCAATTCCGGGTTTGAAGTTGTGCATTTGGTCCTCGGCGAGATTTCATCCATGTGTCTCAACCCCTTGGCTAAGTCCAAGCGGCGGCGTTATCTTGTTCTGGAGGTTGACGGAGGCCTGTGAATATCCGTGCCAAAATTTCGGGCAGGCAGAAAACTGATGACCGCAGGACAGCAAAAGCCGGTGAAGGCGCCCTTCGGCGAAGCCTATGCGGTTCACTGGAACTGGTGGCTGCGGACGTTTGCCCAACAGGCCATGCAGCGTTATCCGGAGCTCTACGAGGGTGACGCGAGCATCATAGCCGCGGCGACAGATCCGCTGACACCGATCGACCGGCTCTACCGGCAGCGTGGCAGTGACGCAGTTTTCTGGCTGGCACGGGCACTTGGGCGGCCAAAAGCATTCGATGTGCTCAGCCTTGTTCTGACCTCGTCACCGACTGTGTCGGAACTCGTCCGGCGGTGGCGCGGTTTTCTTGCGCTTCAAGCCGATGTTCGCTTCAAGGAAACCGCCGGAAAAAGTTGCTTTGTTTCGCGCGAACTCGGGCCCGACTTGGTCCTGTCCCCATATCTGATTAGTCCGGCCAACAGGAAACCTTATGGACCGGCGATGCTTGCTGGTGTCGCCGCCGGCACGCTCGACAGTGCCGGTTTGGTTTTGGCAGGCATCTGGTCGATACCGCGCGGGCGCGCCGCTCAACCGCTCTACCGGTTTGGAACATTTGTCGGTGAAGCCCTGGATTTTGACAGTGATATTGTCTTCCGGCTGGCGGAGGGCGACGACACCATGCACGTGAAACCCGCACATCCGCCGCATATCGAGTTTCAGCACCTGAGGAGGGGAGAGGGCAAAATGGTGCATACCGGATTGCTCGCCCGTGTCATCTCCACTCTCGAAAACGTTCACGGAGCTCACGCCGGACTGCCTGCGACCGCTGCCCGAATCGGGATGTCTCCACGCAGTCTGTCGCGCCGGTTGTCGGAGGCAGGGCTTGGCTACGGCCAGCTGGCACGTTTCATACGCTTGAGATCGGCCACACAAATGCTTGCCCGGGTGCCACCAACCTCGAAGACGTCGCCTATTTCTCCGGATATTCGGACCGGCATCATCTGTCGCGGGAATTTCGAAAGCTGGCGGAGGTCGGCCCATCCGGCTTGAGGGATCTCCTGGCCGGCGCACCGTATTGACATGAAAACTGCAGACGTCACCTTGAAACAGGGTGCCGGGACTGGCCTGGCAACTGGTTACCGCAGAGGCATGTCGGTCAACGATTGGCGTTGGCCACAAGCAGTTTCAACGCGAATGTGCCCATGATACCGGCAAAAGCCCAGTCAAACGTCCGCATGAAAGCCGGCGAGGATTTCAAGAACTTGGCAAAGGCACTTGCACCTAGCACCATCAAGACACAGATGGGGGTTCCGAGAGCAACAAAATAGAAGCCGAGAAACAGCAGTTTCCCGACTGCGTGCGGATCGCTTGCGCTGACGAATTGCGGCAGAAACGTAACGAAAAAGAGCACGATTTTCGGGTTGAGGATGTTGACGCCGAGTGCTTGCAGCCAGACCCTGTGGAACGGTTGTTTGCGAACTTTGACCGCTTCAAGCGCGAAACTGGACCCGTTTCGAACCGCCTGGTAGGCGAGCCAGATCAGATAGGCGGCGCCGACGACTTTCAGGATCGTAAAGGCGAGTTCCGAGGCGGCCAGGAGCGCAGAGACGCCGATGGCGGCCAGAACCGTGTGCACAACCAGGCCTGCGGTTGCGCCGAAAACGGCTGCGAGGCCCGCCATGCGACCTTGTGTGAGCGTCTTGCTCATAAACAGCGTCATGTCCGGTCCTGGCGTAATGGAAAGCACCAGGCAGGCGGCGGTAAAGGCAAGAAGCGTGGAGACGTCTGGCAGGAAAGTCATTGATGAGGGGCCCTGGTAAGCGCGAGGGCGCCAATCTAGGGCAAAGCCGGAAGATAAACCAGAGCGTGCGGCGCCAAAATGCCCGTCAATTACAGGATCGGGGAAAGTAGTCTGGCTCCCTGAGCCAGCACCCGGAATACATAACTGCGAGACTGAAAAGCGTCCGGCCAGGTCAGCCGTGCATTCTGAAAATCAGTAGTCAGCATGGTTTCGACATTCCGGATCATCCGCTCGTGGGTGAACCACAATGTCAGCTCGAAATTGATCTGGAAGGACCGATTGTCGAAATTGACCGTGCCAATGGACACAAGGTTGTCGTCCATCAGGGTAACCTTGGAGTGAAGGAACCCGTCCGTATAACGATAGACCTTTACGCCACGCTGAACGAATGTGTCTTCATAGGCATGGCTTGCCAGCCACACCGTCCAGTGATCCCGTTTCTCGGGCAGAAGAATGCGCACATCCACACCCCGCATGGCGGCCGCGCATAGCGCGGTTTGCACGTCGAGAGATGGTACCAGATAGGGTGTCGTGATCCAGAGCCGCCGCTTGGCCTGCGCCGCCGCTTCGACGAAGGCAAGGGCACATTCCTCCAGCTTGTCGGCCGGTCCGGTTGGCATCACAAGCACCGATTCATCGCCAGGCATCGGGATTTCGGTGACCTGGGGCAGTTCGATCTGATTGCCGCTGGCCCAGAGCCAGTCTTCGACAAAGGAGAGCGCACAGGCAACCGCAGCAGGGCCTTCGACCCGAACATGCGTGTCCCGCCAGTGTCCGAACCATTTGTTGCGCCCGACATATTGGTCAGCCACATTGTGCCCACCGACAAAGGCCTCGACATGGTCGACGACGACCAGTTTGCGGTGGTTGCGATAATTGAGCCTCATCGGACCCAGCAATCTGAGGAATTTGTGGTTTTCATTGAAACCGCAAACGCGCACACCGGCGTCCTTCAGGCGGTGGATGAACTCTCGCGACAGCGCGTGGCTGCCAACATCGTCATAGAGGAAATAGACCTCGACACCTGTCTTTGCCCGCTCGATCAACGCAGCGGCCATTTCGCGGCCGAGTGCGTCATCATGAATGGCAAAAAACTGGAAGAAAATGACGGTTTTCGCGCGTGCGATTGCGTCCTTGATTGCGCCGAAGGTTGCTTCGCCATCGATCAGGAGACTGGCCTTGTTGCCCGCCAGGAAGGGAACACCAGCCACACGAGACAGGACTGGCCAGTCCCGTGTTTCCTCGTGATCCGTCAGGCCGAGTTCATCCGCGCGTCGCGCCCGCTCGGACCGGCCGAGCGTCGCCTGGATCTTGGCGTAGTCGCTGAAGGAACGCCATCCGAAAACAAAGTAAAGCGGCACGGTGACATAGGGCAGAAAAAACAGTGACAGCAGCCAGGCAGCAGATCCTTGTGACGTCCGGGAATTCATGACCTCGCGTACCGCACAGATCCCGGCCGTGACGTAGAGGGCCGCAACGAAAGCCGCGACCAGCCCAAGGTTGTTGGCCATGGTGTCCAGGAGACCCGCATCTGTCACTGCGTCGTGAATCACCGTCTCAGCGGGGCCACCAGTGTCAGGGATTGCGGGAGCATCCTGTTCCATGGGTCGTTTGGCGCTTCAGCGCTCAGGCAAACGGCGGCGTGATGGTAACCTCACGCTCCAGCCAGGCCGGAACCGGCAGGTTTTTCGACCGCAGGAACTCCGGATTATAGAGTTTCGACTGATACCTTGTGCCGTGATCGCACAAGATGGTCACAATGGTTTTGCCCGGACCGAGTTCGCGTGCCAGGCGGCGTGCACCAGCCAGATTGATTGCAGACGATCCCCCCAGAAGAAGCCCTTCTTTCTCGGCAAGGTCAAAGACAAGCGGCAGGGCCTCTTCGTCCGGGATGGTCCAGGCATGATCGATCTTGAGGTCTTCGACAATCACTGTACTGCGGCCAAGACCAATGCCTTCCGAAACGGAGCCGCCTTCTGAGGCAACCGCGTCGCCCGAGGTGAAAAGCGACTGCATCGCCGCACCGCGCGGATCCGCGCAGCCGATTACGACACCGGGTTTGTTTTCCTGCAGGTAAGTGGAAACTCCGGCGAGCGTTCCACCCGAACCGACCGCACAAATGAAACCGTCGACCCGGTTGCCGGTCTGGGCCAGAATTTCCGGACCGGTGGTCGTAAAGTGGGCTTTGCGATTGTCGAGATTGTTCCACTGATCGGCAAAGATGACGCCGTTCGGCTCGGTCTTCGCCATGTCTTCAGCCAGACGGCGCGCGACATGCTGATAATTGTTCGGGTCCTTGAACGGTTTGGCCGGAACCTCGACCAACTCTGCACCGCAGAGGCGCAGCATGTCCTTCTTTTCCTGGCTCTGGGTTTCCGGTATCACGATCACCGTCCGGTAGCCGCGGGCGCTTGCCACCAGCGCCAGCCCGATGCCCGTGTTACCGGCTGTGCCTTCCACGATGACCCCACCAGGTTTCAAATCGCCACGTGCCTCGGCCTCCAGAATCATCTGGCGGGCTGGGCGGTCCTTGACGGATTGACCCGGATTCATGAATTCCGCTTTTCCAAGGATCTCGCAACCGGTTTCCTCGGAAAGGGCCTTCAGGCGGATGAGGGGCGTGTTCCCGATCGCATCGACAACAGAAGCGGACACAGACATATTATTGGTTCCTGGCTGATCTGTTCCGGAGCTCATGCCGGACAGATTTTTCTGACGAGCACCGGACGCTAAAGGTCTCCGGCACCTTGATCAAGTTTGCAATGTAATGTGATGAGATCTGAATACCAGCCGGGAACACCGTGGAATCAGGCTTTTTTGCAGTCCGATTGAAGGTGGGCCGGCAATTAATCGGCCCAGAAGCTGGACTGAATCTCAATTTCAAATATTTATGGTGTAAATGATGATCCAAGCAACGCGGCGCAGCGTAACGCGCTTAAGATAACTTAAGACGCTGGAGTTTTATGAGAGCGGCAATGGAAAAGAACGTGACCGGAATGGATGAACTGCTGGCCGGCTACGCGGCCGGGACCTTGTCCTATCCGGCCCAGGCACTGGTTGGTGCGCATCTCGAGCTGAGCGGCCAGAACCGCAGCTATGTCTCGTCACTGGAGACACTTGCCGGTTCGGGTCTCGAGAGCTGCGAACCCGTTGCTCTATCTGATCGCGAGACGGCACTCTCTGCCATATTCGAGACCGACGCCGCCGATCTCAACGACAATCTTCCTGGAGCCCCGTTGACACGGGCTGCTGGCATGCAGACGTCCGGTGTTCCCGGGTCCCTTCAGGCAATTGTCGGGGACACGCTTGAAAACCTTCCGTGGAAAACACTGCTGCCGGGTGTCAAGGAATGCAAGTTTGAAGAGATCGATGGCTGCAACAGCAGCCTCCTGTGGGTGCGAGCGGGCCGCGCGATGCCCTCCCATACGCATCACGGCACTGAATTGACGCTGGTCCTGAAAGGCGGGTTCCGGGACGAGGACGGGCATTACGTTGCAGGCGACCTTGCCTATGCCGACGGAGATGTCGATCACAAGCCTGTGGCAGACGAGGGCGAAGACTGCATCTGTTTCGCTGTGACTGCAGGCCGCCTGCAGCTGACAGGCCCGGTCGGACGATGGTTTGCGCCCTTCATGCGTTAAATGAGATCCGACCCCCAGGTGGTTTGCGTAGAACACGCAAATCATTTGGGAGACTGTTTTGCCGAAAAAACAATATGTTGCCATTCCGGATGACGGTTGCGTCTGGATCACTGGTGCAAGTTCAGGGATCGGGCGTCAGCTTGCGATTGATCTGGCACGAGCTGGATGGACTGTCGTCGTCACGGCCAGATCCTTGTCCGCCCTTACGGAACTTGAGGAGCGGGCTGCCGATCTGAGCGGACGGATCTGTGCCTATGCAGGCGACGTGGCAAACACCGAGCTGATGGAGCACATGGCGGCGGAGATCGAGGAACACCTTGGACCGGTGGTGCTTCTGGTTGCGAATGCCGGCATCTATCTGCCGCAGGACGGTCTCTCCGGTCATGTCGAAGACTATCGCAAAACCTTCGAGGTCAACCTCATGGGGACGGTCAACGTTCTGTTGCCGGTGATCAATCGCATGAAGGAAAGGGGCAGGGGACAGATCGGTGTTGTGTCATCGGTGGCCGGCTATGGCGGTCTGCCGACATCTGCGGCCTACGGAGCGAGCAAGGCGGGCCTGATCAACATGGTCGAGTCGCTGAAGTTCGATCTGGATCTCGCCGGTATTCGCATTCAGCTGATCAATCCGGGGTTTGTGGACACGCCCGCAACAAAGTCCAACCCGTTTCCAATGCCGCATCTGATGACGGTCGAGGAAGCCGCACGGGAAATCGTGAAAGGATTGAACCATCCGAAAAGGTTCGAAATTGCCTTTCCTGGCCCCTTTGTTCGGCAGCTCAAATTCTTGCAACTTTTGCCCTACCGGGCCTATTTTGCCCTGCTGAAGCGCACCACGGGCTGGTCACAAAAAAAGGCCGGTTAGCAACCGGCCTTTCATTTCTGCTGTCGCCAAGGCCCTCAGCCCGATTTGACATAGACCATCTGGCGCACATCGATGTTGCCGGCGCGAAAACCGGCTTCGCAATAGTGCAGGTAGAACTCCCAGAGACGCTTGAACCGTTCGTCAAACCCGAGCGGGCTGATTTGGGGCCAGGCCTGGCGGAACCGCTGTCGCCATTCCGCCAGCGTGCGGGCATAGTCCTGCCCGAAAATCTTCTGATCCATGAGGTCCAGACCCAGCGATTTGCCGATTTCCATAAGCCGGGTTGGCGGCGGAAGCATGCCGCCTGGAAAGATATAGCGCTGGATGAAGTCGGTGCCGCGCTTGTAATCCTCGAACATGGTGTCCTGGATCGTGATGATCTGCAAACCTGCCCGGCCACCCGGTTTCAGGCAGGTGGACAATTGCCGGAAGTAGGTCGGCCAGTACTTCTCTCCGACGGCCTCGAACATCTCGATTGACGCAATGCGGTCGAAGACACCTTTTTCATCTCTGTAGTCCTGAAAGACCACGTCGACCTTCTCGTTCAGGCCGGCCTTGAAAATGCGCTCGCTGGCATATTCGAACTGCTCCCTGGAGATGGTAAGCGCCCGCACATGGGCACCGACTGTCTTGGCGACATGTTCGGCAAATCCACCCCAGCCGCAGCCGATTTCCAGAACCGTGTGGTCCGGTTCAATGCCTGTTTGGCGCACAAGTGAAGCGTATTTTTCCTTTTGGGCCTGTTCGAGATTGTTGGTCTCGTTGCTGTAGATGGCCGAGGAATAGGTCATCGAAGGATCGAGCCATTCCTTGTAGAAGGCGTTGCCCAGATCGTAGTGTGCGGAGATGTTGCGTTTCGACCCGCGCTTTGTGTTCGAATTCAGCCAATGCCGGATAGACAACAGGAAGCGCGATATCGGGCGCCCCTGCAGCGCTTCCAGGGTTGATTCCTGGTTGATGCAGAAGACTTCGAGAAAGGTCGTCACATCGGGAGACGACCAATATCCGGCCATGAAGGCTTCGCCGACACCTACATCTCCCGCCTGCACGGCCATTCGGAAGAATTTCCAGTTATGGATTTTCAGAACCCCGTGCGGACCGGCCTCCCGCCCGTTGATCAGATAGGTGCGTCCATCCGGAAACTGAATTTCCAGGGATCCGTAGCGAATTTTCAGCGCCAGGCTCGCTGCCATGCGGGCTAGGCGCGGCGTCCCCTTCAATTCTTTCCGGAGATTTTCCTGAGTCAGGACGATAGGCTCACTCATGGCAGAACCTCTTGAAATATCATTGTTTTGATGCCAGCGCCGTTTCTTGGACGTGACGGACCGGTCCCCCATCCGGTACGTCCCTGTCGGGCCGACGATGAAATGGTACACGCTTGCGCCAGATTTTAAAGGCTTCCCAGTGAATCGCGCTCATCACCTTGAGCGTGAGAAAGGGAACACGCAAGCAGGCCTTGACGAGTGTGCTCGTCCGAAAGGGCTTCAGTGCGCCGGAGAAGGTCGCAGAGAGGAGAGGGCCTTCGGCATCTGTTTCCAGGATCCTGACCCGCACGGTTTCACCAGGCGGCAGCATTCGAAAGTGATAGTTCTGGTCCATGCTGATGAATGGAGAAACGTAGAACTCCTTGCGTTGCTCCTGTCGGATACCGGCATCGCTGATCTGTCCGTCGCGCACGGGGGCGACATAGGTGTGCAGGCCGCCAAAGGTGTTGCGCACTTCATAAACCAGTGCCGTCAGTTGATCCTGCCGGTCGTAGGCATAGTAGACACTGAGCGGATTGAAGCCGTAGCCGAGAAGACGCGGATAGGCGAGCAGGAGTATCCGGTGCGGGCGGTCGATCTGTTTGTCCCGCAACAAGCGCTCGACATGGCTACGCAGGCAGGTGCCGTCCCTGGGGCCATGATCCTTCTCGTGAAAAGACAAAAGGTTGAAGCGGTTGATCGAAAAAAGCCTGCTCAGCTTTCCGGCTTCGTGAAGCCGGTCGAGATCAAGCAGCGTCGTGAAGACGGAATAGGAGAAACGATGCTCTCTCGGCTTCATGCGTTGGTGCATGACCGCACCGTCGTAAAGGGCGGCCGCCGCTTCCGGCGGCGGTCCATTATCCCTCCAGCGATTGCTCGGCTTTCCCGTCATTCGGCGGCGTCCAGGAACTGAGGCTGCGTTTCTTCCTGATCCCAGGGTAGACGCGCACCGAGCGCTTGCGCCACGTCCAGGCCCGACGCAAGTCCATCTTCGTGAAACCCGTGTCCGCGCCAGGCGCCACAATACCAGGTGTTGTTCACGCCCTGTATCTCCGACAGCCGTTTTTTGGCAGCCAGCGCAGCCGCGTCAAACTGCGGATGATCATAGACATATTTGGCAAATGTCCGGTCTTCGCGCGGAGCCTTGAAAGGGTTCAGCGTCACGAAGACGGGTTTGGCCCGATCGATGTTCTGGAGCCGGTTCATCCAGTAGCTGACTGTGACGTCGCGCGTCTCTCCGGCCTCCCGGTCGGACATGTAGTTCCAGGACGCCCATACGCGTTTGTTTTTGGGCATCAGGTTTTCGTCACGATGAAGGTAGACTTCGTTCGGGCGATACCGGATCGCACCCAGGATATCGCGCTCCGCCTCGCTCGGATCGCCCAGCATGGCCAGGCTCTGGTCGGTGTGGCTGGCAAGGACAATCTGGTCAAAGGTGTCCGTGTTGCCGGAGCTGTCGGTGACGTGGACACGTCCACCCTCGCGCAGAATGTTGGTAACCGGGGTTCCGAGACGGATCTGGCCAGCCAAAGGCGCCACAAGCCGTTCCACATAGTTCCGGCTGCCACCGGATATCGTTCTCCAGAGCGGGCGCTCGAAGGACAGAAGCCGGTGATTTTCAAAGAACGCAACAAAACTTTCTGCCGGATAGGCGCGCATTTCATTGATGGGCGTCGACCAGATCGCCGCCCCCATGGCCAGGAGGTAGTCGTTGATGAAGCCGGCGGAATAGCGCTCGTTGTCCAGGTAGGCCCCGAGCGTGACACCGTTCAGGCGACCATGCCGAAGATCTTCAACCGACTTCTTGTTGAAGCGGAACATGTCCCGCAGCATGCGGAGAAAGCGTGGAGAGACCAGGTTCCGGCGCTGCGCGAATACCGAGTTCAGATTGTCACCGCACCATTCCAGCTTGCCGTCGTCAGCAGAGAGCGCAAAACTCATGTCGCTTATTTCGCTGGCGACCCCGAGGTGATCGAGCAGTGCCGTGAAATTCGGATAGTTGCGTTCGTTGTAGACAATGAAGCCGGTGTCTACTGAAAGAGGGGCTCCATCATAATCAATGTCGGCAGTGGCGCTGTGTCCGCCGGGCCGAAGCCTTTTTTCGTACAATACGACTTCATGTGAAGAACTGAGCGCCCAGGCAGCGCTGTTTCCGGAGATCCCGGAGCCGATGACGGCAATCCGCATGGTTTATCCTTCGGCGTGACCAACGAGCCGGTGAAACCGACGGCCCAAAAGTCTGGTTCATCATTATTGTTCAGTCGGGTTACGCCAAGTGGAAACGGTCAGATCACGCAGGTCAATGATTTCTCTAAATTTTTTCCAGCGTCGAAGTGTCGGACCGGTGGGACAGAAGAGGAAACCGGGTTTAGCGGAGGGATTGGCCAAATAATAGAAACCCCGCCCGGACAGCCGGACGGGGCAAAAACAACAGCGTTCGGGCCTTAAGCCTGAATGGTGTCAACCAGCCAGTTCCAGGCGACCTTGACCCGCGAGCCGGCGGCATCAAAAAACGCAACGATCTTGTTCCAGACCATCTCACCGAAATCGGCGACCTGCAACATGGTACCGCGTTTCTGGAGGGGCTCGCTACCGGTTTCAATCAGCTCAACGGTTGTTGCATCGGCGCCTTCGTTGACGACGCGGCGCGTCACCATGAGGGAGCCTTCATTTACGAGCCGGGATTCGTCCTTTCCGGCTACCAAGTTGTCCTGATCCATCGCCCGCACAACGACGGCACGACCATCCGGCAAAAGATGCGTTTCGTTGGTGCTGACCTCGGAATCGTAAATGACTTCACCATAGGAATCGATCAATTCGACCCAAACAGCCTTTCGACCGTCGAGTTCAATTTCTCCCACCCAAATGGTCAGTTCACTCTCTAACGGGTCTACCTGTTCCTGGGTGGCAGACGCGACTGTGACCGCAAGACGGTCCTCCGGCAACGTGATTGTTTCCTGAGGCAATGGGGCCGCAGTAGCGCTTCCCGCCAGGGCGAGGATGAGGCCAAGCGCAAGAATTCCTGCTTTGCTATTCCGTTGCATGTACGCCTCCCAAGGCTAATACAACTTCATTCACCGCTTTTGGGGTCTCTTGGCCGGTCCTTTTCGGACACTTTTCAATAGTTTATGCCGTGCGCCCCTATTTTGCGCGGTCACGATTTTGCCATTATCGCACCACATTCTGCCGAATGGGTGTAATAAAGATCACAAATTCACCCTTAATCAGTTACATTTCGGTAATAAGTGTGGTCTGAGGGCCGCATATCAAGGTCAATCACTCGCCCGTGATCGGTTTTGACTCGTCATAACTTACAATGCCTCAGCGTAAGTTTCTTGACTGTGACATTTTTGCACGCATTTTCGGGCGTTTTTTGCGCGATTTGGCGCCGTTGACTGTGGACTCGTCAATCCACGCAATCATCTCGGATGTTTAATGAAGAATTGCCTGTGCGTAAAACAAACGCCCTATCGTTTTACCGATAGAGCGTTTCGGGCTTCAGCACAGTCGATGGGGCCGTGTGTCAAAAAGCCGATATGCCAGCAATGACGGCAATCATGCCACTGGCGGTCGTGTTCAGGTGGGCTTTGCCTCTTGCAGAACACCAACATAGCTGAGATTTCATACTGACCGTTCGTTCATATTCAATATTGTAAAAAATAACAATATACGGAAGTCTGAGACAATCCCGAAAGTGCCTGTTCCTTCTAAGTGGCTGAAAGTAGGGGGAAAGGTATCGCTGTTGTACAGGCGGCTAATTTTTTTGTGCTTCTAATTTAGCCAGACCATTATTTGTGCTCGGCACGTATTCGAAGGTATTTTAAGTCTGAAAGACTAGATTTTTGCCCGTTGGCTGCAGTGAGTCGTCTACAACGGGCGGGCAGGAGCCTTTCCTTCTTTTCGCTTGAACAAGTCTATTGTGCTCTTGAGTTCCGATAACAGGCCGCCGGAAACCAGGCATGGCCATCGACGGGGGAGTGCCCTTGAACCGGTCCCGTCTGCCTTCTGTCGTCCGGCTTCCTATGAATTCAGTTTGGTGCGCGTGCAGAAACGATCGCCTTGGCTTTCCAGTCAAACGACGACTGAAAGGGAAAACAGGGGGATTGCCGATGTTGGTTTTCCAGTCCGCAGATATCCTGGCTGACAGATCCTTCGGTGAGCGCCATCCGTGCGGGGTTCGCCAAGGGGGCGAGTTCCGGTGAAAGATAGCCGGACTTGACGATGAGAAAACGCGCTTTTTCCGGTTCAAGGCCAAATCGGCGAAAGTCGTCCAAAGCATGAAACGGTCGGCGCCGTTCGGTCAGGATGACATGGTTGTTCCGAATGGTGACCAGCAATTCGCGATCGCCTGACGAGGATTGGCCGAGTTTGGCAATGATCCGGCAGGTCGCTGAAACCCGGGCGCAGGAACTGCCGAGCGCCCCGCCAATCGTGAGCTGTGCCTCGTCACCCTCATTGTACGTCCAGGCACGCCCAACGGCAGCAGGATCCGCTATCCCAGCAAACACCGCATCCGTCAGACCTCGGGAAAGCCATTCCGACAAGACGTCTGCCCTGTCGCCAACGCCGCCACCTGTCGGGTTGTCGCCACTGTCTGCCAGGATGAAGGGCGACGTTTCTGTTGTCGTTGCATCTTCCAGGCAGGCACTCAAAGGCTTTGTCGGAACCCCGAAATCGAAGCGAGCGCGGGAGTGCCAATAAGCCTCGGCGATCTCTTCAGCGGCTTGCGAGGCCGCAGCCTTGTCCGTACCGGTGACAACCGCGGCCGCTGTGGCCCTGGGCGTGTCGGCCCATACGTAACCGACCATCAGATTGGCATCATTCACTCCTGATCGCTGGTCGAAATCCGGCAGAGTGTTGTAAAGGGATCTGGTCGGTTCATCCTCGGTGCTGGTTTTTTCCCCCGGAAGCAAAACCGGCACGGGCGCAACGGCGACCAGGCGGCGCTTTCCGCCGCGCAGTTGGTCGGCGAGTTCGAGTGCGGCCCGCACATGCGTTTCCCTGACATCGATATGTGGTGCTGTCCGGTAGGCGCAGAAGATGTCGATCTGATTGATGATCTTTTGGGTGACATTGCCATGCAGGTCATAGCTGACAGCAATGGGAACAGCCGGACCGACAAGCTGGCGAACAGAGGCGATCCAGTCACCTTCCGCGTCCTCCAGCCCAGGCACGTGCATTGCGCCATGCATGATCAGCAAGACGCCGTTTACAGGCAGCACGGCTTCCAGGTCCTGAAGGAACTGCGTCTTGAACGCTGAATAGCAGTCCGGCTTTACGGGACCGCCCGGGAGGGACCGCGCGTGAAACAGCGGGCTGAAGGTAACGTTGGAAAACCGCTCCTCCATCAGACCGCATTGCTCAAGCAGTTTTTTGCCGCGGACGACATTAAAATCATCCGCGGTTTGCTGCAGGGGGAATAGGTGCTGCATTCCGTATGAATGCCGCCGACCGCGATCTTCATGGAATGCGCCCTTTCTAGAGTTCGGGGAACAATTTGCTGCTGGCGGCAAAGCGCGGCCAGTTCTTGTTCTCCGGTTGCGTCCAGCCGGCTTCGGCCACGGCATAAAGGCGCGGGAAGACCATATGGTTGAACACGCTGTTGTCGACCATGTGTTCGCACCAGATGCAGGCCTGGACCCCGACCAGCGCGCCCGGACCGGAGGCGCTGAGCCCGTCGGAGGCCTCATAACCATAGGCGGATTCCGGTGAGGAGACGCCGGCCCAGCTTGCACCGGGCTCCTGCCAGCCAGAGGCTTGCGCCATGTCGAGATAATAATGCTGCCCTGGCGTGCAGATGACCTGATAGCCCTGGTCAATCAATTCGCGGGTCACTTCCGGTTTCTGCCAGGCCATCAGAAGCACACCGTCCGGGTCGATGCCGCCACCGTGCGAAACCTCGTCCCAACCGGCCAGCTTCTTGCCGAACTTCCGCAGGATGTCGCGTACGCGGCCCATGAAATAGGCCTGCACTTCCATCGTGTCCTTCAGTCCGTGCTCTTCCATCAGGCGCTGGGTCTTGGGAGAGGTCAGCCAGGCCTTGGTGTCGACCTCGTCGCCGCCGATGTGAATGTAGTCGCAAGGAAAGAGGCTCGCGACCTCGGCAAACACCTTTTCAAGAAAGGCGTAGGTTTCCTCCATCGCCGGGTTCAGCGCATTGTTGGGATATCCCTGAACGGAATGGTAGCTCTCGGGCGGTTCTGCCTGGTCGCCAAGATGGGGATAGGTCTTCAGGATCGCCGTGGAATGACCCGGAACGTCGATTTCCGGCAGAATATCGATGTTGAGGCTGGTGGCATGGGCGACAATGTCCCGGACCTCGTCCTGCGTGTAGGCGCCCTCATAGACTTCAGAGGCATATCCGAGCTGAGCGACCTGCTGACAGCCGGGCCCACGGCGGGCACCGCTCACGGTCAGTTCCGGATAGGCCTTGATTTCAAGACGCCAGCCTTCGTCGTCGGTCAGATGCCATTGAAAGATGTTCATCCGGGCCCAGGCGAGTATGTCGAGCAGTCGCAGGATGTCCTCTGGGCCGCGGAAGTGTCGTGACACGTCCAGATGGGTGCCGCGCCAGGTAAAGCGGGGAGCATCTTCGATACGGGCGGCTGCCGGCAGGCAATAGCTTTCCGGGGCGCTGTAGGCGCCGAAGGCCATCTGCGCCAGCGCCGTGAGACCATAGTCAAGGCCGACCGATCCACCATAGCTGATGGCAACTGCTGCCGACTTGAATTGCAGGCGATAGCCGTCCTCGGGAAGGGTGGGGTCCGCTTTAAAGGTCAGCGGCATCAGGTCTGCGCCCGGTGCAAACCGGAATGGATAGGGAGCTGCCGAAAAGAGCCGCTTGGAAAGCGCATTGATTTTCGCAGCCGCGGATTTCTCGATGGTCGTGCCATTGTCGATCAAGAAGGCGGACAGAGCACTTTTCTTGCCGGCAAAGTCGACGCTTTGTGGCCAGGGCACAATATAGAGCGGCGTGTCGACGTGCCCGTCTGGTACCTGTTTGCGTTCACCGGTATCAAGTTCGGCCGGTGCTTCAAGGTCGGTGCACTGCACGTCGTGGATCGCACCTGACGCCGTCAGATAGGCGGATTTCGGTCCGTCGAGCCTGTGTCTTCCCGGGTGGCTCAAGCCTTCGATGGAAAAGGACCAGGTTTCTCCCGGCTGCAGGACGAGGCCGTCGGGTGGCGTGATCTCGTGAAAGTTGGCGACGCGCGTAAAGCCCGCGGCATTCTTGAGCGTCGCGCTGTTAACTGCACGTGTGACGGAGGTGAAAGCCAAAGAGAAAGAGGAAACCGCCTTGCTGCCGGTATTGGTCAGTGCAAGGTCGAAACGTGCCTTGGCAAGGTCATCAGAAGGCTGAAAATAACTGTCGAGAACAAAGTTGCTCATAAGCTTATCCATCAAAGTCAGGCGATTGGGTGAAGGTGCGGGGCAGCGCCGTTGAGCCTGCGGTCAGACCGCTGTCGACGGGAAGGCAGATGCCGGTGATGCAGCGCGCGGCGGGGCTGGCAAGGAAGGCGACGGTGGTTGCAATGTCGTCCGGTTCCGGCAGCTGTTTGAGAGGGTACCAGGCAAGGGCTTCTTCAAAGACATCCGGATTGGCCTTCGCGCGGTCTTTCCAGGCTTGTGTTCTGACGGTGCCGGGCGCGACGGAATTGGCGCGTAGGCCGTATTTGCCGTATTCGACGGCAATGGCCTTGGTCGCGTGAACGAGCCCCGCTTTTGCGGCGCTATAGGCCGGATGGCCGAACGCAGCCAGACCGTTGACCGAAGCAATATTGACGACACAGCCTGAACCGCACGCGGAAAGGGGAGTTTCAAACACCTTGAAGGTATTGAGCGCGGCCTCCAGGTTCAGGGAGAGGTCCCTTGCCAGGTCTACAGCGGTCATGGAATGCAGCGTCGGCGACGCGGCAGCCCCCGCGTTGTTGATGAGGACGGTCACCGGCCCAAGACCCGCGACGGAAGCAGCCATCGCGGTAAGGGCTTCGGGATCGGTCAGGTCGCAAACAAAGGCACTGGCCTGGAAGCCTAGCGCCTTCAGATCGGCCACAGCCGCATCGAGTGCTGCACCAGCAATATCCACTGCGGCGATGTGATGGTTTGGGGCGAGTGCCCGGCAAATGGCCGCGCCGATATCGCCGGCTGCACCCGTCACGACGGCGACGGATTTGGCAGAAAGGTCAGTCACCAAGAGCTTCCTTGTCATCCGGATCCCGGGAATTGCTGAGCTGGTATTTGACCCGCCGAAGGCTTTCGCGCGCCTCGTTGCCGCGTTTCATGGCGACAAGCGTTGCCAGAAGGTCGGTCACATAAAGGAACGCAAAACGGCTGGTGCTGGGCCGCAGGATGTTGTCGCCCTCCGGCAGGTCGATTCCGATCGTGATGTCTGCAAGATCAGACACCGGGCGGTCCGGACGCGTCAGCGCAATCACGGTGGCGCCATAGGTCTTGGCCGCCTCAAGCGCGCGCACCATCTGCAGGTTCCGGCCGGAGACCGACGACGCCAGCACGACATCTCCGGCCGATAGGGTTGCAGCCTGCATGAGCTGCATGGCGTGATCTGTAATGCTGACAGTCCGCAGGCCGAGCCGGAAGAAACGGTTCTGCATTTCGTCGGAAATCATCGAAGATGTGCCACCGGCGCCAAATGCGGCCAGGAGACCTGCTCCCGAGATGGCGTCAACGGCCTTGTCTATTGCGGCCATGTCAAGTGTCTGGCGTGTCTTGACCGCTGCGTCCTGAAGTTGGACCAGCAGACTGTCGGCAACATCCGAGGGGGCGGCCGAGGCCGCATCCACCGCCAGATAGCGAGTGCCGGCAAAGGTGACCTGCGCGACCTGAACCTTGAACGCGGTGAAACTGTCGCAGCCCAGACGCCGGCAGAAGCGCGTCACGGTCGGCGGCGAGACGCCCGCCCGTTCAGCAACATCCGTTATGCCGGCGTTGACAATGAAATCCGCTTCCGTGCGCAACAGGCTTGCCAGAATCCGTTCCGACTTGGACAGTTCCGGTTCGATCTGCTGCAGCACGGATAGGATGTCCCGCATGGGGTCAGTCCGGCTTCTTGTAGGCGACGCAGTCGATCTCGACCTTGCAATCGACCATCATCGTCGCCTGGACACAGGCACGCGCCGGCGGGTGTTCGCCGAAATAGCTCTTGTAGACGCCATTGAAGGACCAGAAGTCGCGCGGATCGTCCAGCCAGACGCCGCAGCGCACCACGTGTTCGAGACCGTAGCCGGCTTCTTCGAGGATCGCGATGACGTTCTTGATGGTCAGATGTGTCTGTTCAACGATGCCGGTGCCGACGATTTCACCGTCCTTCATCGGCACCTGGCCGGAGACATACAGCCAGCCGTCCGCTTCGACAGCGCGGGCGAAGGGAAGGTTCTGGCCACCGGCACCGGATTTTTCAGCACCATAGCGTGTGATCGACATATTCAGCTCCAAAAATGAAAATGATTTACATAGTGGTTTGACATTGGTTTTATTTCACCCGTATATTTTTCAAAAATCAACCATCAAAATGAAAATGGTTTCCGATATGCAGGGTGTTTCCGACAGTCAGACCAATCCTTTTTCAAGCGTGGACCCAGACAGGGCGGAAATCTGGGACATGTTGGTGATGCGGGACATCAACGCCTTCGTCGCCGCGGACTGGTCTCAGGTTGCCGATGATTTTGACGTATCGGCGTTTTTCGGCGTGGACGGGGGCAGGGCAGTCAATCCGGACGACTGGACGCTCGGATTCCCTGACCTTGAAACCTACAAGACGGAATGGTTGCGTCAGGCCGCCGACTTTGCCGAGACGGAATTTGCCGAAGACGCCAGGGCTGCGATTTTCGAGGCAACGGACCTGTCTGCGATTGAAGTCAAAGGCGGTCGGGCAATCGCTCACAAGAAGTTCGACGGCTCAATCACCAAAGCCGATGGCAGCGTGGACAGGTTGCTCTGGCAGACGCTTTATTTCTGCGTCCGCAAGGAGGGGCGCTGGAAAATCTGCGGCTTTGCCGGTTATCTGCCCAATCCGTTGGCGGTGGCGTCCTGATCATGTCCCGACCACGCGCATTCACGGCCGTCCTGGCAACCGAAACAAACACGTTTTCGCCGATCCGTGTTGATATCGAGGCCTTTCGGGCGTCGCTTCTGGCCCGGCCCGGAGAACACCCGCAGACGCCGACGCTGTGCTCTGCTGTGGTCACGGTGGGGCGCAGATTCGCCCAGCTACATGGATGGGACTTGATAGAAGGAACCGCAGCCTGGGCGGATCCGGCCGGTCTTGTGGCGCGGCAGACGTACGAGGATCTGCGTGACGAGATCTGCGGGCAGATACAGGCGCAACTGCCGTTTGATGTTGTGGTGATCGGCTTGCACGGCGCCATGGTTGCCGATGGCTATGATGACCCGGAAGGTGACCTGCTGGGCCGCATTCGGACGCTGGTTGGCCCCGACACACCGATCATTGCGACATTCGACCCGCACAGTCACCTGACCGCAAAGCGCGTTGAGGCAGCTGACGCCCTGATCGCCTTCAAGGAATTCCCTCACATCGATTTTGTCGAAAGGGCGGAAGATGCCTGGGAAGTTGCAAGGCGTACAGTCGCTGGAGAAGTCACGCCGGAAATAAGCGTTTACGACCCGAAGATGATCGACGTCTTTCCCACAACGTCTGAGCCCATGCGTCACCTTGTGGATGAGATGATCCGGCGTGAGAGGGAAACACCAGAGCTGCTGTCGCTGTCCGTGGTGCACGGATTCATGGCCGGAGATGTTCCTGAAATGGGGTCGAAGGTACTTGCGGTAACCGACGCCAACCCGGAATTGGGAGAGGCGGTGTGCCGTGAATTCGGAGAACGACTGTTCGGACTGCGCGGAAAGGCGCGCAGCCGGGAACTGACGCCGGATGAAGCCTATGACAGGGCGCTCGCCTTTGAAGGCGGTCCTGTCACAATCGCAGATATGTGGGACAATCCAGGCGGCGGCACCGCCGGGGATGCGACCATTCTTCTGGCAGAGGCAATGGCGCGTGAGCTCGACAACATTGCTTTTGGCTCGATCTGGGACCCGGTTTCGGTTCAGCTCTGCCATGTCGCTGGTGAGGGGGCTCGCATGCAATTGCGGTTCGGTGCCAAGTCAGCACCGGATACAGGCGCTCCGATCGATGCCGAAGTCGAGATTGTCCGCAACATCCGGAATGCTGAGCAACGCTTTGGCGAGAGCCATGTTCCGATTGGCGACGCCAGCCTGATTCGGATTGGCGGCATAGAGGTGATCCTGAATTCAACAAGGGCTCAGTGCTTCGACACGAGCCTGTTTTCGAATTTCGGGGTCGAACCGACGGATCGGAAGATCCTGGTCGTGAAATCGACCAATCATTTTCACGAGTCCTTTGCACGGGTCAGCCCGTTGATCCTCTATTGTGCTGCCGGCAGGCCCTATCCGAACGATCCGCGCGTCACGCCGTATAAAAAAGCGCCAAGAGACATCTGGCCGATCAACGCTGTGCAGGCACCTCAGGAAATCCAGGCGCGCACGACGGCCGCCAAGCAGGGAGTTTGAGCGATGAGTGTCGGGCTTTCCATTCACGAACTTCTGACGCCGGTTGCCGTGATCGATGAAACGGTCATGGCGACCAACATCAAGGTCGCACAGGACTATTTCGACAGGATCGGCCGGAATTTCCGGCCGCACATCAAGACCCACAAGATCCCGGCGCTTGCGGCCGCGCAGTTGGCGGCAGGGGCCAGGGGCATCAATTGCCAGAAGATCAGCGAGGCGGAGGTTTTCGCCGATGCCGGGTTCACCGATATCCTGATCACGTTCAACATGCTCGGCAACGCACGCCTCAACCGTTTGCTGGCTCTGAACGCGAAGGTCGATCTTCAGGTCGTTGCCGACAATCCGGTTGTCGTGGATGGTTTGGCAGCGGTTTTTTCCAGGGAACAACCGCTCAAGATCCTGGTTGAATGCGACACTGGCGCGGGTCGAAATGGCGTGCAGTCACCGGAGGAGGCAGTTGAGCTCGCAAAGCACATTAACGCGGCGCCGGGGCTTCAGTTTCACGGCCTCATGACCTATCCGCGGCCCTCTTCGGAGAAGGACGTAGAGGCTTTCTTTGCGCAGACGATCAAGCAGTTGGCTGCCGCCGGTCTGGATTGCCCGGTTGTTTCGCATGGTGGATCGCCCAGCCTTTTTGACAGCGACCTGGTCGCAAGCGCGACAGAGCACCGGGCCGGGACCTACATTTTCAACGATCGGTCCATGGTGCGCGCCGGCATGTGCGACTTCGACGATTGCGCGATGCATGTGCTGGCAACCGTCGTGTCCAGGCCTACGGAAACCAGAGCCGTTCTGGATGCCGGGTCCAAGGCGCTGACCTCCGACCTGCTTGGCTTTTCCGATCATGGACTGATGATCGACTATCCGGACGCATCGATCACGTCACTGAGTGAAGAGCATGCGGTTGTGGATCTGAGCAAGTCTTCGACAAAGCCGGAGGTTGGTGAACGGGTCCGGATCATCCCCAACCACACCTGCGTGGTTTCCAATCTCTTCGACAGGATGGTGTTCCATCGAGACGGCGTGGTGACGCGCATTGAGCCCGTCGCCGCCCGTGGGCAAGTCGTCTAGTCCTCCAGACGACTTGCCCGCCTAATCAGTACAGAAAACGGCCGCCCGAGAGCGGCCGTTTTCGATTGGTTCGCACCCCGAAGGGGGGCGTGTGGTCAAATGTGCATCTCGGCAGCGTCCAGCGCTTCAAGCGACAGTTGACGCTCGAACGCCTTGCTGTTCTCGTCGAAGAGATGACAGTCCGCTCCCTTCAGCCCCATGGCAACTGGCTTGCCGACCTTTGCCGGAGCGGAGCCCGGGAGAAGGCTGCAGAATGTTGCTGTGGCACCCTCGACCGTGCTGTAGGTAACGGTATGGATTCCAAGATGCTCCACGACGTTGGGCAGAACCTCGATGGTGGCGTCGGCCTTGCCGAGTGTCAGGTGCTCCGGGCGGATGCCAAGTGTCAGTTTTCGACCGGCAACGTCTTCGTCTGTCGAGACCTTGACCGTGAGTTCGGAGCCAGAGGGGAGTGACACCGTCACGCCATCTTCGCCGGTGCTTTTTCCGGTGACCTCAATGAAATTCATTTTCGGATTGCCGATAAAACCGGCGACGAAAAGGTTTTGCGGCTTGTGGTAGAGCTCAAGTGGTGACCCCACCTGCGAGATGACACCCTGATCAAGCACAACGATCCGGTCCGCCATGGTCATGGCTTCGACCTGGTCGTGCGTGACATAGATCATCGTTGCGTCGAGTTCCGTATGAAGCTTCGCCAGTTCGACGCGCATCTCGGCGCGGAGCGCTGCGTCCAGATTGGAGAGCGGCTCGTCAAACAGGAAGACAGACGGTTCGCGCACAATGGCCCGGCCGATGGCGACACGCTGCCGCTGGCCGCCGGACAGTTCGCCCGGCTTGTGGTGCAGGCGCTCGGTCAGCTGCAGAATGCCCGCTGCGGCCTGTACCTTTTCCTCGACCTTGTCCTTTGCCATGCGCTCGACGCGCAGCGGAAAGGCAATGTTCTCGTAAACAGACATATGCGGATAAAGCGCATAGGACTGGAACACCATGGCAATGCCGCGTTTGACAGGCGGCAGGTCATTGACGACGGTGTTTTCAATGGTGATATCGCCACCGGTGATTTCTTCAAGTCCGGCAATCATGCGCAGCAAGGTCGATTTTCCGCATCCGGACGGACCGACAAACACAATGAAATCGCCGTGATCAACATCGAGATTGACGCCCTTGATGACTTCCACATGGCCGTAGCTCTTGTGGACGTCGCGCAGCTGCAAGTCGCCCATGGTCATTCCTTTTAAAGATGAGTGGGCCGGGCCCCCAAAGGTGGGAAGGGGGCCCGGTCACTGCACAAGGTGTTACTTGAATTCCTCAAGCTGCTCTGCTGCGATTTCAACGGCTTCAGCCGCAGAAACCTCACCCAGAACTACACCCTGAACGGCTTCGTTGATCGTGTCCTGCAGACCGACATAGTCAGTGACGAACGGCTCCGGACCACCGGTCGGGATGGCGTCGAGGAAGGCTGCCCAGGTCGGGTCCTTCTCGACCAGCGCCTTGACTTCCGGCAGGTCGCGCAGCGGCGTGAAGCCTTCGGCCAGCTCGAATGCCATCTGGTTTTCCGGGTTGGTCAGCAGCTTGGCGAGGTCAAGCGCCTGCTCTTCGACACCGGAGCCCTTGAAGACGGCGAGGGAGTCGGTGATCAGCAGCGTGCCGGGACCGCCGCTCGGGCCGTGCGGCAGCGGTGCGACGCCCCAGTTCACGTCGGTAACGCGGGTACGCTCCCACGGACCGGAGATGAACATGCCGATCTTGCCTTCGGAGAACAGCGGACGCAGCTTGGCGCGGTCATAAGCGACCGGACCCGGCTGGGAAACGGTTGCCATCTTGCCGTAGAAGTCGAGCGCTTCGACATTGTTCGGCGAGTTGAAAACGATCTCGCCGTCCGCGTTAATCACTTCGCCACCATTGGTGTACACGTAGTTCATGAACTGGTGCATGGTGTTGTCGAAGGACGCAGCGGCCAGGCCAAAGCCGTCAGCTTCGGTCTTTTCCTTGATGGTCTTGGCCGCTTCATACATCTCGTCCCAGGTCTTGGGAGCAGTTTCCGGGTCAAGACCGGCTTCCTTGAACAGGTCCTTGTTCCAGTAGAGTGCCTTGGTGGAGAAAGCACGTGGCAGACCCCATTGCTGACCGTTGGCGGTGATCGTGCCGAGGATCGGTGCAGCGTAAGTGGCCTTCTCTTCCTCGGTCATGTTGACCGGGACGATCAGGTCGTTGGCCGCAAGCTGCTTCAGCGTGCGCGAGCCCATGTAGGAAACGGCAGGCGGATTGCCGGCAGAGGCCAGGGTCGTGGATTTCTCCTGGCACTGTCCCCAGGGAACAAACTCAACATCGACCTTGTAGCCCGGGTTCTTGGCTTCCCAGCCCTTGATCAGCTCGGCCTGGAGCGGAATGCCGGCACCGGTATTGTCGCCGCATACGATCATGTGAATGCTCTTGTCGTCAGCCTTGGCGGCAGTGACGAGGCCGAGGGCAAAAACACCACTCAGCAGCATGGATTTGAGAGTCATCTGAATTCCCTTTCCTGGTTGGTTTTTGTTGTTGTTATTCTTTGACAGCGCCAGCCGTCAGACCGGCGACGATGTAGCGTTGCAAGAACACATAGACGAACAGCACCGGCAGAATGCCGACGAGGCTGGCGGCCATGAGTTCGTTCCAGACGACCGACTGGCGTCCGAAGAACTGGAACAGGCCGACCGGCAGCGGGTTCAGCTCGTTCACGGAGTTGAAGGTCAGCGCATAGATGAACTGCTGCGCATAGGCGGTGATGAAGGCGGTGATCGTGACCACCACGATGCCTGGCAGGGCCACCGGAATGATCACGCGCCAGAGCGTGTAGATCTTGCCGGCCCCATCCACCCAGGCAGCTTCCTCAAGCTCCTTCGGGATGCGCACCAGGTAAGACCGCAGAAGCCAGATCCCGGTCGGGATCACGAAAGCGGTGCCGGGTGCGATCATGGCAAAATAGGTGTTCAGGAGGCCGTATTGCTGCATCAGCTTGAACAGCGGAATGATCAGGACGGCGCCGGAGAACATGTTGACCGCGATGAAGATGCCGAGCAGCGAGTTGCGTGCCGGGAACTCGAACCGGGCAAAGGCATAGGCTGCCGGAATGATGCAGATCAGCCCCAATACGGTGACAACCGTTGCAATGAAGAACGAGTTGAGCATGTACATCCACAGCAGCGGCACGTTCTCCCACATGGTGAAATAGGCATCGAAGCTCATTTCATCGGTGATGAACCGGTAGGGGATGGAGAACAGGCTGGTCAGCGGCCGCAGCGACACCACGAAAGCTTCTACAAAGGGCGCCAGCACAAAGGTGAGGAACACTGCCAGGCCGAAATAGATCAGCACATATTCGTACCAGCGATACTTATGCAGCATTGTTCGGGCTCCTCTTGGCAAGGCGCGACAGCAGCAGGAAATAGACCAGTGTGAACGACCCGAGGAACAAGACGATCATCACCGTCCGGGCCGCGCCTTCGCCGTATTTGAAGCGGCTGATGGCGGTCTTGTAGGTGTCGATGATCATCGTTGTCGTGGCGCCGCGCGGGCCGCCCTCCGTCAGGATCCAGATGATGTCGAAGGAGTTAAAGGTCGCGATTGCCGACAACAGCGCCATGGTCGCGATCGAGGGAATGATCAGCGGCAGCGTGATGCGGCGGAAGCGATAGAAGCGGGAGGCTCCGTCAACCCATGCGGCTTCATAAAGATCCTTCGGAATGGATTGCATGGACGCCAGCAGATAGAGCGTGACCATCGGGACGCCGATCCAGACATCCGTGACGATGGTCGCCATGAAGGCGGAGTTCTTGTAGGCGAGGAATTCAAACGGCGCGTCGAGAATACCGACCCGTTGCGCAATGCCCGAGATCATGCCGAACTGGCCGTTATACATCCAGCCCCAGATGAAGACGCCGATGGCGATCGGAATGACCCAGGGCGGCATGACGAGAACGCGGAACAGGGCGCGTCCCGGAACCATGGCGTTGAGCAACACCGCACCAAGCGTCCCGATCAGCATCTTGAGGGCCACTGACAGGCTCATCCAGTAGAAGGTGCGGGCAATCACTTCCGGGAAGCGGCGTGACATCAGCTTCTCGTAATTGTCCAGCCCGACATACTGGAAGTTCGGGCTCATGCTGGTGTTCGTGAAAGACAGGCGGAACGTCTCGTAGAGCGGGTAGGCGACAATCGCCAGCATCACCAGCGACGCCGGTACCAGCAGCAGATACGGGAAATAGTCCGTCTTTTTCTTGGTCTGTGCCATGCTCCCCCCTAAGCCAGGCCGTAGCTGTCGAATTGCTGCCAGGTCTCGGCAAGGTCGAGCACGGCCCGGGCCTTGCGCGCCTCATCCAGCTTGATTGCTGTCAGGCCCGCTTCCAGCGCATCCAGAACGCCAACCGGCAGGCTGCCGCCGTTTTCGAAATAGTGATTGAGATCCCGGGCCATGGCGTCGTCAGCGCCGTAGTGACCGTCCCGGCCAGCATCGACCAGCTGCGGCCGGTCGATCAGGCATGCCGATGTCAGCGCGTCGTGCACCCGGTAATAGTTGCGGATGAAGTCGCCCTCTGCCATGCCTTTTGTTCCCATGACGGCAAACCGCCGGAACTCGTCGGGCACGTAGAGATTGGTGTGAAAACACAGATTGGCGCCGTCTTCGTATTCGATCAGCGCGGTCTGGTAGTCGATGATGTCACCGTCGCTGTCGAAGTCGGCGTTGCCACCACCCCAGCGCGGTATGAACGGATCGACCCGGTCCTTGTAGACAGGGCCCGGGAAGCTGTGATCGGCTTCCGGCCGGTTTTCCGGCACAAAACTCTTGCGTCCCCCAAAACTGGAAACGTAGCGCGCCCGGCATCCCGTGATCCCCTGGTAGAGATCCAGGTCGTGGCAGCATTTTTCGAGCAGGAAACCACCTGAGTTCTTCTCGTAGCGGCGCCAGTCGCGCATGAAGAAAGAGCCGTGATAGGGGCCGATATGTTCTGCTGCTTCGATCGATACTACCTTGCCGAGCTGGCCGGTTTTCAGGCTTTTCTGCAGCTCCGTGTAAAGCGGTGAATAGCGCAGCACCAGGCCGACAATCACGCGCTTTTCGCCGTCATGGGCCTTCATCAGCGACAGCAGTTCGAAGGTTTCAGCTTCCGTGGTCACAACCGGCTTTTCGCAGAAGATGTATTTCACATCCGACTGCAAGGCGGTCCGGAGGTGATCAAGATGCATGAAATTGGGAGAGCCGATCATCAGGAGATCGAGCTTTTCCTTCTTCAGCATGCTTTCCAGATCATCATGAGCGGTCAGCGTGTTGCCGCTTCTGCGCTCCACATGTGACAGGCCAGCTGGGGTCGGGTCGACATAGGCGACCGGATCCAGCGCGTTCGAGACGTTCTGAAGGCAGCTGCTGACATTCGCGATCCGGGCACCGAGGCCGACATAGCCGGTTTTCATGCCGCGTCCTCCGCATGCAGGTCCATGGCATGTCGCAACGCCTGGACGAGACCGGCATCGGTATCTCTTGAGCCCGTCGCGGCTACGAACCCTAGCCGTGTTTCAGCGGTCGACGGCTGTGAAACATCGCCTTTGGGTTTGGAGCAGGACGCGTGCAGTTCCGAAACGCCAGCATGTCTCAAAATGCGCGCTGCATTGGCGGCGTTGACACCGGAGCCTGCCATGATGGAGAGGCGTCCAGCAGCAATACGGGCGGCCTGATGCAAGCGGTCCATTCCCAATTCGGCCTTGTCGGCCTGGCCGGAGGTCAGGATACGTTCGAAGCCGAGCGCGATGGCGTCCTCGATAGCCTGGCCATAGTCCTGAACCGTATCGATGGCCCGGTGCAGCGTGGCGGGGAGTCGAGTGCTCTTGAGCGCGACACTGAGAAAGTTTCGGTCCAGCGCATGATGTTCGTCGACGGCACCAAGCACGATCCCCGCAAGGCCGGCGTGTTCCGTAGCCTCAATGTCTCGCAGCATCGCCGCCTTCTCCAGATCCGAATAGGCGAAGCCGCCCCGACGCGGACGGATCATGACGTAAACAGGCACCGGCAGTTTTGCCGCAGCCGTCATGACACCCAAGGACGGCGTCAATCCGCCTTCGGACAGAGCGGAGCATAGCTCGATCCGATCGGCTCCGTTTTCAGCGGCGACCCAGGCGCCTTCCAATGTGTCGACGCAAACCTCCAGCGGTATGTGGGTCATGTCCGTGCCTCGCTGAACGCTGTACGGGCGACGATGCCGGCTCCGTGCAGGCCGCCGTTTTCGGCAAACTGGCCCTTGAACACCAGCGGGTCGGCATAGTGAGCAAGCACAAGTGTACGGGTCTTGCGATCGATCAGCGAAAGCAGGGCCTCATCGCCCGACAATCCTCCGCTCACCGGAATGACATCCGGCCCGAGCGTGTTGACAAGGACGGAAAGAGCGCGGGACAGAAGAGTGGCATAGGCCTCGATGGTGTGCGTTGCCTCCACATCGCCCCGATGCCAGGCAGACGTGATGTCCTTGCTGGACAGCGACTTCCCGTGCAGCGTCAGATGGATCTTTTCCATGCCACGCGCAGAGCAGACTGCGTCGATGCAACCGGTCTGGCCGCAACCGCAAGGGTAGTGTTCAAGACCCTTGAGCTGTCCGCCGGCGGTCGGGTCGACAACCGGGCCATGGCCCCATTCGCCGGCGATGCCGCCAACACCCTTGACCAGATGTCCGTTCACCACGAGGCCGCCACCGACACCGGTCCCCAGAATGATACCGAAGACGACAGGTTTGCCACGACCGGAGCCGTCTATGGCTTCGGCAAGCGCGAAGGCATTGGCATCGTTTGTAATCAGAACCGGGCGCTTTAGCGCGGCCTCAAGATCCGTCTTGACGGACCGTTTGTGCAGGCAGGGAATGTTGGCAACATCGGCAAAGCCGGTCCGGTCGTCGAAAGCGCCGGCCAGGGAAATCGAGATCGGGCCCCGATCTGTACCGGTGCAGCTGTCGATGGCGTCAACAAAGGCCTGCCAGTCATTCCCGGGGGTCGGGACACGGCCGCTTTCGGCGACGGAGCCGTCGTCCTGCAGGGTCCCGTGACGGATAAAGGAGCCGCCAATGTCAAAACAGGTGGTCATTGCCTGCCGAATTGCCTCTGGGTTACATTTGTTTGCATCCACTTATAATACCAATATGCAACCAATTGAGCGTCTAGTAAACCACAAAAAGCCATTGGCATGACTTTTTTAACGAATTGGCTCTGGGCTCTGAGGGGAGGGGTCTATTGTCAAAAACACGTAAGAGTGCAGCAGGCGTCACGGGGGGGTGACGTCTGGCGCGGCATCCGGGCAATGCGTTTGGCTGTTGGGTGAGCTGAGGCCTAAAGAAAGGGGCGCAGATTGCCGCTGTGCTCTTCCAGGATCTGCTCCGCACGTGTTGCGTCGATGTTCTGGAGAATCATCAGGGCCGCCGTTTTGACCCGTCCGCCAGCCTGTTCCAGGCTGTTCTCGGCCACCTCGGCAGAACAGTTCGTGAGGTCCTGCAGGATCCGATGCGCGCGCGCTTTCAATTTTTCATTGTCGGCAACGAGGTTGACCATATGACCGCGCACGGCGTGACCAAGGCGCAGGGCCACCAGCGTTGAAATCATGTTGAGCGCGGCCTTTTGCGCGCTGGCGGCGCCCAGCCTCGTGGAGCCGGCGATTATTTCGGCCGGTGTGTTGAGTAATATCGGGTAATCGGAAAGTTCCAGCAGTGGTGTGTTCGGATTGTTGGCAAGGCCGATCGTCTCTGTTCCGGCAGCTTTTGCGGCCTGGAATGTGCCGAGAGTGTAGTGGGTTGAGCCGCTGGCCGAGACGCCGATCAAAATGTCGCCTTTGCCAAGTCCGGACGTCTGGAAATCGTGATGTCCTGCAGCTTCATTGTCTTCATGTGTCCCGGCAAGATGCAGCAGGTTCTCTGCGCCTCCGGCATAAAGCATGCGCATGCGTTCCGGCGGAAAACCGAACGTACCCGGCAGTTCCAGGCAGTCGGATAGCGCAGTGAGGCCGGCGCTGCCTGCGCCCGAATACCCGATCTTGGAATCGGCCTGCGTTGCGCGTTTCAGGGCGTCTGCGGCGCGACTGATTTGCGGAATGGCCTGTTCGACCGCGTCCAGCGCCTGTTTCTGCCGAAGCAGAAGCAAGGCCAGAACGTCATCGTCTGACTTGGTGGAGAGGCCAATGGAGAGTGGGTCCCGGTCTTCGGTCGTCGGCAAATTCATGGTTTCTGAAAACTGGCTGCGGTCAGTGTCATATCGCGAAATATGCCTACAAAGGCAAGGGGAACTCGCGACGGACCAGTTGGCGTCTGGAAGGGGTTAAGGGGAGTTCGGTGACTTTTATCACTTGATTTTCGGTTTCGATAGAGTTTAAATTGGTATCTGAAAGGTATTATTTTCATCACCTGAGGCGCCTCGTTTCATGACCGAGTTTATCACGATGCTGGAAAATGGCGACTGGCTGGCAAACTCCAGCGGTCCCCGGTATCTGCAGTTGCGGCGGCGCATTCAGCAGGCGATTGACGAAGGCGTTCTGAAAGAGAATGAACCCTTGCCGTCTGAGCGGGAAATTGCCTCGATCACCGACCTGTCCCGGGTCACCGTCCGAAAGGCAGTGGCAGGACTGGTGGAAGATCAGATCGTTGTGCAGAAACGCGGCAGCGGATCATTCGTCGCGCCCAAGGTTCACAAGGTCGAACAGCGCCTGTCCAGTCTGACCTCCTTCAGCGAGGACATGGCACGTCGCGGCTTGTCTGCAAGCAGCGAGTGGCTGCGGCGCGGACTGTTTCCGGCATCTCCCGAAGAAATGTTCACGCTTGGACTGACTTCCGGGCAGCGCGTTGCGCGGGTGGAGCGGCTGCGCAAGGCCGACGGCACGCCCATGGCGATCGAGCGGGCCTCCCTGTCTGAAAACATTCTGCCCAATCCGGAAAAGGTGACCAGCTCGCTTTATGCGATCCTGCGTGGAGCAGGGTTGCAGCCGGTTCGGGCGATCCAGCGGATATCCGCCCGCAATCTTGAGCCGATCGATGCCGATATCCTTGGCGTCCCGGCGGGTTCCGCCGGGCTGAAGATCGAGCGCGTCTCCTATCTTGCCAACGGCAATGTCGTTGAATTCACCCGATCCGTTTACCGCGGCGATGCCTATGACTTCATTGCCGAACTTCAAATTTCGGAAGACTAGATCTTATGAACGAAGCCTTGAACCTCGACGCCCCGACGCATATGCGGCGGGAAATTGAAGAGATCCCCGACGCTGCCCGCCGTCTTCTTGCGGACGGTGCTCCAGAAATTCGCGAGATTGCAGCCAGGGCCGGAGCGCCAGTGTTTCTGGCAAGCGTGGCGCGCGGGTCGTCTGATCACGCGGCAACCTTCCTGAAATACGCTGCCGAGATCTATCTTGGCCTGGCAATGGCCTCGCTTGGCCCGTCCGTGTCTTCCATCTATAGCGGGCGCGTGAAACTCAACCAGGCACTTGTGATTGCCATTTCGCAGTCCGGTGCAAGTCCGGACATCCTGTCGGTTGTTGAAAGCGCCGACAAGCAAGGGGCCTTCACGGTCGGTCTGACCAATACAGCCGACAGCGCGCTTGCCCGTTTGTCCAAGGCGACGGTCGATATCGGCGCCGGTCCTGAGCGCAGCGTCGCCGCAACCAAGACCTTTGTGAACTCCGTCCTTGCGGGACTGTTGCTGCTGGCTGAAATCGGCGACGACAAGACTTTGCTCAAGGCGCTGGCAGATCTTCCCGGGCAGTTCGAAAAGGCCATCGACATGGATTGGCAGGCCCTGGCCGAGCCGATTGAGAAACGCGGATCGCTCTATGTAATCGGTCGTGGTCCCGGTCTCGCCATTGCCCATGAAGCCGCCCTGAAGTTCAAGGAAACGTGCCAGATTCACGCCGAGGCCTATTCGTCTGCGGAAGTGATGCACGGGCCAGTTTCCATCGTCGAAAACGGCTACCCCATCCTGGCCCTTGGCGTCCGCGACGCGGCGGAAGAAGGGCTTGCCCAGGCTGCTGACCGCATGGTTGATCAGGGCGGCAGCGTTTTTGCCACCAGCGACAAGGTGCAGCGCGCACACAAGCTGCAATTTGTTTCGGCAGACCACCCGCTGACCGATGCGCTTGTGCAAATCGTGTCGTTCTACGCCTTCATCGAGTGGTTCGCCCGTCATCGGGGCTTCAATCCCGATGTTCCCAAACATCTGAAAAAGGTGACGCAGACGGTATGACCGCCGCAACCGCCTATCTTTGCAGCCGGATCTTTGACGGCCGGACGCTTCACGAGAAGGCTGCGCTCGTTGTCGCCGGCGGCGTGGTTTCCGATCTGGTTTCCATCGACCAGCTCGACGAAAACCAGCGTCAGGTTGATCTCGGCAGCGGGATCCTGGCGCCGGGTCTGATCGATCTGCAGGTGAATGGCGGCGGTGGATTGATGCTCGGCGATGCGGAGAGTGTCGAAGACATGGCGCGCATTTGCCATGCCCACCTGCGGCTCGGCACAACAGCCCTGACGCCAACCCTGATCACCGACACGCCTGAAACGACGCGCAAGGTGGTCAAGCTCGGCATCGAGGCTTGGGCGCACGGCGTGCGCGGATTCCAGGGGCTTCATCTTGAAGGACCGCATCTTTTCAAGGGGCGCAAGGGCGCACATGACCCGGATCTGATCCGGCCCATGACAGAAGACGACATCGAACTCTACCTGTTCGCCGCAAGACAGCTGCCCAGTTTGATTTTGACAATCGCACCGGAGACTGTCACCCCGGACCAGGTTCAAAGGCTTGCGGAAGCGGGCATCCATGTCAGCCTCGGCCATAGCGGCGCCTCCTACCAGGAATGCAAGGCGGCGGCAGAGGCGGGGGCGTCCTGCGTCACCCACCTCTTTAATGCCATGAGCCCGTTGCAGCACCGGGAACCGGGACTGGTGGGCGCGGCCCTCGATCTTGGAAGCCTGAGCGCAGGACTGATTGCCGACGGCGTTCATGTCGATCCGGTCGCGATCAAGGTTGCATTGAAGGCAAAGAACGGCCCTGGTCGTATCTTTCTGGTGACCGATGCCATGTCACAGACCGGCACCGATGTGACCTCCTTTCACCTCGGCGGACGCGAGATTTTCCGTCGGGATGGCACGCTGACCCTTGCGGATGGCACACTGGCTGGCGCGGACATCGATCTGCCCGCTTCCTTAAGATACCTGACCGGGACGCTGAACATGCCGGTGGATGCCGCGCTTGCAATGGCGACTGCCGACCCCGCCGACTTCCTTGGCCGGCCGCTGGGACACCTGCAACAAGGGCGTGCTGCGGATCTGGTGCATCTTGACGAGGACTTCGGCGTTGCCGGTGTCTGGATCAACGGCCAGCCTCTCTCCTGACACTTCCGCTTGCGTTTCACATCTAGCCCTTAAGCGCTGAACTCCGCGCTCTTAAAGCTGATTGAGACAGGTCAATGTTGGTCTGAGCGGGTCTTTGTACGCTCCCTCAATGTCCGGTTGCGACAAGCGCCGGATGCTTGAACGGGGGAGAGGACGTGTTCCAGGTACGATTTCACGGCCGGGGCGGTCAAGGCGTGGTCACCGCCGCCGAACTGTTGTCGATCGCGGCCTTCAAGGAAGGCAAGCACGCGCAGGCTTTTCCAAGTTTCGGGTCTGAGCGCATGGGTGCTCCGGTGGTCTCCTATTGTCGGATCGCCGATACCGAGATCCGCTCCCGCGAACCGGTCGAACACCCCGATGCCCTGGTGATCCAGGACCCGACCCTGATCCATTCCGTTGATCTGTTTTCCGGTCTCGACCAGACCGGATACGTCTTGATCAATTCCCGCCGCAGCTTCGAAGAGTTGGGGATTGCCGACTATGCCGCCGGCTTTCCGGAGAACCACTTCCGGGATGTCGGCGCCAGCGAAATCGCCCGCAGGCATATCGGCAGGCCGTTGCCCAATGCCGCCTTGCTCGGCAGCCTGGCCGCCATGTGCGGGAAGGTCTCACTCAAGGCGGTCGAAGAGGCGATTGCCGAAAAATTCCCTGGGCAGGTCGGAGCGGCAAACGCGGCCGCTGCGCGTGAAGCCTTTGACATTGCTGCCCGGACGGAGAAAGCCCATGCTTAAACAGATTGAAGGCTCCGCCGCGGTCGCGGAGGCGGTCGCCCTTTGCCGCCCCGAAGTCGTCTGCGCCTATCCGATTACACCGCAGACCCACATTGTGGAAGGCGTCGGAGCGCTGGTGAAGTCGGGCGCTCTCGAGAACTGCGAATATATCAACGTTGAATCCGAATTTGCGGCCCTGTCCGTCGCCATTGGCGCTTCGGCGGCGGGCGCGCGCGCCTACACCGCAACCGCCAGCCAGGGGCTCCTGTTCATGGCGGAGGCGGTTTACAATGCTTCCGGTCTCGGTTTGCCGATCGTCATGACCCTTGGCAATCGGGCCATCGGTGCGCCGATCAACATCTGGAACGATCACACCGACGCCATGTCGATGAAAGATGCCGGTTGGATTCAGCTGTTTGCCGAAACCAATCAGGAGGCCCTCGATCTTCACATCCAGGCCTTTCGTCTGGCCGAAGAACTGAGTTGTCCGGTCATGGTCTGCATGGACGGATTCATTCTGACCCATGCCTATGAACGTCTCGACATCCCCACCCAGGAAGAAGTCGACGCCTTCCTGCCACCGTATGAGCCCGTGCAGGTGCTGGACCCTGCAGATCCTTACTCCATCGGCGCCATGGTCGGCCCGGATGCATTTACCGAAGTGCGCTATCTGGCGCATCACAAGCAGCTCCAGGCCCTTGAGCTGATCCCCGAAATTGGCACGATCTTCAAGAAGGTGTTCGGGCGAGACTCTGGCGGGCTGGTGCATTCCTACAAGGCAGAGGACGCCGACACCGTGTTCGTGGCCCTCGGCTCCGTCAATGGCACGATCAAGGACGTTGTCGATCAGGAGCGCGCAGAGGGGCGATCCGTCGGGTCCGTCAGCATCTGTTCGTTCCGCCCGTTTCCGCTGGACCAGTTGAAAGCCGCTCTAACGAACGCCAAGCGGGTCGTCGTGGTGGAAAAGAGCCTGGCGCCCGGCCTCGGCGGCGTTCTGGCCTCCAATGTGCGCATGGCGCTCCGCGAAACGACGCAGCCGGTACACACCGTGATTGCCGGGCTTGGCGGACGCCCGATCACAATGAAAGGCATTTCCGGCATCGCCAATGCGGCCCGGGCCGGTGACCTTGCCGATGTCACCTTCCTTGGCATGAACCAGGCCGTGGTTGATCGAGAGATCGCGCGCACAGCCGAGATGCGTCACGCCGGTCCGGCGGCCGAGAGCATCCTGAAGGCCATCCAGAACCGTCCTGCGGCAGAGCGGAGCAAAGCATCATGAGCGAGGAAACGGCCCTGCAACGGGTGAAGTTCTACCAGACCGGAACCCACACGGTTGGCAACAGGCTGATGGATGCGGAAGCGCGCAGCGTGCAATCCTCCGTTGATCGCTCCAACGCGATCACATCCGGTCACCGGGCCTGCCGGGGGTGCGGCGAGGCGCTTGGCGCGCGCTTTGCCCTCGACGCTGCAATGCGCGCCTCCGGCGGCAACATGGCGGCGGTGAATGCCACCGGCTGTCTGGAAGTCTTCACAACGCCATACCCGGAAACGTCGTGGCAGATCCCGTGGGTCCATTCCCTTTTCGGCAATGCGCCTGCGGTTGCAACGGGGGTCGCTGCGGCCATGAGACGGCGCGGCAAGGGGAAAACCCGGGTCGTCGCCCAGGGCGGCGACGGAGGCACGACGGATATCGGTTTCGGGTGTCTTTCCGGCATGTTCGAACGCAACGACGATGTGCTTTACATCTGTTACGACAACCAGGCCTATATGAACACGGGCGTGCAGCGCTCGTCGGCAACGCCGCCCGCCGCGCGCACGGCGACCACGCCGGCCGTGGGCGATGCGCCGGGCAATGTCTTCGGCACCGGTAAGAACATGCCTCTGATCGCCATGGCCCATAACATTCCCTATGTCGCAACCGCCTCGGTCGCCGATCTGCATGATCTGGAGGCCAAGGTGACCCATGCCATGGGCATGAGCGGATCGCGTTACATCCACGTGCTGGTGACCTGTCCGCTCGGCTGGGGCTCGGCCACCGAGCATACGATCCTGCTGGCGCGCCTGGCTGTCGAAAGCGGACTTTTCCCGCTGTTTGAAGCCGAACATGGCGAAGTGGTGCGCAGTCAGAAGATCCGGCGAAAGGTGCCGGTTGAGGACTATCTGAAACTCCAGAAGCGCTTTGCCCATCTTTTCCGGAAGGGCCACGAGGACCGGGATCGCATCGCTGCCATTCAGCGCATGGCAGATGCAAATGTCGAGCGCTTCAATCTTCTCGGAGAAAGGACGGCGCCATGACCCACGAGCTGCCATTTGCAATCACGCTTGATCCGAGCACCAGCCTTGCCAATAAGACCGGATCCTGGCGTACCGAACGGCCCGTCTATCTGGATCGCCTGCCACCGTGCAACAATGCCTGTCCGGCCGGTGAAAACATTCAGAAATGGCTGTTTCACGCCGAGGAGGGCGATTATGAGCGGGCGTTCCAGGCGTTGATGGAAGACAACCCCATGCCCGGCGTCATGGGGCGTGTGTGTTATCACCCGTGCGAAAATGCCTGCAATCGCGGCCAGATGGACGAGCCCGTCGCGATCCATGCCATCGAACGGTTTCTGGGCCGGATCGCGTTTGAAAAGGGTTGGAAACCGAACATCCCGTCAGAGCCGAGCGGAAAGCATGTTCTTGTGGTCGGCGCGGGGCCGAGCGGGTTGAGTGCCGCCTATCACCTGCGCCGGTTCGGGCACGCAGTCACGATCCGTGAAGCTGGGCCGATGGCGGGCGGCATGATGCGTTTCGGAATTCCGAAATACCGGTTGCCACGGGACGTCCTGGACTATGAGATCCAGCGCATCCTGGACACGGGTGTGACCCTGGAGCTCAACACCAAGGTTGACGATATTGACGCTGCCTTCACGAAGGAAGGCTTCGACGCGGTATTTGTTGCGGTCGGGGCGCATCTTGCCAAACGGATCGACATTCCGGCCCATGCGGCGAGCAAGATCCTCGATGCCGTCAGCGTCCTGAAGGACATGGAGACCGGTGCGGAGCCGCCCAAACTCGGCCGCCGGGTGATCGTCTATGGCGGCGGTAACACGGCGATGGACGTTGCCCGAACCGCCAAGCGCCTCGGTGTCGATGAGGCCATGATTGTCTATCGCCGGTCGCGCAAGGAAATGCCGGCGCATGATTTCGAGGCAAGTGAAGCCGAGGACGAGGGCGTCCTGATGCATTGGCTGCGCACCATCAAGGAGATTGACGGGTCGAGCGTGACAGTCGAGAAGATGGAAATTGACGATAGCGGCCGACCGCAGCCGACGGGAGAGTTCGAGACGATTGAGGCCGACACGCTGATTCTGGCGCTTGGCCAGAACGTCGACACCAGTTTCCTGGAACGGGTCGAGGGAGTCGAGATTGCGCGCGACGGTGTGGTCACGGTCAGTGATCAGATGATGACGGGCCGGGCAGGGCTGTTTGCCGGCGGCGACATGGTGCCGGCGGAGCGCACGGTCACGGTCGGCATCGGGCACGGCAAGAAGGCGGCGCGCAACATCGACGCCTGGCTGCGCGGGGAAACCTACGCCAAAGCGGACAAGCCGGAACTGGCCACCTTTGAAAACATCAATCCCTGGTATTACGACGACGCGCCGCAGAGCAAACAGGACCAGCTGGATCCTGTCCGACGGCAGACCGGTTTTGAGGAAGTGCTCAAGGGCCTGACGGAAGACAATGCGCTTTACGAGGCGCGCCGCTGTCTTTCCTGTGGCAACTGCTTTGAATGCGACAATTGTTACGGCATCTGTCCGGACAACGCCGTGATCAAGCTCGGCCCCGGAAATCGTTTCGAGTTCAACTACGACTACTGCAAGGGCTGCGGTCTCTGCGCCTTCGAATGTCCTTGCGGAGCAATCAAGATGGAACGGGAAGGGGTCTGATACCCGGTAGGCGCAAATGACAGCGGACCGCTGAGCGCTACTTTCTGGATTTTCAGGAAGGAGGTGGTGATGGCTCCCCAGGCCGGACGGTCTGGCGACTTCATCAATCAGTATCATAAGCCGGAAAAATCAACAAGATCAATAGGATATGGGCGTAGCTCAAGGTGGCGTGCTTGGTTGCTGTGTACCTCAATATGTATCAAACGTGTACCTTGTAAACAAGGCGCTTAGTCACAAAGACAACGGGACTTGTTGCGTCTCGAGTTGGTTTCGCAAAGACGTTTTCCAAGCGACAACCCCTTAACATCAGCCGGGCTTTCGGTGCCTTGGATTTTACTCCAAGTAATCACGGAGGTCTCTTTCATACCCTTGTATTTGAAGCTCCACCGCCCCCCCCCAGCTAAATTTGCACAAGGTCATTCCGGATGAGTTCCAATCCGGTCATTACTAGGTTCTTAGCGGGATATCTGAGATGATAACCTTTTGCTCGGCTTCAGCGACGCCAGCCTTTTCAAGAACGTCGATGAAGGCCTCACGCATTTCTACAGGATACTGCGTTGGCCCGATGATGATGCGATCAAGGAGGGATGGAACTTCAATACCAGTCAAGCCTTCTTCTGGTATGTCCTTGAGAGGAATTTTGCAGACTTTCTGAGGTGTCCCGCCAATCGACTCTACGTCTATGGTTATCTTCTTCGAATGCTCATACTTCGGGCTGTATATCACCCGCCACTCTCTTTCTTCATGAAAGCCCGGGTGCTTTGTGCAAAGCATCGCAAACCGAAGCGCCGCAAACATATAGGCTTTAACGGTATCTCTACCGAGGCTTTTTACCCACGTAGCATTGCCCTGGATCGATTCAATGAACTGAATAAATTCCTGTTCAAACTGCGACCGACTTAGGTATTCGACCGGGCTTGTGTAAGCATTTAATGCATCGCTCGGAGTAAGAAAAGGTTTTCCACTTACAACGAACGCGACGCCTGTTTGCCCGCCATAAGCCCTCCACATCGATAGTCTTCCAAGCGTGTCTTCAGTTGCAAGATGTTCTGATAGGCAGGTGATATAGGTGTCTGAGCGTATTGTTGGGAGCCAGTCATTGAAATATTGGGTCAGTTCAGCAGTGAAACCATCAAAAATATTATCAAAGACTTCAATATAGCGCTCTCTGTGAACAGCTAGGCTGCTGGTGAGGCACTCGAGACCATATTCCAGTTCCATGAAATCATTCATGCATGAAGAATTGCGAGCCCATACGGCTTCGTTCTTTATTATTTTCAGGGCCGTGTTGGCACTTGTGTAGTGCACCAAACGTTGATTGCTGGTGATTGCAGAGGCTGTCCTTTTGAACGCGCGTGGATGGAAGAGCGAGAAGATCCGCAATTGTTCCGCAGATATGTCAAAGTTGCTGAAGGGATCCACAGGAAAACTCCTCAAAAGGCGCAGACGGTTTAGATCAATACGATTATCTAGAGTTGAAGGCACACCACTAATGAACGTGTCTGAGTCGTGCAAGAATCAAAGTCGCGGCGATGTGGTTTGTTGGAAATAAGAGTCGCAAAAACTCTAGGTTCTGAGACTGATGCTTGACGCGTCTCTTTTCATGTCTCATAAATAAGTTCTCAAATTTATTGAGAGGTTATGAGAATGGCGCTTGTCGGTTATGCTCGTGTTTCCACCCTTGGGCAGTCCCTCGATGTACAGATCGAGAAGTTCCGGACAGTAGGGGTGAATAAGCTGTTCGAAGAGAAGAAGTCTGGTGTAGACACCCAGCGGCCTGCCCTACGCCAATGCCTGGAGTATGTCCGGGAAGGGGACACCCTCATCATCTCGCGCATCGACCGGCTTGCCAGAAGCGCCGAGGATCTTCTCCGGATCGTGCGGGAGCTTGACGCCAAGCAGGTGACCCTCAAGGTTCTCGATCAGTCCATTGACACGCAGGACGCTGCAGGGAAGGCCTTCTTGGGTATGCTGGCGGTGTTCGCCGAGTTCGAGACCAACATCCGCAAGGAAAGGCAGATGGACGGAATCGCCAAGGCCAAGGCCAAGGGAACGCGGTTCGGCAGGAAACCGGCGCTGACCGAGGAGACCGTGTCGTCCATTAGGGCCATGCGGGGTGAGGGCGAGACCGTGCCAGCCATCATGGTGAAAACAGGCCTGTCGAAGGCGACAGTCTACAGGGCTCTGGCGTCGGATTAGGCCTTTCAGGCAGTGCCAAACCTGCTATGCGATCATGAATAAGTCACTCATACTTGGCGAACGAACCGTAGCTCCGGGCGGTGAGGGGTCATTATTTGCTCTATTTCCGCATGGCCGCAACGGGGCCGGTAGCGGACAGGCGTGTTCTGTGCACAGTGTCATCGAAGCCGCCATTCACACGAATCAAGAGAATAGTAGGTTTCGGTCCGGAGCAGACATTGGTCCCTCCAGATACAAAGGTCCAACATGCGTCAAAGAGAATTAGCGGCATTTTTTCATGAGCTTGACGGTTGTGGTCAGCGGATAGTCCGTCCATAATTGACAACCGAAATTGAGTTTTTGAAGCTTGAGGGTTACCGGATGAACATATTTTGCAAAGGCACTACGGCTATCGTAATCGGTTGCTTGGCTCCTAATCTGGCATTCGCTCAGGCAGCAATTGTCTCAGAGCGTGAGCCAATCGTTACATACGATGAGGCTGATCTAAATCCCATCGCACCCCGTTATGAGTGGGACGGGGCGACCTTATTGCAGAACATTCGCGTCATCGACGGATTGGGAAATGCCCCTACCGAGGGGCAAGATGTTCTAGTAACCGATGGCAAGATCGCAGCTGTTGGTGCCACCGGAACCCTGCAGGATGTTCCTTCCGATGCACGCATTATCGAGGGTAATGGACTGACAGTTCTCCCTGGGCTGATTGATTCGCATATTCACCTGTCCAGCGGCTGGCGTGGGCCCAATGACAATGGTAACCGACCAGTTCATGTGAAATGGCAACTACTGAATTTTCTCTACGCCGGGGTAACGCAAGTATATGATATTGGGAATATTCCCGACGTAGCTGGAGACACCCGCGACATGGTCGAAGCGGGCGCGTGGATCGGGCCAGATATCAAGATAGCTGGCACTTATTTTGAGACTGCCGAAGTGGGGGCCCCTGGTTATGCGACGCTTCTGCCCGTGAATGATCCCAATTTCTTGGGTAGCAAGCTCGACGCCATGAAGAACACCTACAAGGTTGAGATGGTGAAATGCCACTCAGGCACTAATATCCAGGTTTTAAAGGGGTTAGTTGCGGCAGCGCACGAGAGGGGCATGCGGGTGGTTTGCGATTTATGGCAGAACAACGGAAACCCTTGGATTGCCAACGTAACCAAATTGGACGGTTACGCGCACAATATGTTCATGACCACTACGCCAACACAGAATGATGCCGACATGCTCAAGGAGTTGGGTACATTTGTCACCTCTACCACCGTCATGATGGATACATTTGGCGGGTACCGCACAGAGCAGGACGGCGACTACATTACGGGCAACCCACTCATCGTCGATGTGAACCCACCCCATTGGGTGGAGATGGCCCTTTCAACCGAGGGGGCGGAATCTGCCAATCGTTATAATTCGATTTTTGATGCTATTCTCGGCGACCAACGCACTCAGGACCTCTTTCGAAGCGACGCTTTTAAATGGACAAAAATGCTCGTGGATACCGGAGTCTTGATCGGAGCTGGGACAGATGCGCCGTATCTCAACAACTGGGCCGGAGAATCGCTGCATCGGGAGTTGGAGCTTTGGGTAGAAGGGGCCGGTGTGACGCCCTTGCAAACACTGAAGGCGGCAACAAGCGACAACGCTCGTATTCTGAAAATTGAGGATCGTACTGGATCCATACAAGTCGGTCTGGAAGGTGATTTGCTGATTGTTGAAGGCAATCCAGCGGAAAACATTTCTGATACCCGGAATATAAAATACGTACTCAACAACGGAAAAATTGTCGACCGCGCCTCCCTTACCAAGCAGTGGCGTATGTAAGAAACTGGATATTGTCTGGTGAATAAGGCCCATTTCAGCTGGCTCTATCTGGTGAAGAGCACCTTGATCGGCTGCTTTATGTCATCTGTTGGCCAAGCAGAACCCGTCTCGCTGGAATGGGCTGATCTACTCCCCGTCGATGTCTCAAAGGGGACCAGGGTGGTGCGTACCGGGGTTGTGCAGCACTGGCAGATCGTCAAGACGAATCCCTTCCTCAAGGCAATGTATCCACCTGAGGACAAGAAAGTTTTCGAAGCTCGCGCCGATCTGGATGGTAAGACAGCCGAACTAACCGGATACATCCTGCCGGTTCGTTTTGAAGAAGATCGACTGATTGATTTCCTGCTGGTTCCTTACATTGGGGCATGCGTACACGTGCCAGCGCCCCCACGCAACCAGATGGTATTTGTCACCGGCGCTCAGGGTATCGAGGCGGAGCGGCCCCATACACTTTACTTTGCGGAATACTCGGTTACCGGGAAGCTTGCGGTAAAAGACACCGATACCCGATTTGGTGCAGCCGCTTACGAACTCGGAGCGCTTAACCTTACACGGATTTCAGAAGACCCCTTGCTAAGTTGGCGTCCGGAACTGCAAGAACGTTCTACTGGCAAATAGTAGGTTCGCTACCTAGACGGTCTAACTCAGTGAACAATCTGACATTCATTCCTTCTGCAACGAATGTCGGCTCTCCGCCCAACTTGTGAATTTGTTGCGCCTTAAATGAACGTCCGCTTTCGGGCGCGGTCTTCATTACGGCGAACGACCGATTTGGGGGCGCAAGGCGGTCATTGATTTTGAGATCACTGAAGTGTCGCATCGGTCCAAATGCTGATGGCATCTGGTTCCGGTGGTGTGGGCCATTCCTCGGCTTCCCATCCGTTGAAGGTAGGTGACGTCCAATAACTGGTCCTATTGAACGAAGACCCGCCCCTCCGGGCTCGTTCGCTCACCCTAACACACTCCAGCACGAACACATTTACACCCGTGTAGGCCATCTGCTTTCACGGTCGGACTGTCGTGCGCAATCCCATAGGACCCCAATGAACTCAAGACTGACCCTCCGGTTGACCCCGGCGGACATGGCCCGCTTTTGCCTGATCCGTGACCACCTCGCTGGCCGTGTGTCGTTCCTCGACAGGACCGCCGTGATCCGCTTCGCGCTCTCGATTGCCGAGCAGCATGTCCTTTCCCTGACCAGCGAGGCTTCCCATGACTGACTATGAAAACATCAAGGCTGTCGACGAGCATCCCATCATCATGGACGGCCCTGAACTGATGACAGCAAACTTCCCGATGCCGGAGAAGTATGTCGGCGACTGGCTGGCCGCTGGCTTCACAGCCATGGTGTACGGCAAGACCGGCATTGGTAAATCCTGGTTCAGCATCGCCGTGGCGCTCGCGGTCGCCAAGGGCGAAGACGTGCTTGGCTGGAACGTCCCGACTGCCCAGAAGGTGTTGTACTTCGATGCGGAAATCGATCCCGCTGAGATGGCCGAAAGGCTGTTCGATTTGACCGGTGGTGACATCCCCAGCGAGTTCAAGCTCTGCTCGGGGCTACGGCTCGATGGCGGCTTGCCTCCCTTCGATGAGGAAGAGGCACACGACTTCTATCTTGATCTGATCGAGTCGCATGAGATCAAGGTCGTGGTCGTTGACAACCTTTGTTCCATCGTGACGGGAGCTTCGATCAGTGAGGACCAGACCTGGCTGAACGTTCAGCCGTTCCTGAACGAACTGCGCCGGAGGAGGATCGCAGTGATCCTCGTGCACCACGCTGGCAAGAATGGCGACTACCTCGGCAGCAGCCGGATGACCCAGAATATGAACACCGTCATCAAGCTGGAACGCCCGGAGAGTCACGATCCGCAAGCCGGGGCCGCATTCCACATCGAGTTTCAGAAGGGCCGGTCTTTGGTCGGCGAATCTGCTGCTGGTCAGACTGTCCGCCTGGATGAAGGTGAGGGCGGCAAGCTGGGGTGGGAGGTTATCTCGTCAGCCGTAGGAAACCCCTTGGAGGCTTTGGTGGGTGCCTTGAGGTCTGAACAGTACGCCACCCAAATGGAGTTGGCTGAGGCGCTCCGCGTCAGTCAGGCCAAGGTGTCCGGCATGATCAACAAGGCCATCAAGGCCTCACTGCTCGACAGGGACGAAGCAAAAGAGACATTCGCCAGGGTGAAAGCACAGAGGCGACAGGCGGCAAACGAGAACGAAGAAGACAACGTGGAAACGGATGAGGCCGTTTAGATGACGCACTATCCACTCCGCTTTATCACGTTATCACGTCGCTTCGCGGGGCTCGTAGACATACTCTTTGTCTACTCGCCAGTAATCACTGCAAGCCCCGCAATTATTATTTCATCACTCTCCTAAGCGATAATAAGGCGCGGCTCCCGGGTTTTCGGGGGCTGCCATCCCTCATCGACCCTCACGGTCGGCGAGTTCAAGGGCTGCCTTCAGCATCCTGTACGCGACTTCGAGCCTTGCCTCGTCACCGCCGTAGTCGTGACTCACGTTTCCAGTCGATTGCCCCATCAACAGCCCGTGTTCTGTTTCTGCATATCCGGCTAACCAGAGCAGATCTTTTATGCGGTGCCGCAGAGAATGGGTCACAACCTTCCTGTCTTCAACAGCCGCTCTGACTGCGCGACTCATCATGCTCGACGCCGATGATGCGCCATTGTGCTTACAGAAGGTTGGGAACAGGTATTGGCCACCTTCTGAAGCGTGGAGGGCCTCCTTGACCGCAGCCAATGCATCCCCAATCAGAGGCACCCAACGTCTGGAAGCCTTGGTCTTCAGTCGTCGGTCTTCGTGCCATTCAACGTCGATGTACGGGATGCGATGATCAAGGTGTACATCGGACCTCCGCAGACCGGTCACTTCAGCGATCCGACAACCTGTTTTTTCGAGAATACGCCAGACGCGCTGAGCGTCTTTGTTGCAGGCCCTGAGAACCTGAGTTCGTGCGGCCTTCAGTTGGTCACCATTGAATGGGTTCCGGCTCCGACGGTCAGGGCCATCGCCTTCCTCCTTAATAGCTCTCAAGCCTATGAAAGGATTCCGGGTTCCTTCGAGGTCAAGCTCGGTGATGGCGTAGTTGAAGGCGGCTCGAACGATGTTCAGGTAGCGGTCTACGGAGGAGGCAGCTCTGCCGTCCATCATGTGATCCCGGACATCCTTGGCGTCCTGACGCCTGATTCCGTCGAGCCGTCTTGTGGGACCGAGCACCTCGAAGACGAGCTTGAAAACCCGGTTGGTCTCGTTCTGTTTCTTGGTGTCGTCCCGGACGCGCTCTTTGAGATAGAGCTTCTTCACATCTGCCAAGGTCGGAGGCGGTGTTTCGAGACTGGCACCTTGCCGCAGCACTCGAACGATCTGAGTGTGTTCAGGCTTCACCCCGACCGGATTTCCGTTGTCATCCACCGGGTAGTCTCGGACGACATGCTCGGCCATCATGTCACGACCAATCGCTTCCGGATCGTCGTCGCTCTCAGCCCCATACCAGTCCGGGTCGAAGCCCCAGCTGCTCACTGTGGCAAGAGCCTTCCGTTGAAGGTCCAGGGGGGTGGCTGGTGTGTTTGGCTCAGGCTTCCCATTCAGCTGCCCGAAGGCTGCCTTGAGTGTCCGCTCGACCTCGTTATGGATTTTTGGGTACCGGGCAATGGCAGTGCGCTTGTCGCTTCCCAACGGGATTACGAGCTCTGTTTTGCCGATAATGTCACGGAGATTGCTTGGAACTCTTCGGCGATAACGCCACGCAGTCTTGCTTCTTTGCTGAAGGTATTCCACGTCAATTCGCATTCCGGTGTACCTCGTCGTGTACCACACGGTGTACCTCGGAGAAAGCCGAAGCCCTTGTATCTCAATGATTTTAAGGATTTAGGAGGTGGTGATGGCTCCCCAGGCCGGACTCGAACCAGCGACCCAGCGATTAACAGTCGCTTGCTCTACCAACTGAGCTACTGGGGATCACCACGGTCGGGGTCAACACGTTGCCGCCCCGTCGATGGAGATGCGTATATCAAAGGCTTGATCCGTTTGCCAAGCCCTTCAAGGCGTTTTTTTCATCAAGCCGTCATTTTTTTGTGTCCGGTGTGGAAAACTTCAGGTTTTTCAGTTGCCTAAGCGTTACTTAGGACAAGGAAAACCCAGTGTTTTCGCGTTTAAGGTTGTGATCTCACCGGACGCAAATGCTCCCTGCGGCGCGAATTGAGCCCGGTGCGACCTTTCCGGAAGGGGGCTGGCCGGGCGTCACGGAACCAATCTGCGGCTTGTGCCGGTCTCAAGTTCCGGTTACGAAGTTCGGGACGGTTTCGGAAAGGGCTTGGCCCGATCCGGATGAAACGGGAATCCGGGATGGGTGTGTTGGCCCTCTGCCGGAGCTGCCCCCGCAACTGTGAGCGGTGAGCGGCTGCACAAGAACCACTGGCGTCAAAGGCCGGGAAGGAGTGCAGCTGGCGCGGATCCGCAAGCCAGGAGACCGGCCGTCGATAAGATCAACCTCGAACGCTGTCGGGTGGACGGCCGGGAGATGAAAGTGACGGATCATTCAAAACCGCGAACCGCCCTCGTTCTGGGTGGCGCCCGCTCCGGCAAGAGCACATTTGCCGAAAGACTGGCGGAACAGACCGGCCTTCAGAAAATCTATGTCGCAACCTCTGCGGCCTTCGACACGGAAATGGAAGAGCGGATCGGGACCCACCGGCACAGGCGCGGGCCCAGCTGGATCACGATCGAGGAACAGCTGAACCTGAAGGACGTGCTGTTGCGCGAAAGTGCGCCTGATCGGGTCATCCTGGCGGATTGTCTGACGCTTTGGCTGTCCAACCTGACTTTTTCCGGCAAGGATATCGGCGAGGAAACCGCTGCCCTGTGCGAGACGGTCGCACATCTTAAAGGGCCTTGCATCTTTGTCTCAAACGAAGTCGGCCTGGGCATTGTGCCGGAGAACCGCCTCTCCAGGTCGTTCCGCGACGCTCAGGGGCGTCTCAATCAGGATATGGCGGAGGTCTGCACGCAGGTTGTCTTTCTGACGGCCGGCCAGCCGCTTCTTCTCAAACCCCGCACCCAACCGGACATCACACTATGAGCACACCTTCCCATCTGCCGGGTCAGAAAATTCCGGCAACGATTGTCACAGGGTTTCTGGGCGCGGGCAAAACCACGCTGATCCGTAACCTCCTGACCAATGCCAACGGCAAGCGCATTGCTCTGATCGTCAACGAATTCGGAGACATGGGGTTCGACGGGTCTCTGGTGAATGGCTGCGCAGATCCGGACTGCGCTGCAGAAGAAGTGGTCGAACTCACCAATGGCTGCATTTGCTGCACTGTCGCAGATGATTTCCTGCCGACCATGGAAATGCTGCTTGCCCGCGAAACGCCGCCTGAGCACATCGTCATTGAGACCTCCGGCCTTGCATTGCCGCAACCGCTTGTGCGCGCCTTCTCCTGGCCGAGCGTGAAGCCGAAAGTCACAGTGGACGGGGTAGTGACCGTGCTCGATGCTGCTGCGCTGGCCGAAGGCCGGATCGCACTTGATGAAGAAGCACTCGAAGCCCAGCGCGCGGCCGACGAAGCCCTTGACCATGAAAGCCCGGTGGAAGAACTCTTTCACGACCAGCTTCGCTGCGCCGACCTTGTGGTCCTGAACAAGGCCGATCTCGTCTCCGCCGAGGCTCTTGAAACCGTGCAGGGAAAGATTGCCGAAGACGTGCGACCGGCGGTCCATATCGTGTCGTCCGAAAAGGGAACTTTGCCTATCGAGGTTCTGCTTGGCAGGGGCTCCGCGGCAGAAGACGACATGGACAGCCGCCACGAGCATCATCACCATCACCACGATGATCACGATCACGATGACGACCACCATCATCACGACCACCACCATGACCATCATCATCACGATGATTTTGAAAGTCACGTGCTCGACGTGGGAACCTTCGCCAGCCTGAACGAAGCCGAGGCAAAAGTCCTTGAGGTGATGGCGCACAAGGGCGTGTTGCGCATCAAGGGGGCTGTTCGCATTGAGGGCAAATCGGCGCCGGCAATGGTTCAGGCCGTTGGTCCGCGGGTTGAAACCTGGTTTGCAGCAGGCACGGAAAGCGCCGGGCGCCTGGTCGTCATCGGCCTGAAGGGCCTTGAACTGGACGCAGCACGGGCTGTCCTCGGGCAGGCGGTCGAGGCTGCCTAACTGCGAGCCTCAAAGCCGCGGCCAGCAAAATCCAACAAGAAGACATAAATGCACATTCTTGCCAGCCAGACGCGCCGTATCGATGACGGTGGAGACGCCGTAGATCTCGGCCAGTCGCCCGCCGATATCCTGTTTCTCTCAGCCGCCGACACGGAGCTCGGCAGCTTTGCAGCCGCGCAAAGGCGTCTTGGAACCACGGCCGCGAGCCTGCGTCTCGCCAATCTGATGGCGTTGTCGCATCCCTATTCGGTAGATCTTTATGCCGAGCAGACGATGCGCGGGTCGAAACTCGTCATCCTGCGCGTACTGGGCGGGGTGGAATACTGGCGCTACGGGCTGGAGCGTTTTGAGGAGGAAGCACGGGCCAGCGGTGTCGAGCTGATTGTCATTCCGGGCGATGACAAGTGGGACGAAGACCTGACCGCGCGGTCTACAAGGCCGGCGGAAGAGGTTCACCGGTTCTGGCGGTATTGCGTCGAGGGCGGTGCGGAGAACTATGCCAACGCGCTTCTGTTTGCGGCCAGTCTCTTGAACAAGGGAGAGGAACCGGCGCATCCGGTTCCGCTGCCACGCGCCGGGATCTACCTGCCCGGACAGGCCGCGCCGGACCTGGAGACACTCAGGGCAACCTGGCAGGATCCATCGCGTCCTGTTGCGGCGATCACCTTCTATCGTGCCCTAGTCCAGGGCGCACAGACGGCACCGGTCGACGCGCTCGTGGCAGCTCTCGACGAGGCTGGTGTCAACGCCTTGCCGGTGTTCGTGTCGAGCCTGAAGGAAGCCGAAAGTGTCGCCGTTCTCGAAACCCTGTTTGAAGGTGCATCGCCCGATGTCGTGCTGAACGGCACGGCCTTTGCCGTTTCCAAGGCTGGCGCAGCGCATCAGCCAACACCACTTGATCGACCCGGCAAACCGGTGCTGCAGGTCGTCTTTTCCTCTTCTTCCAGAGAGGGGTGGGAGGAAAGCGATCAGGGCCTGTCGATCCGCGACCTTGCCATGCATGTCGTGCTGCCGGAAATCGATGGCAGGATCCTGTCCCGCGCCGTCTCTTTCAAGGAAGAGGGCGTTTTTGACAATGCTACGCAGTCCACGCCCGTCGCCTTTACACCGGTGCCAGACCGGATCCGTTTTGTCGCCGAACTTGCTGCTGCCTGGGCACGTCTTGGCCAGATGCCGGCACAAGGCAAGAAAACGGCGCTGATCCTTGCCAACTATCCGAACAAGGACGGGCGCCTTGCCAATGGCGTAGGCCTGGACACACCTGCCTCCTGCGTTTCGGTTCTGAAGGCCATGGGCGCGGGCGGTTATGATGTCGGAACCGCTCCCCAGGACTCCTCAACCCTCATGGAGCTTTTGACCTCCGGAGTGACCAACGCGCTTGACGGGCGAGACCTGCGCGAAGGCTACCAGTCTTTGCCGCTGATCGACTATCTTCGTGTCTTTGAGAAGCTGCCGGCCTCAGTGCGCGAGGCAGTTCAGGAGCGTTGGGGACGTCCCGAGAACGATCCGCATCTGGTGGATGGGGTTTTTCGCCTGGGTCTTCACCGTTTTGGCAAGCAGGTGGTCGGCATTCAGCCCGCGCGTGGCTACAACATCGATCCCAAGGACACCTATCACGACCCGGACCTGGTGCCTCCGCATCACTATTTTGCCTTTTACGTCTGGCTGCGGGAAAGTTTTGGTGCGGATGCGGTGATCCATCTTGGCAAACACGGCAATCTGGAATGGCTGCCGGGCAAGGCTCTGGCACTGTCGGTGGCCTGTTTTCCCGAAGCTGTTCTGGGTCCGACGCCGAACATCTATCCCTTTATCGTCAACGATCCGGGCGAAGGGGCTCAGGCCAAGAGACGGACCTCCGCGGTCATCGTCGATCACCTGACACCGCCATTGGCCCGCGCCGAAAGTCACGGGGTTGCCGAAGAACTCGAAACGCTGCTTGATGAATATTATCTGGCGAGCGGTGTCGATCCGCGCCGCCTCAAGGCGCTGACCCGGGACATCCTGGATGCAGCCACCCGCCACGGTCTGGACAAGGACATCGGTCTCAGCGACGACATGGACGAGGAGACACGTCTCGCCCGGCTTGACGCGCATCTGTGCGACCTGAAGGAACTCCAGATACGGGATGGACTGCACATCCTGGGCGAAAGCCCGCAGGGCAACCTGCTGACGGATCTGCTTGCCGCCCTTGCGCGCGTACCGCGGGGACGTGAAAAAGGACAGGAAAGCCTGCAACGGGCAATTGCCGCTGATCTTGGCCTTGACGGCTTCGATCCGCTCGATTGCGATTTCGCCGCCTCCTGGACCTGGCAAAAGCCAGACATTCTTCAGGCGGTCAGCGAGGCTCCCTGGCGCTCGAACGGGGATGCGATTGAGCGGATAGAATTGCTGGCAAGCCGCTTGCTGGCAGGAGAGATCGAAACACCTTTGGACTGGAACGAGACCCGGGCGGTGTTGCAGGCAATCGAAACCGGGTTGAAGCCGGCCGTGATCGGCTCCGGACCCTCAGAAACCCAAGCCATCCTGACGGCCCTCTCAGGCGGTTTTGTCGAGCCTGGTCCTTCCGGCGCTCCGTCCCGCGGCAGGCCGGATGTCTTGCCGACGGGCAAGAATTTCTATTCCGTTGATGTCCGGGCGGTGCCGACCGAAACCGCCTGGCGTCTCGGCTGGCAATCCGCATCCCTGGTGGCGGACCGCTATTTCCAGGAAGAAGGCGACTGGCCGACGTCGCTGGTGCTGACCTGCTGGGGAACGGCCAACATGCGCACGGGCGGCGACGACATTGCCCAGGCGCTCGCCCTGATCGGTGCAAAACCCGTCTGGGAACAGGCGTCCGGCCGCGTAACCGGCTTTGAAATCCTGAAACTGTCCGAGCTCGGGCGCCCGCGCATCGATGTCACCTTGCGTGTTTCCGGCTTTTTCCGCGATGCCTTCCCGCACCAGATGGATCTGTTCGACAGTGCTGTCAGGGCAGTTGGTGCGCTGGAAGAGCCCGCTGAAGCCAACCCGGTCGCAGCCCGCATGCGCGCGGAAGCTGAAAGACTGCGCGCAGAAGGGTTTGACGCTGAAACGGCGAAGCAACGCGCCGGCTTCCGCGTTTTCGGATCCAAACCCGGGGCCTATGGGGCCGGACTGCAGGCGTTGATCGACGAGGGTATCTGGCAGGAAAGGGGCGATTTTGCCGAGGCCTTTCTGACCTGGGGCGGTTATGCCTATGGCGGCGGCGCCGAGGGTGCGGGTGCACGCACCGAACTTGAAAACCGGCTGGGCGCGGTCGATGCCGTCCTTCACAATCAGGACAACCGCGAACACGATCTTCTCGACAGTGACGACTATTACCAGTTCGAAGGGGGGCTGGCCGCGACGGTCGAGACGCTGAAGGGCGAAGCGCCCAGGATCTATCACAACGACCATTCGCGACCGGAACGCCCCGTGGTGCGCTCGCTTTCTGAGGAAATCGGCCGGGTTGTGCGGGGCAGGGCCGCCAATCCGAAATGGATCCGCGGGGTCATGCGGCACGGCTACAAGGGTGCGTTCGAGATGGTGGCGACGCTCGACTACCTCTTTGCCTTTGCCGCGACCACCCGCACCGTCGGCGACCATCATTTCGATCAGCTTTACGAGGCCTATCTGGACAATCCGGAGGTGCTTGAGTTTCTTCAGGACGCCAATCCGGCCGGCCTGCGGGAAATGCTCGACAGGTTTTTGGAAACAATCGATCGCGGCCTCTGGACGCCGCGGCGCAATTCGACCCATGCTGCCTTGGCAGACTTGAAAACAAAACTGGAAGGGACGGACGCATCGTGACCGCCGACAAGGACAAACCCGAACTCTCCGAAGAAGAGCTCAATGCTCGGCACGCGGAAAAGATGCGCAAGAAGAAGGCCGCCCGCGACAAGATCATGGCGACCAAGACCATCGAAAAGGGTCTCCTGATCGTCCACACGGGCAAGGGCAAGGGCAAGTCGACAGCCGGCTTTGGCATGGTGTTCCGCTCGCTCGGCCACGGTCACAAGGTCGGGGTGGTGCAATTCGTCAAGGGCCGGATCGAGACCGGTGAGCGCATGGCGCTGGAGCGGTTCTCCGATCTGGTGACCATCAAGCGCATGGGCGAGGGCTTTACCTGGGAAACCCAGGACCGCCAGCGTGACATCGACGCCGCGCAGGAAGCCTGGAACGCGGCCAAGGAAATGATCACTTCCGGCGAATACCGGCTGATCCTGTGTGACGAGCTCAACATCGTGTTGCGCTACGACTATCTCGACATCAACGAAGTGGCTGATTTCCTGAAAAACGAAAAGCCTGACGATGTCCACGTGGTCATCACGGGACGGAACGCCAAGGACGAGCTGATCGACATTGCTGATCTCGTCACCGACATGACCCAGGTCAAGCACCCGTTCCGCTCGGGTGTGAAACCGCAGGAAGGCATCGAGTTCTAGGCTTGTCCAGGGGTTCCGGGAAAACCACGCCCGCCCTCATGATCCAGGGCACCGGGTCCAATGTCGGCAAGAGCCTGGTTGTCGCCGGGCTTTGCCGTCTGTTTGCCAACAGGGGCATGCGGGTCAGGCCCTTCAAACCGCAGAACATGTCGAACAATGCCGCCGTCACGGTCGATGGCGGCGAGATCGGCCGTGCGCAGGCATTGCAGGCGATGGGTTGCCGCGTGCCGCCCAGCGTGCACATGAACCCGGTGCTCTTGAAACCGGAAACCGACACGGGCGCCCAGGTCATTGTTCAGGGCAAGCGGTTCGGCACCATGCGTGCGCGTGAATACGGAAAGCAAAAAGCCGAGCTTTTACCAAAGGTTCTGGAGAGTTTTGAAATCAACGCTTCAGAAGCGGATCTCGTTCTTGTCGAGGGCGCCGGCAGCCCGGCTGAAATCAATCTCAGGGCCGGCGACATTGCCAATATGGGATTCGCAGAGGCCGCAGACCTGCCGGTTATCCTTTGCGCCGACATAGATCGGGGCGGCGTGATCGCTTCGGTCGTCGGCACGCATGCGGTGCTCGATCCGGACGAACAACAGCGGATCAAGGGGTTCTTCGTCAACCGGTTCCGCGGCGACCCGAGCCTCTTTGACGACGGCATGCGTGAGATCGCGCTTCGCACGGGCTGGCGGGGGCTTGGTGTCGTGCCCTGGTTTGGAAACGCGGCAAAACTGCCGGCGGAAGACGCGCTCGGGCTGTCGGACGGTTTCGGCAGCGGCGGGTTCAAGATTGTGGTGCCGGTCATCTCCAGAATTGCCAATTTCGATGATCTCGATCCGCTTCGTCTAGAGCCAAGGGTTACGCTCGAACTGGTTCAGCCGGGCACACCGCTGCCGGGTGACGCGGACCTGGTTCTGCTGCCCGGATCAAAATCGACGATTGGCGATCTGGCTTTCTTCCGTGAACAGGGCTGGGACATCGATCTGAAAGCACATCACCGCCGAGGTGGGCACATACTTGGAGTCTGCGGCGGCTACCAGATGCTCGGGCGGACCATTTCCGATCCGGAGGGCATCGAGGGAAAGCCTGGAACGGTCGAAGGCCTCGGTTACCTGGATGTGGAAACGCTGCTGACATCTGAAAAATCGACGGTTCCGGCGTCCGGAACCCATGTGGCTTCTGGCGCCGATGTAACGGGATACGAAATTCACATTGGCCGGACGGAAGGCCCCGATTGCTCCAGACCCATGATGCAGCTTGCTGAGGGCGTGCCGGACGGAGCGACCTCTAAAGACGGGCGCGTTGCGGGGACCTACATGCATGGTCTTTTCACCGGCGACGGGTTTCGCAAGGCATTCTTGGGCGGTTTTGGTGTGGTGTCGGATCTCGCCTATGACCGCGATATCGATCTGATCCTGGACGATCTTGCGACCCACCTTGGCGCTGTCCTGGATATCGAAACGCTGCTGCATTTCGCTGAGCAGCGCTAGAAAGGGCCTGAAGGCTTTTGCCATGCAGCCATCGCTTTACTCCATACCTGTCCAGGCAAATGGGCAGTTGTTCCTCATGCCGAAACCCTCTGGCGAGTGGCTCTCGGATGACCTGGGCAAGCTTCAGCTCAGCGGCGTCGACACGGTGATCTCTATGCTTACAGCTGACGAGAGTTCCGTGTTGGGTTTGACGGGTGAGGAGGCGTGTTGTGAACGGCTTGGCATGGAATTCCTGGCGCTCCCGGTCGCCGATCGGACTGTTCCCGACCTTTGCTCGGTTCAAACGCTGGTGTCCCTGATCGTGCAGCGGCTAAGGGAAGGCAGGGGCGTTACGGTTCACTGCCGCGCCGGTATCGGCCGGTCCGGTCTGGTGGTCTGCTGTGTTCTGATTGCACTGGGAACACGGCCCGAGGAGGCCGTGAGGATCGTTTCAGATGCCCGCGGTGTGCCTGTTCCCGACACAAGCGATCAGCGTGCTTTCATCATGTCGTATCCGACCTAGGAATTGTCAGTTCTGCCAATCTGCTATAGGCAATCGACCGTAATTTTGGTTCAAAGTGGTTTGCCATGATTGTTTCACTGTCTTTGATTGTCGTCAGGCTCTTTTCTGTCTTCTTTTTCATGCAAGCTCTGACGCTTCTTCCAACCACCTATGCGTCCTTTTACGTCAATGCACAGGAACCGGCCGTGCGGCTGGATCTGCTTGTGTTGGCGCTTAATCTGTTTATCTGCGTGCTGCTGTTCTGTTACCCGAGAGTGGTTCTGGTGGGCCTGTCTCTTGCCCGGAACGGTGACGCGATGAAACAGGATGCGGTGCAGACCTTTCAGGCCGCCGCGATAGCCGTGATCGGTTTCTATTTTGCGGTGGATGGCCTGCAGGACCTGGTCTATTACCACATCTATTTGTGGAACCTGGGCACCTATCAGTTGACCGGCCAGCCGCTTTCGCCCCAGGACACGGCCGCATACTGGACTGCGGCAATTCAGGTTGCGCTTGGTGTGGGCCTTGTTGCATGTGCGGTCGGACTGTCTAAGGTTTTCAACTGGTTGCGCAATCTGGCACCTTCGGCAAACAGCAATACGTGACGGAACTGGGCGCGGTATCGTTAAGCTGGTGTGGTGCTGATTTTTTCGCTTCAAGCCAAGCTTGAGGAAAGGGCAGCGCCCAGAACCAGGAGAGCCTGCAATCCAAAAGCCCCGAACAGAACCCTCAGCGCTCGCTTAACATCCAGGCCCGTCGCAACCTTGCGACCATCTGCGTTCAGATAGGGGTCGTTGACGGTGTACCCCGGATAGACCCTCGGGCCGGCAAGGGCCAGGCCAAGCGCGCCCGCCATTGCCGCTTCCGGCCAACCGGCATTGGGTGAACGGTGCTTGCGGGCATCGTGGAAGATGCAGGCAAGGCTTTTGCCGGGAGAACCACCGGCGAGCGGCGCACCAAAGGCGATCAGCAGGCCGGCAAGTCGGGACGCCGGCAGGTTGACCAGGTCGTCGAACCGGGCCGAGGCCCAGCCGAAGTCCTGATAGATTTCGTTCTTGTGTCCAATCATGCTGTCGGCCGTGTTGACGGCCTTGTAGGCAATCAGCCCCGGCAGACCCAGCAGCGCGAACCAGACGAGCGGTGCGACGACACCATCAGAATAGTTCTCCGCGCAGGATTCGATCGCAGCTCGGGAAACGCCCGCCTCGTCAAGCTGCTTCGGGTCGCGGCCGACAATCATTGCGACGGCCTGGCGTCCGCCTTCCAGGCCTCTTTGCTGCAATCCGTCCCGGACGGATGCCACGTGCCGATAAAGACTGTTCTGAGCCAGGAACACAGCGGCGACGACCACGATCAGGCCATTGCCATAGGGAAGAAGGTCCGCCAGGGCGTGAAGGCCGGTGCCCAGCAGAACGGCGCCGAGAACAAGAGCGCAGAGCGTCAAAACTCCGCCGAGCTTTCGCGTAGCCGGGGAACAGTCTGTCTTGTTGAAAAGACGATCAAAGGCCGTGATCACCTTGCCGATCCAGACCACCGGATGGGGCACGCGCCGCCAAAGCCAGTCTGGATCACCGACCACGGCGTCAAGCAGCAACGCCAAAAGAAGAAGCCAGAGCGTGGAGTCATAAAGGAGCATGCAAGCTCGTTAGAGCTCCTGCATGGCTTCTGCAAGGGCTTCCGACAGCCGTTCCAGGTTTTCTGCACCGCCCGGCAGGCCAAAGCGGACCCAGGTCGGTGCGTAGTCGAAGATGCGTGTCCAGATCTGCCTGCGGGCAAGGGCTTCGTGCAACCCATTGGCGCTGCGAAGGCCGGCAAGGGCGTAAAGCGGAGTGCCGCCAAAGACACTCAGCCCGTGCCGGGACAAGGTCAGAGTGAGATCCGCCATTTCATCGACAAGCCGGCGGGCCATGGCTTCCTGCCAGGCCGTATCCCTGAGCGCGGTTGTGCCTACTTCCAGCGCCGGACCGCTGAGGCACCAGCTTTCCAGAAGAGCCGCCATTTTGCTCGTGATCGCCTGTGCACCGGCAAGAAAACCGAGCCGCAGACCGGCGAGGCCGAAAAACTTGCCGAAAGACCGGAGCACGACGATGTTCTCGTCCTGAATATGCGGCAACAGGCTGGCGCCCGGCACCACATCGGCAAAAGCCTCGTCAACCACCAGAAATCCGCCGCGTTCCGTCAGCGTGCGGGCAATTTCCTTCAGGCTCTTGACGTCGATCAGTTGGCCATCCGGATTGTTGGGATTAACCAGCAATACGATCTGTGCATCGGCGGGCAGGGCATAGATGCTGGAAAGTTCGACCGGCGCACGCCCGTCCCGTGTCCAGACCTTCTTGTGACTGGAATAGGTCGGCGAGGCGATGGCGACCGGCCCCGCAGGCAACAGGGACGGCAGCAAAGACAGCAGGATCTGTGTGCCCGGTGCCGCGACGAGACCAAGGTGTTCGGGTACGGCATAGGCTTGGCGGGCTGCGGCAATCAGTTGTTCACTGGCAACTTTGCCCGGCAGCGCTGTCCAGGCAGCGGCAGAGAACTCTGAAGGAAGGGGATAATGATAGGGATTTATCCCGGTCGACAGGTCGAGCCAGTCCTCCCGTGCCCCGCCAAATCGCTCGATCGCAAGGGTCAGGTCACCACCATGTTCCATCTAAACGGCCTCTTGGTCCTGGGTCGCGGCGCGGATTGCGCCCGGAGCCCCATCTAGCCGCCGAGGTGTTTGATTGTACAGACAGTTCGCGACACGTTGTGCCCCGTCTCCGACGGTCTTGAACAGGAATGACAAACAATGAGCCCTGCGCCAGTCAAGGCGCAGGGCCGGATCGTATTGGGAATTCAAGGTGACAGACTTAACGGCCGTGCCAGTATTCGTCCGGGATGGCCGCGATTTCCGCCGGCAGCAGCGGATTGTCGATTTCGAAACGCAGCCGGTCATCGATCTTCGCCTGTTCGAACACCTTCTTGATGCGTGGGTGGTTTTCGAAATAAGCGAGGAAACTTCCGTCCTCATAGGCGTTCTTCAGGCCGGTCAACAGGATATCGTAGCGTTCCTTGTCACCCTTGTTGAGGAACAGGAACATGTCGAACGGATAAACGATCATGACATGTTCGTCGATCGTCAGGTTTTTCATGTCGCCTTCACGTGCGGCAACTTCCGAATAGGGTTCGGCAACACCGCGGGCAAATCCCTGAATGCGGCCCCGGTCAACCATCTTGAAGAGATTGTCGTATTTGGAGGATTCGACATTGAAGCCGGCTTTTTCCAGGATGGTTGTGTCCGGCCAGCCGGTTCCGGAGCCGATGGAGATCTGCTTCAGGTCGTCCATGGACTTGACCGCCCCGACGGCGTCCTTGCTGTCCTGGCTGACGATCAGGATGCGGTGGCCGAGAAGGCCGCGCTGCATCGGTACAGGCACGGTAGCAAGTTTGTCGAACCGTTCCTGGTCGATGCCGGAAAAGGTGACGTGAAAATCCGCGTCTCCCGTCGACAGCATTTCCAGCATGCGGCTCTGGTTGGTGTCGCCGGTATTGGTGATCTTCATCGTATGGTCGCCCCCGGCCTTTTCCAGGGCGAGCTCGATAAGACCGATTTCATAGTCACTCTGACTGGTATCGCCGCGCTCGACGCCAACAAGGAATTCAACGGCCTGGGCCGGCGCGATTGCCAGGCTTGTCGCAAAGAGGGCGGAGAGGATTATGCGCATGGGTTCAGCCTCCAGATTGGGATGGCTGCACCATGGCGTGGAGCTCTTGCAGAAATCTTAAATCGATTGAATGGCAGGCAATTCTGCAGTTGTGTACATAAATGAACGGTTAAATGCACACGCGCTATTTGCGATGCCAGTAGGCAGCGTCGATATTAGCAATCTCATCCGGAAGCAGCGGATTTTCTATCGCAAATTCGATGCGGTCTTCGATCTTTGCCGTGTCAAAGACCTTTCTGATGCGTGGATGAGATCTGAAATACTGCAAAAAGCTGCCATCCTCATAGGCGCGCTCCAGACCCTGCAAAAGGATGTCGTGGCGCTCCTTGTCCTGCTTTGCGACAAAAAAGAACGTGTCGAACGGATAGCTGATCAAAAGGCGCTTTTCGACAAGGAGGTTGGGAAGTGAGGATGTCCGGGCGGCGACCTCGACATAGGGCTCAGCGACGCCGCGCGCGTAGCCGGCGATCCGTCCCTTGTCGACCATCTTGAACAGGTCTTCATAGTCCGCCTGGGCGACGTTGAACCCCGCCGATTGCAGGATGTCGGTGTCTGGCCAGCCGTGCCCTGATCCTATCGATAGGGCCTTCAGGTCTTCAAGGGTGCTCACCTCGTCAAACAGGGAGCGGGATTGTTGGCTGACGATCAGGATCCGTTGCCCGAGAAGGCCGCGTTGGAGAGGGATGGGGATGGTCAAAAGACGGTCATGCCGGGTGCGGTCAATGCCGGAGAAGGTCACGTTGAACCGGGCAACCCCGTCCATCAGCATCAGCAGGACACGGGCCTGGCTGGAATGAGGGTCGGCAATTACCTCAAGCTCGTGCTCGCCATCGGCCTTTTTGAGTGCGAGCCTGATCAGCCCGATCTCGTAGTCGTAGCGGCTCTCGTCTTCGCCAACGATACCCAGCCGGAAATCCAGTGCGCTGGCCGTGCCAACCGTAAAAAGAAACGCGGTCATCAGGACAAGAATATGTTTCATGCGTCCCTCCAGAGAACATGGAGGATACTGCGAAAGACTTACTCGAGCTTTACTTCTTTCCCGGTAGGCGTGCCATTGCGGAAATTGCAAACCAAGCGCGTTGCGGTGCCTCATTCGCCTCAAGCGTGTATTGACCTTGACCTGTGTTCAAATTAGAACAAAAGAAGAACAATGAGCGCTGGAGAAACCCTTGGCACCTGGAAAATCGATTGACCGATCCCCGCGTGCATTTTGCAGCCAGGAGGTTCTTGGTAAGCTTGGCGAAGCGCGTGCTGCACTGGTAGAAGCACAGAAATCCTTGCGGCCTAGGTCCGGTCTGTCACGATCCGCAAACGCTGTCATCGCCGAGATCGACGAGTTCGCCTTTGTCGTGACCGGATCACTGACCTATTTTCACACAACGGCACATGGGACACCGCCCAGACGAACTGGCGACGAGACGTAGCAGCTTCAAAGACCCGCCTGCGTTTCCTCAATCAGGTGATCGACGATGGCGACAAGTTTCTCCTGTGGCAGGTGGCTGTCTTCCGGGATGTCGCCGGCAATCGCAAGCTGCTTGTCTGCTGACGTGCCGCGCCGGGCTATCTCGCGTATGTGCATGAGATCGACCTCACAGCCAAAATGCTCCGCATCCGGGCGAACAAGCTCGATCAGTTCTTCAACAAGGTCCTGAAACGGCGCGGTCTCGTTGCGGCCGAAATCGATCAGACGGGCATCGGTTCCGTGTCGCTGTGCCTGCCAGCGGTTTTCCGCCAGCAGAAATCTGGAATACTGCCGCCAGCCCTGGTTCATGCGGCGGAGCCGGTAAAGCATTCGGCACAGGCACCGGAACAGGGCGGCGATGGCAACTGCGTCGTCGAGGCGCGGGCAGACATCGGTGACACGCATTTCAAGTGTCGGAAAACGGTCGGATGGCCGCAAGTCCCACCAGATCTTGGTGGCATCCTCGATAACACCGGCATGCGACAGGATGTCGACCGTGTGCCGGTACTCATAATAACTCTCGAAACTTGGCGGCAGACCCGTGCGCGGCAATTCGTCGAAGATCGCCAGACGATAGGATTTCAGGCCGGACTTTCGCCCGCGCCAGAACGGAGACGACGTGCTGAGCGCCAGCAGGTGCGGCAGGAAATAGGCGAGCTGGTTGAAGAGCTCGATCCGCAGTTCCTCGTCCTCGATGCCGATATGCACATGCATGCCGCAAATCAGCATGCGCTTGGCGACCACCTGCATGGAGCGGGCGATCTCGTTGTAGCGCTCCTTGTCAGTGTGCGGCTGGTCTGTCCACTCGGCAAACGGATGGGTGGACGCGGCGAGCGGTGCAAGGGAGTAGGCCGCAGCTTCCTGTGCGATGGTCTTGCGAAAATAGGCGAGTTCCGCGCGTATTTCGGCCAGCGTCATGCAGACAGGGGTGCCGACTTCGATCTGGCATCGCAGGAATTCCGGACTGACCCGGCCTTCCAGTGCGCTTTCGCACGCCTTGAACAGTTCGGGAGGCGGTGAACTCGCCAGAATCCGGGTGGTCTTGTCGACGAGAAGATACTCTTCTTCAACGCCGATGCTGAAGCTTGGCTCTTTCATCGAGAGAGCATCGGAAATTCTGTCATGGGGCGTCAAGGCAGTGGAATTGCGGATCTTGCCGCGCAACTACCAGATGTTGCCCGCACCGGGTGTGTAACTTGCTCCGATCACGGTGTTCGCCTGGATCACATCACATTGAACAATGCCGGAGAACTTGACGAGCGGCGCGTTGGTCTCCGCTAGAGCCGCAGAAGCGATCAGTTTGGACCCTGCAGACAGTTCGACCGTATCCTGCCCCTGTATCAGAACGCTTTTGGGCGCGCTGATGATGACGTCCTGATTTTGCAGGGAAATCACGCTTTCCAGCTCCGCTATGCGCGTTTCCAGATCGTTCACACGCTCGCGCAGGGCCTCGATCAGCGCTTCCGGGTCGCTGCTTGGTGAAACCAGTTGAGGGGATTTGCGCGGGCGGGGTGGGCCGACCCGTTTCATGGTTGATGTCGTTACCGGCTTCTTGACGGCAGGAGTGTGTCCACCTGGCGCTTTCATGATTGTTCCCCGCGTTGTCAGAAGGAAACAAACAATAGCATGAGCCGCGGTAACCCGAAGCAGCCTGAATGCCAGGCGGAACAAAAGACTGCCAATATGATGGGAAAGTCTGGAGGCCCCGACCGGAATCGAACCGGTGTACACGGATTTGCAATCCGCTGCGTCACCACTCCGCCACAGGGCCCCGAGGTGGTGTGCCGCGCCTTATCGATCAGTTGCGGGCGTTGGTCAAGCCCTGATTGCGATGGCCGTCAATTTTCCACCACAAGGAAACCGATGATCTTCTCCGGAAGCCGCACGACAAGATTTTTTGCCTATTCCCCGGTTGTTCGAAGGATCCGTAATTGCCGAGACTTGTCAGGGCGGCTCTGCGTCGCTAATGAACGGAGCCAAGAGGCGCCGGCAAGCCGGCAAGTCAAAGTGAGGGCCGATATGACGGACTTTAGCCAGTCCCGCCGCAAGATGGTGGACAACCAGCTGCGCACCAATGATGTGACCGACCACCGCATACTGGACGCCATGGAACTGGTTCCCCGCGAGCGGTTCGTGCCGGCCTCCAAGCGGACTGTCGCCTATATCGATGAAGACCTGCCGATCGGCTCGGCCGACAGCACCCGCGTGATGATGAAGCCGCACATCTTCGGCAAACTGGTGCAGCTTGCCGAGATCAGGGAAGGTGATGTGGTTCTCGTTGTTGGGGCCGGAACCGGTTACGGTGCTGCCGTTGTTTCCAAGTTGGCCGCATCTGTCGTCGCGCTTGAGCAAGACGAGGATCTCGCCAAAACGGCGACCGAGGTCCTGATGGAACTGGGCATCGAAAATGCTGTGGTTGTCGACGGTCCGCTGGTTGCCGGTTACGCGGCTGAAGGTCCTTACGATGTCATCGTTGTGGATGGCGCCGTCGAGGTCTTGCCGGAAGCTTTGCTCGATCAGGTTAAGTCCGGCGGCCGGCTTGCGGTCATCGAGGGCAAAGGCGGGGCAGGGGTTGCCAAGCTTTACCAGAAGTCGGGTGAGGCAGCGAGCAGCCGGTTCGGTTTCAACGCGTCGGTCGGCCTGCTGCCTGGGTTTGAGAAAGCTGCCGAGTTCGTTTTCTGATGCTGGCCTGGCAGATTTCCAGCTGATTTGGCCCGCCAGTTTGGCGGGCTTTTTCATTTGCGTGTGGAATGCCGCTTCGGCAACTTGTTGCCATTAAGCCGCACTAGAAGAATTTCCGAAGATATCGCCTTCAAAAGGTTGAAGAATAAAACCGTGCAGTTTACTCAACATGGTCGAGTGAGTTGACCCGGAAGGAGTGTGGGGTGTCTGGTCGTTCAACGCTGAAAGCAGTGACCGTCGCGGTGGGCCTGTTGGGGGGCGTGTCTGCGGGGACGCTGGCCGGAGCCTTCCTGTCACCTGCGCATGCCGAAACCATCCGGGAGTCGCTGGCGCTTGCCTATGCCAACAACCCAACCTTGAATGCCGCTCGCGCGCAGCTTCGTGGTGTTGACGAGAACGTACCGCAGGCACTGTCCGGTTGGCGTCCGACGGTTTCAGCTGCCGCCTCTGCGGGGCGGCTGAGAAGCAGCGCGGATTCCTTCGTCGATTACCGCAACAATGCTTCGATCTCCCTGACAGTCAGTCAGACACTTTTCCGCGGCTTTCGCACCATCAACTCGACCCGCCAGGCCGAATCGGTGGTTCGGGCGCAGCGCGAGAGCCTGATGTCCACCGAGCAGGACACGCTGCTGGATGCCTCGACTGCCTATGTCGACGTGATCCGCGACACCGCCCTCGTGTCCCTGCAGCGCAGCGACCTTGCCTTCCTTCAGGAACAGGTCCGGGCCGCACGTGACCGTTTCGACGTGGGTGAGGGCACCCGCACCGACGTGAGCCAGGCCGAGGCCCGTGCCGCCGAAGCCCGCGCCAGCCTCAACACCGCGCTTGCCAATCTGAACACCAGCCGTGCGATCTATCGCCAGGTGATCGGTATCGAGGCGCGCAGTCTGTCGGCCGATACCACCATCAGCCGCTATGTGCCCAAGTCTCTGGACGAAGCACTTCACAAGAGTGAGGCCCACCAGCCCCTGATCCGCCAGGCGCAGCATCTTGTCGACGCGGCCATCTTCAACGTCAAGGCGATCGAAGGCGAACTGCTTCCGACCGTGACATTGGATGGCAGCATCTCGCGGTCCTGGAACCCGTCGGCCACGACCGATATCAGCGACAACGCGCAAATCTTCGGCAATGTCAGCATTCCGATCTATCAGGGCGGCGGTGTGTCTTCGCGGGTGCGGCAGGCCAAGGAAGAGCTCGGCCAGACACGCCTGCAGCTTGACGTGACCCGCGATCAGGTCCGCGCCAACGTGATTTCGGCCTGGGGTAACTATCAGGCGGCCGAAGCCTCTATCGTTGCTGCGCAGGCAGCCGTGGAAGCGCAGCAATTGGCCCTTGAAGGCGTGATCGAGGAACAGCGTGTCGGTCAGCGCACAACGCTGGATGTGCTTGACGCCCAGCGGGAGCTTGTAACCCAGCAATCCAATCTGGTGACCGCACAGCGCAATCGGATCGTTGGCGGGTATCAGCTTGTTGCCGCCGTAGGCCGGCTTGATGCCGATTCCCTCGGACTGAATGTCGCCCGCTACAATCCCAAACAGCACTACAAGGCTGTTCGAGACAAGTGGATCGGACTGCGTACGCCTGACGGACGCTAAGATATCATTAACCAACTCGTTTCAAGATGACGGTTGGGGTCGAATGACCCGGCCGTCATTTGTTTTTGGACGATTGAAACCGGCAAACGGCAGTTGCAGGCACGCGCAAACCGGTTAATTTGCTCTTCTAACGCGGTAAAATCCGACTTAAGAGGGGAAAAGACGTTGGTAAGGAGCGCGCTTGCTTTGCGCCTTTCCTGCGCACCCGCATAATTTCGGTTAACGAATCATTCAGAGTGAACCGCGTGTTCCTTTGCGTAGCCGAAGTACGGGGGTAGTCATGGCACAGGCGAAAAAGGCTGAAGAGCCGTCGATGGAGGAAATCCTCGCATCGATCCGCCGAATCATATCCGATGAGGACTCCCAGGGCGATGATGCCGCGGATGCCAGCGCGGAAGAACCAGCAGACACACCATTAGAAGAAGAGGCGGCGGACGATATGGGCGATGCCTCCGAAATGTCCCAGGACGATCTCGACAAGCTGTTCGATATGGCCGGCGATGACGAGGACGTGGCAACGGATGAAGACGACGGTGCGGATGACATGGCGGCAGCCATGGCCGCCGATGCCGAGGAAGACGAGACAGACGACGTTCTGGAGTTGACCGAGGAACTTGCGGTCGAAGACGACGGCATGGAAATGGTCGAGGGCATGAGCGATGACCTCGATGGCGACGGGGGCGATCTGTCCTTCGCCGAACCGCCGGCGCCAGATCCTGAGCCAATGCCGGAGATCGGGGCTGAACCTGACTCTGAGCCAGAGCTCGAAATGGCCTCCATGATGGCGGCGATGCCGATCCCCGACGATCTGCCGGACATGACACCTGAAACACCGCTGACATCTCCGGAAACGGGACAGGCAGTGCATGCTGCGCTCGACAATTTCACCGACATGTTCATCGGAACTCAGGCCCAGACCGTGGAAGAGCTGGTACGCGACATGTTGCGGCCAATGCTGAAGGCCTGGCTCGACAAGAACCTGCCGCCGATGGTGGAGGAGATGGTCAAACGTGAGGTGCAGCGGGTCATTCGTCGTCGCTGATCGACACCTAGGTCGTTGAAATCAAGCAGGGGGTGCCAGCCGGCATCCCCTGAATTTGTTTTCAGCAATGCGCGAACAAAGCTCATGCCATTCGCATCCGGTGCATGCGGACCGGATGTGCCCGGCGGCAAAAGCCTCCCGAAGGTTTTGGATTTGCCCCACTGCCAGTGTGAAGCTGGTCCCGAATGTCAGATCGGTTCCAAGCGCTTTGCCGATCTGCCTGGCAGCGTCAGCGTCACGGGCGAGGACGCTGTCGTTGTTGCAATGACAATCGGGCTCGCTCAGCATCGGCTGGCAGATGTCGTCCGGGCCCCCAACCAGGACAATATCCTCGCCGGCGTTCAGTCTGTCGACAATCAGGCTGTAACCGGCCACGAAATCCGGCGTGTAGCCCTTGCCGAGATAGGTCAGCATGCAAAGCAGATGGTGCGGACGGATCGAAACGGTCATGAAACGCTTATGGCAGCAATTGCCGCAGAACCCAAGTCTCCCCGGTCCGGATGTGTTTTCCCGGCGACAGCAGTTTGAAAGGGCGCAACTTCGCCGTTTTTGCCGGTTGACTTGCGCTGGCCTATCCGATTTACACGGTGCTTCACGCAAATCGACATACTTCCTCCCATTGAGTGACCCAAATGCTGGAAAAGACCTACGATGCGGCCAGCGTTGAGCCGCGGATTTACGAAACCTGGGAAAAGGCGGAGGCCTTCAAGGCCGGAGCAGGCGCCAAGGACGGCGCGCCAACCTTTTCAATCGTGATTCCGCCTCCCAACGTAAATGGCTCCCTGCATATGGGGCATGCGCTCAACAACACGCTTCAGGACATCCTGATCCGCTGGAAACGGATGCAGGGGTTTGACACGCTCTGGCAGCCGGGCACGGACCATGCCGGCATCGCTCTTCAAATTGCCGTTGAGCGGCAGATGGCCGAACGCCAGGAGCCGAACCGCCGCGAGATCGGCCGAGAGGCCTTCGTCAAACGCGCCTGGACCTACAAGGGAGAGGTCGGCAGCGCGATCATCAATCAGCTGAAGCGGATTGGAGCCTCCTGCGACTGGTCGCGCGAGCGCTTTACGATGGACGAGGGACTTTCAGAAGCTGTTCTGAAGGTCTTTGTCGAGCTTTACGACCAGGGGCTGATCTACAAGTCGAAGCGGCTCGTCAACTGGGATCCGAAAATGGAAACCGCCATTTCGGACCTGGAGGTCGAGAACATCGAATCCGACGGCCACATGTGGCACTTCCGCTACCCGCTGGCCGGCGGCGAGACTTATGAATATGTCGAGAAGGACGAGGACGGCAACGTCACGCTTCGCGAAACGCGGGATTACATCTCGATCGCCACGACCCGCCCGGAAACCATGCTGGGCGACGGTGCTGTCGCGGTGCATCCGGATGATGAGCGTTACAGGCCCATCGTCGGCAAGCTCTGCGAAATCCCGGTCGGGCCGAAAGAGCAACGCCGTCTGATCCCGATCATCACCGATGAGTACCCGGATCCGGAGTTCGGTTCGGGTGCGGTGAAGATCACCGGTGCGCACGACTTCAACGACTATGGCGTTGCACAGCGCAACAAGATCCCGATGTACCGCCTGATGAACACCAAGGGCGCGATGCGCTCGGACGGCGCGCCTTACGTGGAAGAAGCTGCCAAGGCGCAGGCGATCATTGACGGCGCCGAGATGACCCTCAACGAGGTCGATCTCATCAATATCGTTCCCGACGACCTGCGCGGTCTCGACAGGTTCGAGGCACGCCAGCGCGTCATCGAGCAGATCACCGCGGAAGGACTGGCCGTCATGGTGCCCAGCGACCACCCGCAGGTCAGCTGGATGAAAGGCCAGGCGCCTGGCTGGAATGCGCAGGGACGGGCGGTTCTGCGTCCGCTTGGCGAAGACGACGAGGCGCCGGCCGAACTGCCACTGGTCGAATCCAAGAAGATCATGCAGCCCTTCGGTGACCGGTCCAAGGTTATCATTGAGCCGATGCTGACCGACCAGTGGTTTGTCGACGCCAAGACACTGGCGGGACCGGCCCTGAAAGCGGTTCAGGACGGGGACACCAAATTCGTTCCGGAAAACTGGGACAAGACCTACTACAACTGGCTGAACGACATTCAGCCCTGGTGCATTTCGCGCCAACTGTGGTGGGGACACCAGATCCCGGTCTGGTATGACGAGGACGGCAACGAATATTGTGCGCATGACGAGGAAGAAGCGATCGCAAAGGCTGGCGGCAAGGCGCTGACCCGTGATCCAGACGTCCTCGACACCTGGTTCTCGTCCGCGCTCTGGCCGTTTTCGACACTCGGCTGGCCCGACCGGACACCGGAGCTGGAACGCTACTACAAGACCGACGTGTTGATCACCGGCTTCGACATCATCTTCTTCTGGGTCGCCCGGATGATGATGCAGGGCCTTCATTTCATGGACGAAGTGCCGTTCCACACGGTCTATATCAATTCGACCGTCGTCGACAAAAACGGGAAGAAGATGTCGAAATCGATCGGCAACGTTCTCGACCCGCTGGAGTTGATCGACGGCTATGGCGCCGATGCCACCCGGTTTGCCCTGGCAAGCCAGGAGGTTCAGTCGCGCCGTACCTTGCGCATGTCGGATCAGGCGGCAGAAGGTGGACAGCGCTTTGCCACGAAGCTCTGGAACGCGGCCCGTTTTGCCGAGATGAACGGCTGCGCGCGCGTTACCGGTTTCGATCCGGCAAGCGCCAGGCTGACGCTCAACCGCTGGATCGCAACGGAAATGGGCCGCTGCATCACGGACGTGACGGCAGCGCTCGATGACTTGCGCTTCAACGACGCGTCCGGCGCGATCTATCGCTTCACCTGGAACACGTTCTGTGACTGGTTCCTGGAGCTTGCCAAGCCGATCTTCAACGGTGATGACGAAGCCGCAAAGGCGGAAACCCGCGCCACCGCGGCCTGGGCCATCGACGAGATCCTGAAGGTCCTGCATCCGTTCATGCCGTTCCTGACCGAGGAACTCTGGGCGCGCCTTGGCGAGGAAGGAACCAAGGCGGACGGCCTGTTGATCCTGGCCTCCTGGCCAACGCAAGGGGTTGTGGATGAAGACGCAGCCGCCGAAATCAACTGGCTTGTCGACCTGATTTCGGAGATCCGCTCCGTCCGGGCCGAAATGAACGTGCCGGCAGGTGCCAAGGTCGCGATTGCAGTCACCGGAGCCAGCGAGGAGACCAGGGCGCGTTTGAAAACCCACGAGTCGGCGATCCTGCGACTGGCCCGCGCGGAAAATGTCGCGGTCGTGGAGGCCGCGCCGGCCGGATCCGCACAGATCATTGTCGGTGAAGCCACGATTTGCCTGCCGCTTGCCGGCATCATCGATCTCAGTGCCGAAACAGCACGACTTGCCAAGGAAGCTGCGAAGCTGGAAGGCGAGATCTCCAAGATCGAGAAGAAGCTGTCCAACCCGAAATTCCTGGACAAGGCACCGGAAGAGATCGTGGACGGCGAACGGGAGAAGGTCGCTCTCGGCAAGGAAAAGCTGGAAAAAGTTCAGATTGCGCAAAAGCGCCTGGCTGAGATCGGCTAATTTGAGGATCGCGGCCCCGGAAAGCTGTGTTGTCTTTCCGGGGCCGCAATTCGGTGCTAGCGCCGCCCTGACGAACACGTATGCTTGGCACCTGGGGAATCATTTTGACGTTGATGGCTGACTTGTTTGAAACAATGAAAGCGGCGAGACGCGCCGGCGCGCTTATTGGCATTGCCGCATTTTCGGCAATGACGCCGTCGGTTGCCCAGGCGGAGAAAATCGAAAACCCCGTTGCCGTCTTCTCCGGTCTCGACAAGATCACCGGTCGGATCATTTCCTTTGACGTCTATATCGGCGAAACCGTGCAGTTCGGCGCGCTTCAGGTGACGCCGCGCGTCTGTCACACGCGGCCACAAACGGAATCTCCTTTGACCACCGGCTTTGTCCAGGTCGATGAGATCACGCTCAACAATGAAGTCCGCCGGATCTTTTCCGGCTGGATGTATGCTGCCAGTCCGGGCCTTCATGCGGTCGAGCATCCCGTCTATGACATCTGGCTGACCAACTGCAAGCTGGCCTCCAAGGTGCCGCCGCCGGAAGACTATGATGGTCCGCCGATCAAGGGGCTCGTTGCCGAGGGGGAAGACCCGCTGGCCGGGCCGGACGATGGTGTTGACGGCGGTCCGGGTGTTCCGCGCCCGAAGCCGTTCCAGGGCTAAGTCACTTCTGTCTAATTGCCGGATTTGCGTGCCGGAACGCCTGCGGCCCGGATCTCGAAGCCCGTCTTGGTGGTCTGAAACCCAAGGCCTTCGTAAAAGCGATGGGCGTCCCGATTGGTGGCTCCTGACATCAACATGACCTTGAAGCACCCCAACTCAAAGGCCTTTTTGATCGCTGCCTGCATCAGGCAATGACCGATGCCGAGACCGCGATGTTTCGCGCGGGTGACCACGTTTTCAATGAGTGCATAGGGTGCGCATCCGCGCGTGAGGTTCGGAACAACTACCAGCGTGCAGGTTGCGACAGGCGTACAGTCTCGTTCCGCAACAAGGATTGTCAGGCCCGGCTGCTGCAACATGTCCGCAAAGGTCTGACGTTGCAGCGCGTCCGTTGCCGGCAGATCCTCCGAATTCAGCTCATGGTAAAGCGCACAAAGGGCGTCAAAGTCACCCTTTGTTGCCGATCGGACATGAATGTTGTCTGGCGGCTTCTGCACGGCCCGGGCCCTTGAAACAAAAAAGCCCGCCGGGGGCGGGCTTTCGGGATCCCATGGATCAGTCGATATCGACATAATCGGCTGGTGTCAGTCCAAGCCGTCCGTCAACATACGTTCCGCAGCGGTCGATCAGGTCGTCCATGTCATTTTCAAAGAAATGATTGGCGCCGGGAATGGTCTCGTGGTCGATCACGATACCTTTCTGGGTTTTCAGTTTGTCGACCAGGGTCTGCACGTCTTTTTGCGGCACGACCTTGTCGTTGTCGCCGTGAACGATCAGACCGGAAGACGGGCAGGGGGCCAGGAACGAGAAATCATGCAGGTTGGCGGGAGGGGCGACAGAGATGAAGCCTTCCACTTCCGGACGGCGCATCAGGAGCTGCATGCCGATCCAGGCACCGAAGGAAAAGCCGGCGATCCAGCAGGCGCGCGCATCCGTGTGAACGGTCTGCACCCAGTCAAGGGCGGCCGCTGCATCGGACAGTTCACCCTGGCCGTGATCGAAGGTGCCCTGAGATCGCCCGACCCCGCGGAAGTTGAAGCGCAGCACGGCAAAGCCGCGCCGGGCGAACATGTAATACATCTGATAAACGATCTGGTTGTTCATCGTGCCGCCGAACTGCGGATGCAGATGCAAAACCAGGGCAATGGGCGCATTGCGCTTCTTGGCGGGATGGAACCGGCCCTCGAGCCGGCCGGCGGGACCGTTGAAGATCACCTCAGGCATGAAGAACTAAGTCCTTGTCATAGTGTCGCGCAGGGAATCCCGGCGAAGGAAATTAGGGCTCTGGATACGTGATTTCCCGTAAGTCTAAACTTGACTCTTAAGCTCCAAGTTTCTAGAACCCTGTTTAGAATTATTCGAAAGTTCGCACCGCCCTCCAGAGGAAGCCCTGAGACAGCAATGCTCGGTTCGACCGATTGGGGGGAGTTATCGTCATCACAGCGGAAAATATCAAGGTTTTTCGCAGATGTGTTTGTTCGATAAGCGGAATTTCGATTCTTGCCAGTGTTGATCAACGTCCAAGAGGTGGCATGCCGCGCGCGTCTGACCCGATCTATCTCGACCACAATGCCGGTGCACCACTGCGTCCGGCCGTGCGCGAGTGCATGATCGAAGTGCTGATGGATGCGGGAAATGCTTCTTCCGTGCATGGTCACGGCCGCAAGGCACGTGGCCGGATCGAGCGTGCACGTGAACAGGTCGCGCAGCTCTGCAGCGTCAAGACCCGCGCAGTCACATTCGTGTCGGGTGGTACAGAGGCCAACATGACGGCGCTGTCGCCGTCCTGGCAGGACCAGGGCGCGCCGGTCTATCTCGACAAGCTGTTCCGGAGCGCGGTTGAGCACCCGTCTGTCGTGACAGGGGGACGCTTTGCGGTGGCTGACCAGGTTGTGGTGCCGGTTGATGCGGCAGGCCTTGTGCGTCTCGATGCCCTGGAAGACCTCGTCAAGGATGCGGAGCCGGGCTTGATCTCGGTGATGGCCGCCAACAACGAGACGGGCGCAATTCAGCCCCTGGTCCGGATCGGAGAGATCGCTGCAGCTCATGGCCATTTCTTTCACGTCGACGCGGTCCAGGCCGCCGGGCGCATGCCGATCGATCCCGACGCCTGGAAGGCGGACGTCGTGACCCTGTCCGCCCACAAGTTCGGTGGCCCGCAAGGCATCGGCGCCGTTGTCGTGCGGTCAACTGCCCGGGTGCCGTCACCACTGATGGTCGGCGGTGGACAGGAGAACTGGCGTCGCGGCGGAACTGAAAACGTCGCGGCGATTGCAGGGTTTGGTGTCGCGGCAATGGAAGCTCTTGCAGATCTGGAACATATGGGCCAGCTGGCAGAGCTGAAAGCCAGGCTCGAAGCGGGTCTGCGGTCCGTTTGTCCGGCAACGGTCATCTTCGGTGAAGATGCTGACCGGCTCGCCAACACGAGCTGTTTTGCCGTTCCCGGTATTCCGGCGGAAACAGCACTGATCGCTTTTGACCTGGAGCGCGTATCCGTTTCATCGGGGTCGGCCTGTTCGTCCGGCAAGGTGTCGGTGTCCCATGTCCTGACCGCCATGGGTGTTGACGAGACGCTCGCCAGATGTGCGTTGCGGGTCAGCATGGGCTGGAACACGACGGCGGAAGACATTGACCGGTTTCTCGGCCTTTGGCCGAAGATCGTGGATCGGCTTAACCCGGAGGCGCGCCACCAGGCGGCCTGACCGGAAACGAAATTCTGCGGCATGACCGCAAGACGTCGCAATGGGGAGATTGCTCCCCGCAGATTGACTGGAAGAGCAGGCCGGGCGCCTGCTGAATGGAGGCAAAAAGATGCCAGCTGTACAGGAAACCATCGATCAGGTGAAAGCCATCGATGTCGACCAGTATAAATACGGTTTTGTCACGGATATCGAGTCGGAGAAGGGCGCAAAGGGCCTTTCGGAAGACACGATCCGGTTTTTGTCGGCCAAGAAGAACGAGCCGGAATGGATGACCGAGTGGCGTCTCGACGCCCTGCGTCGTTTCCAGCAGATGGAAGAGCCGAGCTGGGCACGTGTTTCCTATCCGAAGATCGACTTCGACGACCTCTATTACTGGGCTGCACCCAAATCCGTTGAAGGTCCGAAGAGCCTGGACGAAGTCGATCCGGAGCTGCTGGCGACTTACGAGAAGCTTGGCATCCCGCTGGCCGAACAGGAAATTCTCGCCGGTGTCGAGCCAAAGAACCGCGTCGCCGTCGATGCGGTGTTCGACAGCGTGTCTGTTGTCACCACCTTCAAGGAAGAGCTGAAGAAGGCCGGCGTCATCTTCTGTTCGATCTCCGAAGCTGTCCGTGAATATCCGGACCTGGTGAAGAAATACCTGGGCTCGGTCGTTCCTGTCACCGACAACTATTATGCAACGCTCAACTCGGCCGTTTTCTCCGACGGGTCCTTTGTCTACATTCCGGAAGGCGTTCGCTGCCCGATGGAGCTGTCGACCTATTTCCGGATCAACGAACAGAACACCGGTCAGTTCGAGCGAACCCTGATCATTGCCGACAAGGGCTCTTACGTCTCCTACCTGGAAGGCTGCACCGCGCCGCAGCGCGACGAGAACCAGCTGCATGCTGCCGTCGTCGAACTGGTTGCGCTGGACGATGCGGAGATCAAGTACTCCACCGTCCAGAACTGGTTCCCGGGCGACAAGGACGGCAAGGGCGGGATCTACAACTTCGTCACCAAGCGTGGAGACTGCCGCGGCAGGAACTCCAAGATCTCCTGGACACAGGTGGAGACCGGCTCTGCGATTACCTGGAAATATCCGTCCTGCGTCCTGCGCGGCGATAATTCCCGCGGGGAGTTCTATTCGATCGCGGTGTCCAACGGTTACCAGCAGATCGACAGCGGAACCAAGATGATCCATCTGGGCAAGAACACGTCCAGCCGCGTGATCTCCAAGGGCATTTCTGCAGGCAAGTCGGAAAACACCTATCGCGGTCTGATCACCGCCCACCGCAAGGCGTCGAATGCACGCAATTTTACCCAGTGCGATTCGCTGCTGATCGGCCAGGAATGTGGTGCCCACACGGTGCCCTACATCGAAAGCAAGAACGCGTCGGCCCAGTTCGAGCACGAGGCGACCACCTCGAAGATCTCTGACGACCAGATGTTCTACTGCCTGCAGCGCGGCCTGTCGGAAGAAGAAGCCGTGGCGCTGATCGTCAACGGTTTCGTCAAGGACGTTATCCAGCAGTTGCCGATGGAGTTTGCCGTTGAAGCGCAGAAGCTGATCTCGATCAGCCTCGAAGGCTCGGTAGGGTAAGCCGGTGGCAGAAACCGTGACGCTCTTCAGACCTGTCGGCCTGAATGAATTGAAGCTGATCGAAGACAGCGGCTGGAAAGCCTTCCCGCCGCGTCTGCCCGAGCAGCCGATCTTCTATCCCGTGACGAACGAGGCCTATGCCGCCCAGATCGCCCGGGACTGGAATACCAAACACGGCTCGAAACAGGGCTTTGTGACCAGGTTCGATGTGGAGGCAGATTATGTCTCCAGGTTCGAGCGAAAGATTGTCGGCGGGCGCCAGCATGAAGAGCTCTGGGTGCCAGCCGAAGAACTCGAAGAATTCAACACAAGGATCGTTGGCCCGATCACCGTGACCCAGCGGTTCGTGCCGGCGGAAAGCTGACCTCTGAACCAGTTAGCGCAGCAATGGCTGCAGCGATGAAACAGACGAGTAGAAAAATGCTTGAGATCAAGAACCTGCATGCCCGCATCGCGGACGACGAAACGGAAATCCTGCGCGGCGTCAACCTGACCATCAATGCCGGCGAAGTCCACGCCATCATGGGCCCGAACGGTTCCGGCAAATCCACGCTGTCCTATATCCTGGCCGGCAAGGACGACTATGAGATCACCGAGGGCGAGGTGCTCTTCAACGGAGAGAACATGCTGGACATGGAACCGGACGAGCGCGCCGCTGCCGGCATGTTCCTGGCCTTCCAGTATCCTATCGAGATCCCGGGTGTCGCCACCATGGAATTCCTGAAGACGGCTATGAACGCGCAGCGCAAGGCGCGCGGCGAGGATACGCTCTCCATTCCGGACTTCATGAAACGCGTCAAGGCGGCTGCCAGCCACCTGAACGTCTCCATGGACATGCTCAAGCGTCCGCTCAATGTCGGGTTCTCCGGCGGTGAGAAGAAACGTGCCGAGATCCTGCAGATGTCGCTGCTCGAGCCGAAACTCTGCGTGCTCGACGAAACCGACTCCGGCCTCGACATTGACGCGCTGCGGATCGTGTCTGAAGGCGTCAACAAGCTGCGCGGACCGGACCGGGCGATGGTTGTGATCACCCACTATCAGCGTCTGCTCGATCACATTGTTCCGGACGTCGTGCATGTTCTGTCCAAGGGCCGGATCGTTAAGACCGGTGACAAGGACCTGGCGCTGGAGCTGGAAAAGAACGGTTACGCCGACTACATCGAAACGGCCGCCTGAGGAGCAACGCGACATGAACGCAAGCGTAGCGATCAAACATACGCAGGCTGAGAGCGATCTCCTGGAACGCTTTGACAGCGCCAAGGACGACCTGGCCGGCTCTGTTGCCGTTTCCGCCCTGCGCGAAGCCGCGCTCGGCCAGATCCGCGACCGCGGCCTGCCGCATCGGCGCGTCGAGGAATACAAGTATTCCGATTTGCGGGCCTTCCTGAAATCGGCGGCACCGCTTGCCGCCGAGGCCGATGCCGCAAGCGCCAGGTCCCTTCTGGACAGCCATGACAGTTACGGCGAGCTTGACCGGTTCCGGATCGTTGTCGCCAATGGCCGCTTCCTGACGGACCTTTCCGACACGGAAGCACTGGCGGCAGAAGGCGTGAGCCTGGTTGCCCTGACCGATGCTCTCGTGGAAGAGGGCGGCGCCCAGTTGCTGGCCTCGCCGAAGACTGGTCCGAATGACGGTGTCGTTGCCTTGAACACGGCGTTCGTTCAGGGCGGCGTTGTCATAAAGGTCGCGGCTGGTGCGGAAATCTCGAAGCCGGTCGAGCTGGTTCAGGTGGCAACCTCTGCCGGTGCACAGGTAACCCGCAACAGCGTCGCGCTTGGTGAAGGTGCCAGGATGCGGCTGCTGGAGACATTCGTCGGGGACACCGGGAACGGTGAACTCAATACCGTTCTGGAGTGCAATCTGGCTGACAGGTCCGCACTCGCGTCCACTCGCCTGATCGTGGGCGGTGTTGACACGGCACGCCTGTTCACGACGATTGCCACGCTCGGTGCGGAAACCGAGTTCAAGTCGCTCGGCTTCATTGCCGGTCCGCGCTTCACCCGCAATCAGCAGTTCATCAATTTCACCGATGAGAATTCGGAAGCCAAGATCTACGGCGTCACCATGGCAGGCGGGGACGCCCTCGCGGACCAGACACTGATCGTCGATCACGCTGTGCCACATTGTAACAGCCGTGAATTCTTCAAGACCGTGCTCGACGGCCGTGCGAAAGGCGTCTATCAGGGCCGCATCAATGTCGCCCCGCACGCTCAGAAGACGGATGGCGAGATGATGACCCAGGCTCTGCTTCTGTCCGAAGAGGCGGAGATGGCCAACAAGCCGGAACTGGAGATCTTTGCGGACGACGTGCTGTGCGCACACGGGGCGACCAGCGGTCAGATCGACGAGGATCTGCTGTTCTACCTGCGCGCCCGCGGCATTCCGGAAGACGAAGCCAAGACCCTTCTGGTTCTGGCCTTCCTGTCCGAAGCGATCGAGGAATATGGCGAGGACGATGTAACCGAAGGCCTGGAAGCGCGTGTGCGCGACTGGCTTGCCGGTCACTAGGTCCCGCACATTTATGAGGAGCAGCGCCGCATGACGGTCGCCACCGCAGAACAGACCACCGGCACGGCCGGCTATGATGTCGAGGCAATTCGACGGGATTTTCCGATCCTGTCGCGTGAGGTCTATGGCAAACCGCTGGTTTATCTGGACAACGGTGCGTCCGCCCAGAAGCCGAAGGCGGTGATCGATGCGGTGACAAAGGCCTATTCGGAAGAATATGCCAACGTCCATCGTGGCCTGCACTATCTCTCCAACACGGCGACGGACAACTACGAAGCCGCGCGCGAAAAGGTGCGCCGCTTCCTCAACGCCAAGTCGGTCGATGACATTGTCTTCACCAAATCGACCACGGAAGCCATCAATCTGGTCTCCTACGGCCTTGGACCGGACTTCTTCGCCGACGGTGGCGAGATCGTGCTGTCCATCATGGAGCACCATTCCAACATCGTGCCCTGGCACTTTCATCGCGAGCGCCATGGCGCACAGTTGAAATGGGTTTATGTGCGCGAAGACGGATCGTTTGATCTGGACGCCTTCGAGGCAGCTCTCAGCGACAAGACCAGGCTGGTCGCGATCACACACATGTCGAACGTGCTCGGCACGGTGGTGCCGGTGAAAGAGATTTGCCGGATCGCCCATGAACGCGGCATCCAGGTTCTGATCGATGGCAGCCAGGCGGCCGTTCACCTGCCGGTGGATGTCCAGGACATTGATTGCGACTATTATGTCTTCACAGGACACAAGGTCTACGGCCCGTCCGGCATCGGCGTTCTCTGGGGTAAACCGGAGCGGCTGAAAGCGCTGCGCCCGTTCAACGGCGGCGGCGAGATGATCCTCGATGTGACCGAGGATGTTGTCACCTACAACGATCCTCCGCATCGCTTTGAAGCCGGTACGCCGCCGATTGTCCAGGCCATCGGTCTGGGCGCTGCGCTCGATTACATGGATGCGATCGGCCGGGAGAACATTGCCCGCCACGAGGCGGAACTGAAAGACTACGCGCACCAGAAGCTGCGCGAGATCAATTCGCTTCGGATCTTCGGCGATGCACCGGACAAGGGTGCAATTGTCTCCTTCGAGCTGGAAGGGGCTCACGCCCACGATGTTGCTACGATCATCGACAGGGCAGGGGTCGCAGTCCGCGCTGGTACCCATTGTGCGCAGCCGCTCTTGGCAAGATACGGTGTGACCTCTACATGTCGGGCAAGTTTCGGGCTTTACAACACGCGTGCCGAAGTGGACGCTTTGTATGAAGCCTTGTTGAAAGCACAGAGCTTTTTCGGGTAAGGACGGACCCTATGGAAAACGCTACCACAATTGACACCGCCGCCGACGGCGAAGAGCTTCAGGCAGAGGTTTCGGCGAAAAGCGCCATTCCCGCTGACGAACTGGATCGGCTGACGACCGATATTGTCGGTGCGCTGAAGACGGTCTATGACCCGGAAATTCCCTGCGACATCTATGAGCTCGGCCTGATCTACAAGGTCGATATCGACGACGACCGCTCGATCAACATCGACATGACCCTGACGGCTCCCGGATGTCCGGTTGCCGGTGAGATGCCGGGATGGGTCGAGAACGCTGTCGCATCTGTGGCCGGCGTCGGTCCTGTCAATGTCGACATGGTCTTTGATCCACCCTGGACGCCGGACCGGATGTCGGACGAGGCCAAGGTTGCGCTCAACTGGTATTGAGCAAAAGGGCTTTTTTCCGATAAGCTGACCACCTATATCAGGTTTGGTACCCGGAACTGATTGAGGACTGCATGGCTTCCGCCGGAAAATTTCAGGTCGTGACCCTGACAGACGCAGCCGCCGAGCGCGTAAAGGACCTTGTCGATAACTCCGACAAGAACGCCATAGGCTTGCGAGTCGGTATCAAGAAGGGCGGTTGCGCCGGCATGGAATACACCATGGACCTGGTTGAAGAGGCCAAGGCGGGTGATGACGTGATCGAGGACAAGGGTGCCAAGCTCTTTGTCGATCCGTCCGCGGTGCTGTTCCTGCTCGGTACGGAGATGGACTTTGAAGTCACCAAGTTCCGGTCCGGATTCGTGTTCAAGAACCCCAACGAAGTCTCTGCTTGCGGCTGTGGCGAATCTGTTTCGCTTCAGGCAGCCGACCTGAAAACGCTGGCGCGCTGACAGGTGCGTCTGGTCCCCTGCTGAAATCGAGTGCTTTCATGACCTTGTTTGCCCGGCTGAAAGCCGACGCAGCCCCCCAGTGGGCTGACTACACCTGCCATGACTTCGTCGGTCAATTGGCAAGCGGCAGCCTGCCGCTGGAGAGTTTCAGGCACTACCTGGTGCAGGACTACCTGTTCCTGATCCAGTTTGCGCGCGCATATGCGCTCGGCGTCTACAAAAGCCAAAGCGTCGCCGACATGCGTCAGTCGCTGGAAGGTGTAAAGGCCATTCTGGATGTCGAACTCGATCTGCACTTGGAACTCTGTGGCACCTGGGGGATGGACCGGTCGGCCATCGAGACTGCTCCGGAAGACACGCCGACAATGGCCTATACCCGCTTCGTCCTTGATGCCGGAATGGCCGGGGACCTCCTGGACCTGCAAGCCGCGTTGGCACCTTGCGTGATCGGTTATGCGGAGATCGGCGCGCGTCTTGCCGGCGAGGGCAAGGATGATGATTCGAACCCTTACCAACGATGGATCCGGGAATATGCCGGAGAGGCCTATCAGGGGCTCGCGAAAGACTTTATCGCCTGGATGGATGCAACGGCAGACCAGGTGATGACCGAACAGCGATATCCGCGTGTTCTGTCCCTGTTTGAAAAAGCCTGCCGGCTGGAAAGCGATTTCTGGCAGATGGGCCTGAACGCAAAAAGCTGAGCCGTCGGCTGCCGGGGCTCAGATCAAACTGCTGAATTGCTCTCAGATTGTCCTAGGCGACGTCTTCCTGATCTTGCGAATCAGCCAAGTCCTGCTCGGTCCTGACAAGGTTTCTGCCGTCGTTCTTGGCCAGATAAAGGGCTTCATCGGCACGAGATACGATCGTGTGGGCCGTATCCATCTTCTTGAAGGTTGCAACGCCAACTGAAATCGTCACCCTGCCGAGATTCTCTCCGGTCGATCGTTTGACGAGTTCCTTGGACATCACTGCATTGCGAATGTTCTCACTGATAGCGGAGGCTTCTTCAAGTCCGATATGCGGGAGGATGATCGCGAATTCTTCGCCTCCATATCGGCAGGCAATGTCCTGTGCCTTGATGTTCTGTTTGACCGCCAGAGCGACAAGGCGGAGGACCTGATCTCCTGTCTGGTGACCATAGGTGTCGTTGAAATTCTTGAAATGATCGATGTCCGTCATCAACAGCGAGAAGCCGCGGCCACTTTCAATGGAGTGGTCGATAACGCGTTCGATCGAATTCTCGAAATGCTTGCGGTTGTTGAGCGTCGTCAGCTCGTCTGTGAGGCTCTCGTACCGGATCGCTTCCAGCGAAGACTGCAGATTTTCAATGTGCTTCTTGGATTCAAGCAACTGGCTTTCAAGCTTCCGATTTGAAGCAACCGCATTCTGTGTCGACTTGACCAGATGGGTCACATACATCTGCAGCTTCTGAGGATCTTCGACAGATTTGATTTTTTCGCCGGCCTGCTCGAGCGCCGTTCCGTAATCGGATGTCACATCTGCGCTCAGTTTGAGCGTGTCCACGAGCTCCTCGACTTCTTTCGACACTTTCGTGCCGACTTCGTCAAGTCGGTCTCCAAGCCGTGTCGGCGAGAGAAAACGCCCGTAGAGCGTCAGCATTTCGTCGGTACTGATTCTGCCCTGGGTTTTGATTGTCTCGTTGACGGCCCGGTTCAGACCCTGATTGTAGCCGGCCGCATAGGTGTACCAGAGTTCGTAGGAACGCGGGTAAGCGGGCAGTGTGTTTTTCTTGATGTAAGTGATCGCGGATTCTCCATACTGGATCGTCCGCTTGTGGTCATCTTCATCCGACATCAGGGTTCTCTCAACATTGTCCTGCGAGTCCGCCCCACACGGCCGCAAGATCTAGTACTAAAACTCTGATGGAAGGCTTAAAGAGCCGTTAAATCGGCGCCGAAAGCTTGAGTCAACGCGAAGTTATGAAGCCTTTTTGGGCCGGGGTTCGCGTAGAAGGAAAGCTGGAATGTGAACACCCGCACTGAATGCAGGTTCCATTTTGTCGCTGCGGGGCTTTTTCCCGCCTGATCTTTGCGGAAGTTTTGAAACTGAACTCGTCGGCGTCACGGCTTCAGACTGCTCCTCTTTGACTTTCCTGGATTCATCGCGGGACTTCTGCGATCGGCGGCGGCCGCCGTTGTCTGCCTGTTCGGCATCGTTGTCATTGCTTGAACGTGCAGATTTGGTCGACTTGCCGGCCTTTCTGCGCGCCTTGCGTTCCTGAGCAGCAGCCTCGAAGTCGATCGCCTCACCGGTCCAGTCGATCTTCTTGTTGATCAGGGCCTCGATCTCGTCGAGATATTTCTGGTCTTCACCCGTGACGAGCGTGTAGGCCGTGCCGGTGCGGCCGGCGCGGCCGGTCCGGCCGATTCGGTGCACATAGTCTTCGGCATTGCTCGGAACGTCATAGTTGAAGACGTGACTGACTTCTGGAATGTCGAGACCGCGCGCCGCCACGTCACTTGCCACCAGAAGCTTGATGTTGCCCTTGCGGAAATTGTCCAGCATCATCATGCGGGTGCGCTGGTCCATGTCACCGTGCAAGGCGCCGACATTGTATTCATGGCGTTCGAGGGACCGGAACAGTGTCGAAACGTCACGCTTGCGGTTGCAAAAGACGATCGCGTTGTTGAGATCTTCGGCTTCTTCCAGAAGCTCACGAAGGGCTGCACGCTTTTCGTAGTCCTTGGACGGAGACGACTTCAGGAACTGGGAGACGTTGTCAGCAGTCGAAGACGTTGGTGCAACTTCGATCCGTGCCGGGTTCTGCAGGAAGGTCTCCGTCAGTCTCTGGATTTCCGGCGGCATCGTCGCGGAGAAGAACAGTGTCTGCCGTGTAAAGGGGATCAGTTTGCAGATCCGCTCGATGTCCGGAATGAAGCCCATGTCCAGCATGCGATCAGCTTCGTCAATGACCAGGATCTCAACACCCTGAAGCAGAAGCTTGCCGCGCTCGAAATGATCCAGAAGCCGACCCGGAGTTGCGATGAGAACATCCGTGCCTCTGTCGAGCTTCTTGTCCTGGTCAGCAAAGGAGACGCCACCGATCAGGAGCGCGACGTTGAGCTTGTGATTGGTGCCGTATTTTTCGAAATTCTCTTCAACCTGGGCAGCCAGCTCGCGGGTTGGCTCGAGGATGAGCGTTCGCGGCATGCGGGCGCGCGCGCGTCCCTTCTCCAGCAGCGTCAGCATCGGCAAAGTGAAACTGGCGGTTTTACCGGTTCCCGTCTGAGCGATGCCGAGAATGTCGCGGCGCTCCAGCACCTGGGGGATCGCACCCGCCTGGATTGCTGTGGGTTCTTTATAACCTGCTGCTTCAACTGCAGCGAGGACCTTCTCGCTAAGACCGAGAGTATCAAATGCCATGGAGCGCGTTGCCCGGATGTTGAGATTGTTCTTCTTCGGCACCAGGGGAACCGCCGGCGCCAATGTGCGCTCACACTACATTCATGCGCTCAAGTGTCAATGCGTTGGAGTGGTAAAATGGCAAGAAATTCGAGTATTTCCGCGGATGATCTGACATCGCAGTTAATAGTGCGCTCTGCGAGCTTTATGAAGTTTGAGTGAAATTTCTGATCAGGTGTTGATTTTATGCATTCAAGACCTGACCGCGCCTCAAAAATCTGGAACGACCGGCGCCCCGGAAGCGGTGCCAGCAACTCAGTGATGACTTCAGGCGATCAGTGCGTCTTGAGAGCTGAGCAGCAAATAGTCCGAGCGATACCGTCTTTTCAGCTTCTGCATCAGCGCAGCTTCGCTGAACGCACGCAAGGTCGATTGAGAGACGAAACTCGACAGGCGATAAGGGGCCACCGACAACGCGCGGCTTTTCAGCCTGCTCTCGGCAAAGAAGCGGTTCAGAGACTGTTCAAAGTCCTCGAGTGGCAGCACGACATCTGCTGCAAGCGTTCCTTTGTAGGTCAGGAAAGCCGTCTGACTGCGAAACAGGTTATCGGCCTCAAGATCCGAAATGCCCGAAACCTGGCTTACGAACTCATCTGGCGTCATGGACGTCGCAAAATGCCGTTCCCGGTAGTAGGACGGCATAGGATCGGAATTGAGAATGATCTTCTCATAACAATAGGCAAGTCGGTGCAGCGGATCCTGAACCCAGGCCAGTATCTTCATGTCCGGATGGCGACGCTTGAGTTCTCTGGCTGTCAGAAGTTCAACGTCGCCGTGGAAGAGCAGCCGCTCCGATCCGGAAGGCGCTTCGGTTTCCGGACTGTTTGCCGGCAGCAGATCTTCCGTGCCCGCGAGCCTGTGCAACACCGGGCGCAGGATCTGAAAAGCCGGTTCGGTTATGCGGGCGTAGGCGATGTTGTGCTTGGGAAATGCCAAAAAGACATAATTGCGCAGCGGACGAATGCGCTTATCGAAAATGGAATAAACCCGGTTTAACATGGTACTTTTCCGACCGGACACGTTGCTGAAACTGAACTAAAGACGCGTTTGGTGCCCCCAAGCACCGGAACTTCTGACAAAATACTCAATCTCTCGATCAAATATCAAGGTCTTCTGCAAACTCGGCGTTTTCCTGAATGAAACGGAAGCGCGCTTCAGGCTTGTTGCCCATGAGACGCTCAACGGTGTCGTTGGTTTCTGCAACAGCTTCTTCCTCCACGTGAACCTTCAACATTGACCTTTTGGCCGGGTCCATCGTGGTTTCCTTGAGCTGAGCCGGCAGCATCTCGCCAAGACCCTTGAAGCGACCGATTTCCACCTTTGATCTGCCCTTGAACACGGTCTGGAGCAGTTCGTCCTTATGGGCGTCGTCGCGGGCGTAGAGGGTCTTGCCGCCCTGGCTCAGGCGATAGAGCGGCGGAACAGCCAGAAAGAGATGGCCTGTCCGGATCAGCTCCGGCATCTCGCGATAGAAGAAGGTGATCAGCAACGAGGCAATATGGGCGCCATCGACGTCGGCATCGGTCATGATGACGATTTTTTCGTAGCGCAGATCACTTTCCTTGTAGTTGGAGCGCGTGCCGCAACCCAGAGCCTGGCTTAAGTCGGCAAGCTGCTGGTTGGCGACGAGTTTGTCGCGTCCGGCATTGGCCACGTTCAGGATCTTGCCGCGCAGAGGGAGGACAGCCTGATTTGATCGGTTGCGGGCTTGTTTGGCGGAGCCACCAGCCGAGTCACCCTCAACGATAAACAGTTCGGTTCCGTCTGCCTGATTGGCGGAGCAATCCGCCAGCTTGCCGGGCAGGCGCAATTTGCGCACGGCGGTCTTGCGGGCGACGTCCTTTTCCTGACGGCGGCGCAGCCGTTCATCCGCCCGGTCGATCACCCATTCCAGAAGCTTGTTGGCCTGGTTCGGCGACGCCGTGAGCCAGTGATCAAAGGCGTCCCGAACCGCTGCTTCCGTGATGCGGGTTGCCTCATTGGTCGCCAGTTTGTCCTTGGTCTGACCGACAAACTCCGGCTCGCGGATAAAGACCGAAAGCATGCCGCCGGCAGATGTCATGACATCATCGCCGGTGATGATGGAGGCTTTCTTGTTGTTGGTGAGTTCCCCGTAAGCCTTCAGGCCACGCAAGAGCGCATAGCGGAAGCCGGCTTCGTGCGTGCCGCCTTCCGGTGTCGGGACCGTATTGCAGTAGGAATTGACGAACCCATCGCCTGCAAACCAGCTTACGGCCCATTCGACAGAGCCGTGTTTGCCGGCATTGTCTGTGCGGCCCGAGAACACTTCGTCGACAACGCGGCGCTCCTTGTTCAACCGCTCGCCCAGAAAATCCCTGAGACCGCCCGGAAAGTGAAACACGGCTTCTGCCGGCGTTTCGTCTTTTTCAGAAATGAGGCCTGGTGCACAGTGCCAGCGGATTTCGACGCCGCCAAACAGATAGGCTTTCGACCGCGCCATTTTCAGAAGCCGGGCAGGCTTGAAATGGGCACCCTTGCCGAAAATCTGCTGATCGGGCTTGAAGCGAACCTGTGTCCCGCGGCGGTTCTGTGTGTCTCCAACGAGTTCGAGCCCGCCTTGCGGATGTCCGCGCCGGAACACCTGGCGATAGAGCTTGCGGCTGCGCGCCACCTCAACGACCAGTTCTTCGGACAGGGCGTTGACAACGGAAACGCCGACGCCATGAAGACCGCCCGATGTCTCGTAGACCTTGCTGTCGAACTTTCCGCCCGCATGCAGCGTGGTCATGATGACTTCAAGCGCGGACTTGTCCTTGAATTTGGGATGCGGGTCGACCGGAATGCCTCGGCCATTGTCGGTTATCGTCAGGTAGCCGTCTTCGGACAGGGCTACGTCGATCCAGGTGGCGTGACCGGCCACTGCCTCGTCCATCGAATTGTCGATCACTTCGGCAAAGAGGTGGTGCAGGGCCTTTTCGTCGGTGCCGCCGATATACATGCCGGGGCGCCGCCGGACCGGCTCAAGCCCTTCCAGAACCTCGATGTCGGCGGCGGAATAGTCTTCAGGCACGGCCGTCACCGGAGCGAGTTGCGGCGACTTTTGCGGCTTGGGCGCGGGTTGCTCATCTGAAAGGGGAGCGGAAACCGCCGCATTGCCAGCAAATAGATCGTCTTTTGCACTCATTCCGTATCGCCTGATGGGTGTGTAATCGCAGGAACCTGTTCTTCAACGCCGTTACCTACACCGAATCACAGTCCAGTTTGAAGGACAAAGATAGAACAGCAAACGCTTTTGGCCAAAAGCCCCCGTTTTCAACAGGCTTGCACGGCTAAATGGTGGTCTGGCAACACATCATCAACCCACCTGTGGTGTCATGCTCGGGTTCGGTCAGGGCCTGAGGGGTGTCGGAATTGTGCTAATTCAGCAACACATGCTGACAGACTCGCGTGTCGCAGGGGTGATTGCAGGCTCTTGCCCATGTTCGGCCATGTTTCAGGGACACCCGTTGAGTTATCGTTTGAGAACGCTTGTTGTCAGTAGGTCCGGTGTGATCGCTCAAGAACAACAAGAGAACCTGGAATTGGTCTTAATTGAGCGCAATCTGGCCCCACTTAAGACCAAATGATCGGGCAGATTGTTACTCAACGGAAAGAGCTCACATCCTGCGATATTTGTCGCGTTGGTGTGACGGAACAACGAATGCGCTTCGCGCGGATAAAATCAAGAGTGTCCGTCGGGGGACCCTGGTGTCGCCGACGGATAATTGTGTGACTGGGATGCAAAAGAACAGCACAATGTTTCAACGCATGACAAAGGCCGGAACTGTGCTCGGCGCGTTGATAGTTATGGGACTGGCAGGAAACGCCCTGGCGTTTGACGGCCAGCCAACCGCACCGAACCGGTCGATCGGTCCTGAAGACCTGTCGCCGACAGAGGCCTTGCGTGCTGGTGCGCGCTATTACTACTCCGGTGACAAGGCAGCAGCCCTGAATTCTTTGCAATATGCCGCTGAAAACGGTCAGCCTATGGCTGCCTGGAAACTCGGTGAGATGTACGCAAAGGGCGATGGGGTCCCGGAAGACGACCTCAAGGCCTTCGAATATTACAGTCAGATCGTGCGTGAACACGGTGAGGACCGGCCGGACGCACCCGATGCACCCTTTGTGTCCAGTGCCTTTGTCGCGCTCGGCTCCTACTACCTGCAGGGCATAGACGGCGCCGTGCCGAAAAACGAAGCGCGGGCCCGTCAGGTGTTCACCCATGCCGCTTCCTACTTCGGGGATGCAGAAGCCCAATACGAACTTGGACGCATGTATCAGGACAACAATCACCGCATGGCGGTGCGCTGGTACAATCTAGCCGCTCTGAAGGGACATATCGGAGCACAGGCCCGGCTTGGTGAAACCCTCTATGCGCTGGGGTCCTCGGACAAGAAGAAGGCACGCGGTCTGATGTGGATGACCGTTGCCCGGCAGCAGGCCGAAGGTCAGGACGCCTCGTGGATCAATGCCATGCATGAGCAGTATTTTGCCGTGTCTCCGGAGCCGGTTCGCCAGATGGCGCGTTCCCTGGCAGATGGCTGGCTGCAACAGAACAGGCCTGACGTGCTGACCGCACAGGTGCCGTCCCAGTAAATTCAAAGGAACGCTTCCCTAGGCAAACGGCACGAGCAGGGACACGCTCGGTCGTTGGCGCTTGGAGTGCGGGTGTCTGTCTTTTTTGCTGGGGTGGTGACCCGGGATCTGGGTAATGGGGCGCAAGGCCATGCCTGGCAAGGCTCGATGGCCCTTTGTGGCTGCACTCTGTCGCCAGGTCAGGAAGGTCGCGAAAGGTCTCTGTGAGATAGCCGCGGCTTTAGCTGCTCTTCGCCGTTCCATTCTGTATCAGGCAGAACGCGCTCCTGCTCCCACAAGGTAAGCGGGCAGGGGGCGTTGCTGAATTTCCAGGATGTGTTGTTCAGCACCATGGCGCAGGTCGCCATACGCATGCCGTTGGAGCCTTTCAGGCAAATGGATTCGCCGATGCCGTAGTCCTGGCCCTGATAGCGGCAGGTGCAGGAAACATTCTGTGCCGTGGCGGCAACAGTGCCGATCAGGAGCCAAACGCCGGAAAGCAGCAGAAGAGCCAGGGCTTTTGCACGAAGCATAGGTGTGGGCGCACATCCTGAATGTGCAGCCAGCCGGTGTCCGCATGTTGCGCGCGCGGACGTGATGCGCCGTTGCGTTATCCCATGACCTGGAAAGCTTACCATGACGGCAAGCAACCGCAAGTCTGGCTGGGGATATCGCCTTCCAAAGCGCTCTTCAGAAACATCAACCCCGGAAAAACGGGGTGTCGCCGAAACTGCCGCCCCAGCACCGGTTTTAATAGCCGTGGCTGCCTAAATGGGAAATCCAGATTGGATCAGGCTGCGAGTTTCACCCAGACCGGCACATGGTCAGAGGGTTTTTCCCAGCCGCGCACATGCTTGTCGATGCCGACGCCCTGCATCAGATCGGTGGCCTGGGCCGACATCAGAATATGGTCGATGCGAATACCGTTGTTTTTTTGCCAGGCACCAGCCTGATAGTCCCAGAACGTGTAGGTTTCGGCAGCTTCCGTGGTCGCCCTGACCGCTTCGGTCATGCCCAGATGCGTCAAGGCCCGGAAGTTGCGGCGGCTTTCAGGCTGATAGAGTGCGTCATCCAGCCAGTTGTCCGGGTTTTTGGCGTCAATCGGGTCCGGGATGACATTGTAGTCGCCCAGAAGCAGGAACGGTGTTTCTTCCGCCAGGCGACGTTCGGCATGCGCAATCAGCCGCTCCATCCATTCCAGTTTGTACGGAAACTTTTCCGTCCCGAGCGGATTGCCGTTTGGAAGATACAGGCAACCGACACGCACGGCGCCGCGATCGGTCGAAACGCTGGCCTCGATGTACCGCGCCTGTTGGTCTTCATCGTTGCCCGGCAGCCCGCGCTGAACATCCTCCAACGGCTTCTTGGACAGGAGCGCAACACCGTTGAAACCCTTTTGGCCATGGGTTTCAACATTATAGCCGAGATCCTCGAACACCGACCTTGGAAAGTTCTCGTCTACGGATTTGATTTCCTGAAGACAGGCAAGATCCGGAGAGGCTTCCTTAAGCCACTCCTGAACCGTGTCGATCCGGGCCTTGACGCCGTTGATGTTCCAGGTCGCGATTTTCATGACGGGTTGCCTCGGCAATGAGGGAGCCGGGGCAACCGGCAGGGTAGGGCGTTCAGATGGTAAAGCTCGTGCCGCAGCCGCAGCCCGCCACCGCATTGGGGTTGTTGATCTGAAAGGACTGGCCAATCAGATCATCGACAAAATCGATCTCCGATCCGCCCATGTATTGTAGTGAAATGGAATCGATCAGCACGGTGGCACCCGGATTTTCGATCACAAAATCGTCGTCCTCGCGGCTATCCACCACGTCATATTTATATTGCAGCCCGGAACATCCGCCGCCTTCGACGCTCACCCGCAGCATGCTGCCGGAGGCTTCTTTTGACAAAATCGCGGCGATGCGCTTGGCAGCGCGGTCGCTGACTGTTACTCGACTTTCAAGTGTTTCGGTCATGTTTTACCGACTCGTTAGAGGCCCCGGCCCGGCGGGACACATAAACCTGATCTGGACAGATAAGTATGTTTTGGAACCGCCCGCGTCAATGCAGAGACATTGGCCATTGCGGCGCCGCAACCCTCAGGACGCTCCTGGCGAGGGGATGAAGAAGATGACCGTGGATATCGGATTTGGGGCGCAGGCCCTGGCAGTCTACGCGCAAAATCCCTTTGAGAGCAGGGGGCGGCTATTCCCTGAACCGGAAAGCCCGACACGGACCCCCTTTCAAAGGGATCGGGATCGGATCATCCATTCGTCCGCATTCAGACGTCTGAAACACAAGACCCAGGTTTTCGTCTATCACGAGGGAGATCATTTCCGCACGCGGCTGACCCACACGATCGAAGTGTCCCAGATTGCGCGATCCCTGGCCCGGGCGCTCCGGCTCGACGAGGATCTGGCGGAATGTCTCGCGCTCTCGCATGACCTCGGGCACACGCCATTTGGTCATGAGGGTGAAGACGTCATGCATGAGTGCATGGCGCCCTTTGGCGGGTTTGACCACAATGCCCAGTCACTTCGCGTGGTCACACATCTGGAGCAGCGTTACGCCGAGTTCGACGGCCTTAACCTGGCCTGGGAGACGCTGGAAGGCCTCGTCAAGCACAACGGTCCCTTGCTGGATCCGGATGGTGCCCCGCTTGGAAAGTTCAGGAACAGCGAATTGCCCTTTGCAATTCGAGACTATGCGGCTCGTCAGGATCTCCTGCTGTCGACCTGGCCGAGTGCAGAGGCGCAGGCCGCCGCGATTGCCGATGATATTGCCTATGATGCCCATGATCTGGATGACGGTCTGAGGGCGGGCCTGTTCGCCATCGAAGACATGCGTGAAGTCCCGTTCCTGGCCGACATTCTGAGCGAAGTGGACGGGAAGTATCCCGGCCTGGAGGAAAGCCGTCGCATTCACGAGATCGTACGCCGTTCAATCACGCGCATGGTTGAAGACGTGATCCGTTTCGGCATGCAGAACCTGGAGGAACTGACACCCAAATCTGCAAATGACATTCGAATGGCAGGTCGTTGCCTGGTCGGTTTCTCGGATGCGATGACGACTGCGGAGAAGGAGGTCAAACGGTTCCTGTTCGCCCGGGTCTATCGGCACGAGGATGTGCTCGCGGTCCGTCGACTTGTTGCGCGTGTTGTCCGGGATCTCTTCACGCGGTTCATAAGCGAACCGGACCTCATGCCCAAACCCTGGAATGTCGGTCTGGAGAACCTCGGTGGAGAGGCAACAGCGCGTCGTGTCTGCGACTACATTGCCGGCATGACGGACCGGTATGCCATTGAAGAGCACCGCAGATTGTTTGACGACACTCCTGATTTGGGGTAGGCGCTTGGCAATTAAAACGCCCTGTGGCGCCGGAGGCTGGTCCTTCGCAGCGCACGGGGAGTTTGTGTTTGAACGGCCAAACCCGATCGGTGCTCTATGAATATCTTTGCGGACTTCACGCAACGCGTCAAAAATATCCTTCAAGATCTTGATTTAAAAGATACCAATGGTGTCGCGCCGAATCTTTCCCGTGTGGTGGTCGAGGCACCCCGCGATCCGGCACATGGCGATCTGGCTACAAATGCAGCCATGGTCCTGGCCAAGTCGCTCGGCATGAAGCCCCGCGATCTGGCCGAGCAGCTGGTCGCGAAGCTGAATGCGGACGAAGACGTGACCGAAACGACGATCGCGGGCCCGGGCTTCATCAACATGCGCGTTGCACCTGCCGTCTGGCACCGTGTCCTGACCAGTGTCCTTGAGGCTGGCACACGGTTCGGAGCGCAGGAAAAGGACAATCCGCGCAAGGTCAATGTCGAGTATGTTTCGGCGAACCCGACCGGTCCCATGCATGTCGGTCATATCCGCGGCGCGGTCGTTGGGGACGTGTTGGCAAACCTTCTGGAATTCGCCGGCGATGAAGTGGTCAAGGAGTACTACATCAACGATGCCGGTTCTCAGATCGATACGCTCGCGCGCAGCGCGTTCCTGAGATATCGCGAGGCGCTTGGCGAAGACATCGGTGAAATCCCGTCAGGATTTTATCCCGGGGACTACCTGGTTCCGGTGGGAGCGCTGCTCAAGGAAGAATTCGGCACGTCCCTGAAGGACAAGGACGAAAACGAGTGGCTGCCGCTCGTAAAAGAGCGTGCGATAGCGGCAATGCTCGATCTGATCCGGGAAGACCTGGCCACGCTCGGTGTTACGCATGAGGTGTTTTATTCCGAAAAGACCCTGCATGAACGGAGCGATGCCAACGGATCCAAGATTGATCACATGCTGGACACCCTGCGTGACAAGGGCTTGGTCTATCAGGGCACGCTGCCACCGCCCAAGGGGCAGGTTCCGGAAGACTGGGAAGACCGGGAACAGACCCTGTTCAGAGCAAGCGACTTTGGCGATGACACCGACCGGGCCTTGAAGAAGTCCGACGGTTCCTACACCTACTTTGCCGCGGACGTCGCCTATTTTCAGGACAAGTTCGAACGCGGTTTCAGTGAAACCATCTACGTGTTGGGAGCCGATCACAGCGGCTATGCCAAGCGTCTGCAGGCGGTTGGCAAGGCGGTCTCTGACGGCAAGACGGATGTGATCGTTCGTTTCTGTCAGTTGGTCAAGCTCATGCGCGACGGTGAACCGGTCAAGATGTCGAAGCGTTCGGGAGACTTTATCACGCTGCGCGAAGTCGTTGACGAGGTCGGTCCCGATCCGGTCCGGTTCATGATGCTGTTCCGCAAGAACGATGCGCCGCTCGATTTCGACTTCAAGAAGGTCACCGAGCAATCGAAGGACAATCCGGTATTCTATGTCCAGTACGGGCATGCAAGATGCAGGTCAGTCTTGCGGCGGGCCATTGAGGAGACGTCTCTTGAGTCGATAGACGACACTGAGCTCACGGGTGCTGATCTGGCTCTGCTGGACGACAGCGGAGAGCTTGAGCTCTTCGCGAAACTTGCAGAGTGGCCGAAAGTTGTAGAAGCGTCAGCTGAAACACATGAGCCGCACAGAATCGCCTTTTATCTGCACGAGCTCGCAAGTTCTCTGCAAGGTCAGTACAACAAAGGCTACGATTTGCCGCATTTACGGTTTATTCAGGACGGTAACTTGAAATTAACCCTAGCGCGTCTTGCTTTGGTTCGTGCAGTATCTCTGGTGCTCGCTTCAGGATTATCGATTCTCGGTGTGAATGCTCCTGAAGAAATGCGATAGACTATTCGCGGCTGCCAGAGACAAAGTTGGTTTCTAAGAGTGCCGAAGTGGACCGGTTTTCGTAAAGCTCATGTCACAAGACTACGAAACAAAGCAATCTGATTTGCGCGCTTCCCGGGATGAACCGGGGGGCGACCGTCCGGCTGAGGAGGATCCGTTGGTCGAGCTCGCGCGAATTGTCCACAAGAACAAGCAATCGGGGGCAAATGTGAGCAGTGGCCGCGTCGGCAGCACGGACTATTTCGCTGGACTTGAAGATGTAGCCGTTGATCCGGTTGCGCCCGCCAATCCCGATCAGGTTCGTCAGGAACCGACCTTTGCACCTGTCGCACCGGTAGTCGCAGCTCCAGTTGCACCGGTGGACGAGATCCCGTCTCCTTCGGAACCGATTGCCCCGGCAGATCCAACGCCCCCGGGGCTGTCCCTCGGAGATCTTGCCCAGGCCTCTCAACCGACGGCAACACCTGAACCTGGGCAATCGTCTCACGTGTCCTCGCTCTGGCCGGACATTCATGCCAACGAGCCTCGGGAGACAGCCGCCGCGCCAACGCACGCGCCTGTAGCACCTGCTGAGCCGGAGGCGCCGCTTCGGGAAAACTCGCCCGGCCACGTAGCCCCCTTTGAACGTGTTGCGGCAAACGATCAGACCAGCCTGTCGCCGACCCTGTCGATCGATCTGGAGCAGAACCTGACGGCTGAGCTGGAAGATGAACTGATCGGTGCTTTGCGTCAGTCCGTCGATGACACTCAGCCGGTGTCCACGCCGCAGCCGACGGCACCCAGTGTCGACAGTCGTCCGGAACAGTCCGGTTTTGCCGGGCTGCCCGATTCGTTCGGCCAGGAGTTCGAGGCTGGACTGCAGCAACATTCACCCGAGGTTTTGCCCGCAGACAGTTATCGTGTCGAGCCGGCACCGGCGCCGGCCCCGGCCCCTGCCGTATCTGTTCCGGCTTCGGAAGTGATCAGGCCTGCGGAAACACAGCCGGGGAGCACCCCCTTTCCGTCAGCCGTGAACGAAGCTGCGGCAGCGTCCTCGCATGCCACATCATCATTCGCTCCGGAGGAACCACGCACGACGGTTCCCGGTTTCAACGAACCTGTGCAGCCGGTCGAGCCGGTGTCCCCTGAGACTGCGTCTCGGCCTCGCATTGACGAGAATGATCTGTTTGCAGCCCTGAATCCGGCGGCAGCTGCACCGACGGTCAGCGAACCCGTCGCTCCTCAGCACGGATCAGGTGAACCTGCAGGCATAGACGCGTTGTTTGCAGATCTCGACTTTCCGCCTCCGGGCGACCGCAACGCAGCGCCGTCACCCACGGTTCAAGAGCCGACGCCTGCGCCTGCACCCGAACCCGACCCCCTGGCTGGGGCGTCTGACATCGATGACATGACATGGCCAGCGGCGGCCGCTGAGGTTCCTCAGACGGACGAGGAGGACGATACGCCTCCGCCGCCCGAAGGTTATGACCTGGATGCGGTTGCCAGGGCAATGCAGGAAAGCGATCCGAGCCTGACCGGTGCCGGAGTGTTGCCGCCGCATTCGGCCGCCGAGAAGGAAGCTGTCCCGCAGGCGAAAGAAAAGTCGCGCCGCGGACTGTTTGTTGCCGCGGGCGTGATGGGCGTTGCCGTTCTTGGCGCAGCCGGGTTCTTCCTGGTCGACGGAGACGGGGTGGTTGTGCCAAGTGGCCCGCCACCGGTCATCAGCGGTCTGCAGGAACCGCTCAAGATCTATCCTGAAGAAAGCCCGGCACCTGCCGATAGCCAGACGACTAAGATGATCTACGACCGGGTTAACGAGAACAACGGATCGGCACCGTCCAATCTGGTTCTGCCCGAGACACCGCAGCCCGCTGAACTGCCCCCTGCACCGGCCGGTACCAATAACGGTGCAGAGCTGGTTCCAGGGGCTCCCAAGCGTGTGCGTACGGTCATAGTCCGCCCGGATGGTACGATCGTTTCTGAAGATGATCCGGCGACGCCAGCAGCAGCTGTTCCAGCACCGGCCACAACGCCGGCGCCTGCTACACCGGAACCTGCAGCACCTGCTACTCCGGCCAATAGCGACGCCTCACGGGTGGTGGCGACGACGCCGATAACAGGTACAGCTGAGCCAGTGGCGCCAGCTGCGACGCCTGAACCGGCTGCGCCAACCCCTGCAGTTTCCGAGACGCCGGCAATCGTCGCCGGAACAGGAGAGCCGACAGCTGGACAGACCGATGCGCAGCCGCCTGCGGAAATTGTTAGCGTTACACCGCGCAAGAAACCGAATGCGCCGGTACAGGTGGCAAGCGCGCCTCCTGTGGCGACAACACCTGCACCCGCAGTGCAAAATAGTGGTCCGCTCAACCTGAACCAGACAGCCAGCGCACCGGCGGCAACACCTGCACCTGCCGGCAATACGGGAACGATTGCCTCCGGGACCTACATCGTTCAGGTCACGTCGCAGCGGTCTGCCGCCGCCGCGTCTGACGCCTATTCAGGTCTGCAGCGGCGGTTCCCGGCCATTCTCGGCAATCGCAACGCCGTTATCGTCGCCGCCAATGTCCAGGATCGAGGCGTGTTCTATCGTGCGCGTATTCCAACGACGTCTCGCGACGAAGCGATTTCGCTCTGTGAAAACCTTCAGGCTGCCGGGGGCGACTGTTTCGTTCGCAGGCAGCCGTAGAAGAACTCGGCAAGACGACGTGAAACGCCGCCCTGGAGCGGCGTTTTTCTATTCGGCCGCCGCCAACGGGACAGTTGGGTTTTGTCCTTGCAGCAGCGGTGCCATCGAACGGTAGATTGTTGCGATGGCATCCATGGCCGTTCGCACTGCCGGCTCGCGCCGCAAGTCCCGGTGAACAATGATGTGTTCCGCATTTGTGAGTTCGGGAAGCGGCTCGGTCAGCCGGACCAGGGCAGGGTTCTGATCGCCCATGAACACAGGCAACAGGGCAAGGCCGACACCGGCCTGGGCCATGTTCATCAAGGTGGTCATGGTGTTGGAACGCAGTTTCGGTCTGTCCTGCAAACGTGTCTCCAGCCACCGCATGTGAGACGGGTACCAGAGATCGTCCGGTGCAAATCCAAGCCAGTTGCAGGCAAAATAGCGCTCGTCGCTGTGGGCTGCCGGATTGTCTGCCACATAGCGGGCCGACCCGTAGACCGCGTAGGCGAGGTCCCCGATTTTCCGGGCGATTAGGGTATCGGTTTCCGGCAGGCAATTGCGGATCTGCAGTTCGATGCTGCGCGACTGGTGGTTGACATGCAGGTGACTGGAAATGAGTTCCAGCTCTATGTCCTGCATCAGGTCGGTAAGCTCGGCAAACCGGTCGGACAGGACACGCGCGCGGACTTCATCAACCGCAACCCTGACAACTTTCAGCGCTGAACCGGACAGATCCGGCAGAATACGACTGGCGGCTTCCGCGTTCTTGCGCATGTCGTCGGCAAGCGGGATCAGGCGCAAACCGGCTTCGGTCGGCTTCAGACCAGTCGGCGTCCGGTCAAAAAGCCGCGCTCCAATCCTGTCCTCAAAATTCTTCAGCCGCCGGCTCAGTTGCGGCTGACTGATGTCCAACGAGCGCGCAGCGCCCGAGAGTGATCGCATGCGGGCGGCGGCATCAACAAGTTTCAGATCATCCCAGTTCATGTCCAAGACATACCGAAATGCAGCGGGATGGGCAATGCTATGCGTTTTTGCATGCCCTGCATCTCAAATTCACGGCTGTGGCGGCGTTCTCACACCTGTTAGGAGGGGGGCGAAAAGGAACACCAATTCATGTCCGTCAGTTCGACCTATCGCAGACCCGAAAACACACCTGTTGCGTTGCTTCTGGCGCTTGCTGGCATGTCGGCGTTCACACCGATCTTTGCTGCCGGCAAGATCGCCGACGGCCTGCTGCCAGTCGCAGTTCTGGTCTGGCTGCGTTTCCTTGGGGGAGCGGTGACCATCCTGTCGGTTGCGGCCGTTCGGCAGACGCCGGTGTTTTCACGTGTCAGCGGACTGTGGAAACTGCATTTGTTACGGGCAATCTGTGGTGTCGGCGGGCTGGGCTGCTCGATCTATGCCGCCAGCGTTTTGCCGTTGGCGGACGCAACAGCCATCGGTCTGACAAAGGGGATCATCGCCATTGTCATGGCGGGTCTGATCCTGAAGGAGCTGATCACAGGCCGTCACTGGCTCGCAGGCGGTTTGTGTGCCGTCGGTGCCTACCTGGTGGTCCAGGCGGCAGAAAGTGGCGGCGGATATGGCAACCTGGCCTTCGCCGGTGTGGTCGCGGCCCTTGCCGGTGCCGTGTTCATGGCGTCAGAAGCGTTGATCATGCGCTATATCGCGCAACGCGAGGATACGGTCACGATCCTGGCCTACGTGAACGTGTTTGCAGCCGTTCTGTTGACCGGACCTGTCCTCTGGTTGATAGCGGAGCAGGGGATCTCGTGGCAGTCGCTTGTCTTCTTTGCCTGGATGGGGCCTTTGGCGATCCTGGGACAGTCCTTGAATATCTCGGCCTACCGGCGGGCAGGGGCGGCAACGCTGGCGCCGGTCTATTATGGCACGGTGGTCCTGTCCGCGCTGTTCGGCTACGCCTTTTGGGGCGAAGTTCCCGCGCCGGTCGCAGTCCTTGGCGCTGCGCTGATTATTGCAGGCGGTGCTGTCCTGACGGTCCCGAACCCCTTTGCCCGGTCCCCTCGGGCCAGTTGACCGCGTCTTCAGTCCTCTGCCAGAAGCCGGTTCACAAGGAAGGGCAGGCTCTCGTCGAGCCGGTAGTCGATCGAGGAATGGTTGTCGGCAAATTCCTGGTAAACATGTTCGACGCCGGCGTTTTCAAGCTTCCGGTGCAGGCGTCTTGCGCCGTAGACCAGATTGTACTGATCGACATCACCACATTCGAGCCAGAGGCCCTTCATGGATTTCAGGGCGTCGATGTGGTCATCGACGATGTGAACCGGGTCCCAGGCCAGCCAGGCGTTCCAGCGATCTTCGATGATTTCACAGGTCTCCGGGTCGACCGGCAGGCGGATCCCGCAAAACACATCCGGGTCCGGATCGGGATCGTAGGTTGCTGCCATGGCGAAGGTCATGAGGTCGTGCAGGGCGTTTCCGGAATATTTAGGGCCCTTCTCGAAATCCTTGACGAAAGCTTCGATGGAGCCGGCTTTGGCAATGGCGCGCAGGGCGCTCGGCATCTCGGGCAGATAACAGAGCTCAAACGCCATGTCGCCGGAATGGCAGGCAGCGGCCGACCAGATATCCGCATGTTTCATGGCGTGGATGATGGCGCCATAGCCGCCTGACGACTTGCCGAACAACCCGCGTTTTCCGGTACCGCCGCACTTGAACCGGCCTTCAACCTCTTCCAGAAACTCCGTTGTCAGCCATGTGCCCCAGGGGCCCATGGCATCGCTGTCGATATACTGGTTGCCGCCAAGGCGCGTGAAACAATCGGGGAAGGCCACCACGACAGGCGGCAGGTCGCCGTCATGAATGAGCCGGTCGAGTCGTTCCGGAACGTTCTCGCCAAAGTTCTTCCAGTTGACATGGGCTGGCCCTCCGGCCGTGAAGCCGACGATATCCACCAGCAGAGGCAGGCCACTGCCGTCATGTCCGTGCGGCACGTAGACCACGATCTCGCGGGTTGCCGTATCCCCCAGCCGGTTCCGCCCAAGGATTTCAGATCTATGGGAAAACCGGTGCAGGCTGCCGGCCGGAATGTCGAGACGCGCGCGCATATGGGGCTCCAATCGGGTCAGATACGTCAGGCACTAGAAAGCAAGTTCGCGGGCGGGGCGCAAGGGCGGCCCGGAGCATTTCTTGACGGGGTAGGGCGCGGCGGTTAATCCGGTTCCATGACCAAAGCCTTTGTCTCCGGCTGTGCCGGCACTCGTCTGACTTCCGACGAAATTGCATTTTTCAGGGACGAACAGCCCTGGGGATTGATCCTGTTTGCCCGCAACATCGAACATCCGGATCAGGTCCTGGAACTGACGCAGACTTTCCGGGAGGCCGTTGGTTGGAAGGATGCTCCGGTTCTGGTCGATCAGGAAGGCGGACGGGTACAAAGGTTGAAGCCGCCACATTGGCGGAAATACCCGGCCCCAAAACTGTTTGGCGACATGTTTGAGACTGACCAGGGGGCGGCCCTCAAGGCGGCGTGGCTGGGCGCGCGCCTCATCGCCGAGGATTTGCGACGTGTCGGGATCACTGTCGACTGTCTGCCCTGTCTGGATGTGCGCTTTGAAGAAACGGTGGATGCGATCGGCGACAGGGCGACGTCCTCGGACCCCGACATTGTCGCGAGGTTGGGCAGGGCCATGGTGGATGGCGCGATTGCGGGCGGCGTGTTGCCGGTGATCAAGCATATCCCGGGCCATGGCCGCGCTCAGGTCGACAGCCATCTGGAGCTTCCGAGGGTCGACGCACCCCATTCTTCTCTGGAAAGCGTGGATTTCCGCCCCTTCAAGGCACTTTCCGACGTGTCATTGGGGATGACAGCCCATATTGTATACGCAGGGATTGACCCGGACCGGGCCGGGACGCAGAGCGCAAGGGTCATTGGCGATGTCATTCGTGGCGAGATCGGCTTCAACGGCTGTCTGATGAGTGATGACATGTCGATGAAGGCACTTGGTGGCGATTTCGGTGATCGCTCGCGCAAGATCATCGAAGCCGGCTGCGACATTGTCCTGCATTGCAATGGCGACATGGCGGAAATGCGCGCTGTTGCGGACGTGGTCCCGGAACTGAGGGGTTTGTCGCGGGAACGCTGTGACCGCGCCTTGAGTGGCCTAAGGGTTCCGGAAGATGATTTTGACGGTGAGAAGGCCTGGGAAGAATTCCGGTCCCTGACCGGTTGGCAAGGGGTTTGACCAAAACGGCCATGGCGGAGCTTGAGAGCAACAAGCAGGACTTGGGAGACGGCTCCTATGATCTTCTGAGCACGGTCAGCTCGGGAGAGGATCGCACGAGTTCGGATCCCCAACTGGTCGTGGACGTCGAGGGTTTTGAAGGTCCGCTCGACTTGCTGCTAGGGCTTGCGCGCACTCAAAAGGTCGACCTGGCCCGCATTTCCATCCTGGAGCTGGTCGAACAATATCTTGAATTCGTTGCAGAAGCCCGGCGAATGCGGCTGGAGCTTGCCGCTGACTACCTGGTCATGGCGGCCTGGCTGGCATTCCTGAAATCGAAACTTCTCCTGCCTGAACAGCGCGATGAGGATGAGCCGACGGGCGAGGAACTGGCTGCGGCACTTGCCTTCCGCCTGCGCCGACTGGAAGCGATGCGTGAAGTCTCCGAAAAACTGATGGCGCGAAGCCGTCAGGGCAGGGAGGTCTTTCACCGCGGCGCGCCGGAGACCATGTCCGTGGAGCACAAAAGCATCTGGGACGCATCGATCTACGACCTGCTTTCAGCCTACGCCACCCAGCGCCAGCGCCAGTCGGTGACGTCCGTGCGGGTGCTCAGGCGGACGGTCTGGTCGCTCCAGGAGGCGCGCGAACTGCTCACCAAACTGGTCGGACGGGTCAGCGAATGGGCGCCTCTGAATGCCTATCTCCGGGACTATCTATACGACAACAAGGATTGGGCCACGATTGTTGCCAGCACCTTCTCCGCCAGCCTGGAAATGGTGCGCGAAGGTCAGGTCGAAATTCGGCAGGGCGAACCGTTTTCACCCGTCTATATCCGCTCGGTAACGCAGGAGCAGGATCACGGTGTCTGAAAGAGATCTTTACGACGATCTGCCCAGTGAACAAACCACAGATGACACGCCGGATATGGCGGGCATGCGCATGGTCGAGGCCCTGTTGTTTGCGTCTTCCGAACCCCTGTCGCTGGAGGAGCTGACACTGCGGCTGCCGGATGGCACCGATGTCCTGAGCGTGCTGGAAAGCCTTCAAGAGACTTATGCGACGCGCGGCGTCAATCTTGTACGGGTGGCCGGCAAGTGGTGTTTTCGGACCGCGGAGGACCTTGCCTACCTGATGCACCGCAATGTCGAGGAGCAGCGCAAGCTGTCCCGTGCGGCCCTCGAAACACTTGCGATCATTGCTTATCATCAGCCGGTCACGCGGGCAGAAATTGAAGAGATTCGCGGTGTTTCCACCTCCAAGGGCACGCTGGATGTCCTGCTGGAGACAACCTGGATCCGCATGCGTGGACGCCGGCGAACACCAGGGCGTCCGGTGACTTACGGCACCACGGAACAGTTTCTGGTCCATTTTGGGCTGGAAACGGTCAAGGATTTGCCGGGCCTGGAAGAGCTGAAAGGGGCCGGTTTGCTCGACAGCGCAGTACCGGCGTCCTTCATGGTACCGACGCCGAATGACGATGTCGCATTGACGGAAGAGGAAGATCCTCTAGAAGACGGGACTCTGTTTGACGACGACACGGATGAACCCGCCGGAGCCTGATGCCTGATCATTTGAAGAAGAGTTTTTCAAGCGGCAACGGCCATCCGCTGAGCTGGGGGGCACCAGGATCCGCCAGCGCGACCTTTGCGGCCGGGCTCGTGTTCGAGAATGTCTCCCATGACTACGACGGTGTTGACTCGGTCAAGGACCTGAGCCTGTCGATTGCGCCGGGTGAAATCCTGTGTCTGCTAGGTCATTCGGGTTGTGGCAAAACCACGTTGATGCGCATTGCGGCAGGTGTAGAGCGTCAAAGCCGGGGCAAGGTCCTGATCAACGGACGGGAAGTTGCCGGTCAGGACCATTTCATGCCGCCGGAAAAACGCGGCGTTGGCCTGATGTTCCAGGACTATGCACTTTTTCCGCATATGAGCATCCTGGCCAATGTCATGTTCGGCCTCACCGGTGTGCCCCGCAAGGAAGCCAAGGCAGCGGCCCTGAGTGCGCTTGGGCGTGTCGGGCTGGCCGATTATGCCGCCGATTACCCTCATGCCCTGTCGGGCGGAGAGCAGCAACGCGTCGCACTTGCGCGCGCGCTGGTGCCGCGTCCGGGCATTCTGTTGATGGATGAACCGTTTTCGGGTCTCGACAAAAGGTTGCGTGACAATGTCCGTGACGAGACCCTTGCGGTGATCCGCGAGACCAGGGCGACCTGCATCATCGTCACCCACGATCCGGAAGAGGCCATGCGCATGGGCGACCGCATTGCATTGATGCGGCGCGGGCGCCTGGTGCAGAGCGGCACGGCGGCTGATCTCTATAACGCTCCGGTTGACCTGTTTGCGGCGCGGTTCTTCTCCGAACTCAATCAGCTGGAAGGCAAGGTGAGTTCAGCCGGGATCGAGACACCCGTCGGAGTTCTTGAGGCTTCGGGCCTTTCGGAAGGACAACAGGTCGATGTCTGCATCCGACCGCAGGGAATCGTTCTGAATGCCGCGGGGCTTTGCGGTGTGCCTGGACGGGTCCGCTCAAAACGGTTTGTCGGAGAGGTCGATCTGCTGTCGATTGTTGTTGATGGCCTTGACCGCCCGCTTCAGGCGCGTGTGCGCGCTGGATGCGAATGGAACGAGGGAATGGACGTCGCGGTGACCACTGATCCGAAAGACGTGCTTGTCTTTCCAAGGCAGGCTTCCCAATTTTAAGGAAGACTGCCCGGCTTAGCATTCCGTCTAAGTGCAAGAAATGATCTTCTCAGGCATGTTGCAGGGAGAAGGCCGTTTTTGTAAAAGGGCCACAGGGCTTTAAAGCCAATTATCAGGAGTTTGGCGTATGGGCATTAGTATTTGGCAGATCTTGATCATCGCAGTGGTGGTGGTTCTGCTCTTCGGACGCGGCAAGATTTCCGAGCTTATGGGTGATGTTGCCAAGGGAATCAAAAGCTTCAAGAAAGGCATGGCCGAAGACGACACTGCCGACGCGCCGAAGACCATCGATCATCAGGCCAGCGAATCGGCACCGTCCGCAAAAGCTGAAGATCAGACCAAAGCGAGCTGATCTTAATCTGCGTCGCGTCTCCTTAAGGGACGAAACATCTCATGTTCGATATCGGTTGGACCGAACTTTTGGTGATCGCCTGTATCGCGATCATCGTTGTGGGGCCAAAAGACCTGCCGCGCATGCTGCGCACGCTCGGGCAGACGATGGGAAAGATGCGCCGCATGTCGCGTGAATTCCAGTCGACCTTCAACGACGCCTTGCGCGAGGCGGAACAGCAGGCGGACATCGCCGACATGAAGAAGCAGGTCGAAGAGGCCGCCAACTTCAATCCGCTGGGCGACCTGAAGAAGTCGATCGAAGAGGACGCGGTCAAGAAACCCGCGGCCAAGGACACGGAAACGGCAAAACCTGCTGCCGAGGACAACGGATCAGCGGAACCGGCCGCGCCCGGTCCCTCTGCACCGGTGACACCGGCTGAGACGACTGCTGCACCAGTCGAGCCTGAAACCAAACCGGCAGCAAAACCGGTGTCGGAAGATGTGAAGGCATGAGCCAGGAAGATATCGACGCCTCGAAGGCGCCTCTTATCGAACATCTCATTGAGCTGCGCCAGCGGCTGATGTGGTCTATCGCGGCCATCCTTGTGATGTTTGTCGTCTGCTTCTATTTCGCGACCGATATCTACAACATCCTGACGGTTCCCTATCTTCGGGCCGCGCCGGATCCGGATGCGGTGCAGATGATCTTTACCGCACCGCAGGAGTGGTTCTTCACCCAGCTCAAGCTGGCCCTGTTTGGCGCTCTTTTCCTGGCGTTCCCGGTGATCGCCAGCCAGATCTACATGTTTGTGGCTCCCGGCCTTTACAAGAATGAACGCGGCGCTTTCCTGCCGTTTCTGGTGGCGACACCCATCCTCTTTCTGATCGGGGCCTGCCTCGTCTATTTCCTGGTCATGCCGATGGCGATGGGGTTCTTCCTGTCCCAGGAACAGCTGGCGCGGGAAGGGCAGGTCGCCATTCAGCACCTTGCCAAGGTGAGTGAGTATCTCGGCCTGATCATGATCCTGATCTTTGCCTTCGGCCTGGTGTTCCAGTTGCCGGTGGTGCTGACGCTTCTGGGACGCGCCGGTCTGGTGACGGCCGACGGGCTGAAGAGCAAGCGTAAATACGCCATTGTCGGTGCCTTTGCCGCTGCTGCAATTTTGACACCCCCGGACCCGATCTCGCAGATCGGTCTTGCGCTGCCCACGCTGCTTCTCTACGAAGTCTCCATTCTGTCTGTCAGACTGGTGGAGCGCCAACGCGCGGAGCGGGAAGCCGAGCGCGAAGCGGAAGACGCCGCGGCCTGATCCCGGCATCTGATCCTTCTCCGGACGGCAGACGGAAGCAACAGCAACGACCGTCGTTCGGAAAGCGAAGATGTTTGATATTAGATGGATACGGGAAAACCCAGACGCATTTGACCAGGCCCTGGCCAAGCGGGGCTACGAGGCCTCAGCCGCCAAGCTGATTGCGCTTGATGAGTCCCGTCGCTCCCATATCACCAGGCTTCAGGAAGCTCAGGAACGGCGCAACGCGGCGTCGAAGGAAATCGGCAAGGCGAAGGGGGCGGGCGACGACGCTCGTGCCCAGGAGCTGATCGAGGAAGTCGCCCAGATCAAGGCCTTCATCCAGTCAGGCGAAGAGGAAGAGCGAAAGCTGGTTGCCGATCTTGAGGCAGCCATGGCGGTGATTCCCAATTTGCCCCATGACGATGTGCCGGTCGGAGAGGACGAAGCCGACAACGCGCTTTTGAAAACGCATGGCGACAAGCCGACTTTCACCTTCAACGAGGCTCCGAAAGAGCACTACGAGTTGGGAGAAGCGCTTGGCGACATGGATTTTGCCGCCGCCGCCAAACTCTCCGGGTCGCGCTTCGTGGTGCTGAAAGGCCAGATTGCTAGGCTTGAGCGGGCGCTCGGCCAGTTCATGATCGATCTGCATACCCAGGAGCACGGCTATACCGAAGTCTCGCCGCCGCTGCTGGTCCACAGCGATCCGCTCTATGGCACCGGGCAGTTGCCGAAATTTGGTGAGGATCTCTTCAAGACCACAACGGATCACTATCTGATCCCGACGGCGGAAGTGCCGCTCACCAATCTGGTCGCCGGCGAGATTCTGACCGAGGACCAGCTGCCGCTGCGGGTCACCGCCTTGACCTACTGTTTCCGCTCCGAGGCTGGATCCGCCGGCCGCGACACCCGAGGCATGCTGCGCCAGCACCAGTTCCTGAAATGCGAGCTGGTTTCGGTGACGCGGCCGGAAGAGTCCCTGGACGAACTGGAGCGTATGCTTGGAAGCGCGGAGAAGGTGCTGCAGAAACTTGGCCTGCATTACCGGGTCATGACGCTTTGCACAGGCGACATGGGCTTCGGCGCCCGCAAGACCTATGACATCGAAGTCTGGCTGCCGGGGCAGGACACCTATCGGGAGATTTCCTCCTGCTCGGTCTGCGGGGATTTCCAGGCCCGGCGCATGAATGCGCGTTACCGGCCGGCGGATGCCAAGCAAACAGTGCATGTGCATACGCTGAACGGTTCGGGAATCGCGGTTGGCCGCGCCCTGATCGCGGTTCTGGAAAACTACCAGAACGCAGATGGTTCGATCACCGTGCCGGACGTGTTGCGGCCCTACATGGGTGGTCTTGAAAAAATCGGTTAGACGCCTGGCGCGGCCGACTGGAAGAGCTGGTGTCTCGCCAGTTTTTTGAACCTCAAGGGCGGCAATCGGATCGATTGCCGTCCTCTGCATTTAAAGAAAGACCGGGTCTTTCGCCATGACGCGCAGACCCGAAACCAATTTGGAGCAATCCGCCATGCGTATTCTGATCACCAATGACGACGGCATTCAGTCGCCGGGGCTTGCCGTTCTGGAATCGATTGCCAGGACCTTGTCCGACGATGTCTGGGTCATTGCCCCTGAAACCGATCAGAGCGGCGTTGCCCATTCTCTAACCTTGAGCGACCCGCTTCGCCTGCGCCGGATCGACGATCGTCATTACGCCCTGAAAGGGACGCCGACGGATTGTGTGATCATGGGGGTGCGCAAGGTTCTGCCCGGATTGCCGGATCTGGTCCTGTCCGGCATCAACCGTGGCCAGAATCTCGCCGAGGACGTCACCTATTCCGGCACCGTTGCCGGTGCAATGGAAGGCGCGATCCTGGGAATCAGGTCGATTGCGGTGTCACAGGCCTATAGCTGGGACGTTCGCTCTGAACCGGACTATTCGACAGCCGAGGCTCATGCACCGGAGCTGTTCAAGCAGTTGATCGACTTTCCGCTGCCACCTTACACCTTGCTCAACGTCAACTTTCCGGCATGCTCCGCGGACGAGGTCAAGGGGGTCAAGGTCACGGTGCAGGGGCATCACGAGCAAAGTGGCCTGTCCATCGAGGAGCGCCAGGACGGGCGCGGCTATCCCTATTATTGGCTAAGGTTCCAGGATCGCGGCAAATCCGTTCTTGATAATTCGGATCTTCAGGCAATTGCCGATGGATATGTCTCCGTTTCGCCGCTACGCATAGATCTGACAGCCCACGATCTGGTCACCCAGCTCGCCGGGGCGCTGCAGTAAAGCCGAAGACGGAGCAATGCATGGCCGGACAAAGGCCGGGCGGGGAATCGGGAGAAGGTCCTGTCGGTTTGCCGGACGAAGCCGAGGCGCGCGCAGCCCTGACACTTGCGTTGAGGCAGCGGGGTGTTGGTGCGCGCGACGTCCTGACGGCTATAGAGAGGGTGCCGAGGCGTCTGTTCCTGTCTGCGCGCCATCATGGCCTTGCCTATGAAGACACGTCCCTGCCGATTGAATGCGGTCAGTCCATTTCGGCGCCGTCGCTGGTTGCTTTCGCCGTTCAATCACTGGGCCTTTCGAAAGACCATGCGGTTCTGGAAATCGGAACCGGGTCCGGTTACCAGGCCGCCGTCATGGCGCATCTGGCCGCACGCATCGAGACCCTGGACCGGTTCGCCACGCTCAAGGACCTCGCGGCAAGGCGGTTTGCCGCACTCAAACTTGAAAACGTGAAAGCCCGTCAGGCCGACGGGTTTGACGGCTTGAAGCAAAAGGGACCATTCGACCGGATCATCGTGACGGCGGCCGTCGAGACGATCCCGGACAGCTGGGTGCAGCAGCTCAAACCCGGCGGCTACCTGCTGGCACCTGTCGGCAGCTCAAAGCAGGTCCAGTCTCTGATCCGGTTCCAGAAGGCCGACGGCGTCATGACCGCGGAAACGTTGATGTCGTTGCGCACGGTGATGCTTCAGCCCGGTGTCGCCAAGATGCTGTGACCTCAAGCCGCCGGCCGATTCTGAAAATGGTATCGGGATATCGGTAGCCGGACTGGTATCACACTCGAATTTACTATGAATTCGGGCGTCAGTGGCGACCTGACTCTGCTTCACTATTGAGAAAACCGGGTTTTTCGGGAATTAGGGCGCCGGCCTTTAGCCTTTATAAACCTTACTGCCGTCTACTCTTAACCATAACAGCCACAGTTAGCGGTTTGAGTTTAGGCGATGACAAAGCGGATGCGTACCCTCCGCAGGGACATGATGAGCAAAGTGGCCACCGTTGCATTGGTGGCAGCTGCTCTTGCGGGATGTTCGAGTGCCAGCGAGCGTTTTGGAGAACCTCCCTATTACACGGGCAACACCCAAAACCAGCGTGAAATTCTGAATGGCGCGCACAAGCAGCCGACTTACCAGGACATCGCCAAGGGGCCGGGTGGCACGCCTGCCGGGTTGCCGCTAGCCTCATCCGCGCCGGTGACCACAGCGTCTGTTCCCGTTTCGACACCCAGGGTCCAGGCTGCTCCCTTGCCTGCAGCTCCTGCGCCGAGCGCAGTGCCGGTGAAAGCGGCTCCCGTCGCAACCCTGCCGGCCCCGGAAGTCGCGCGAAATGCAAAAAGCTGGAAGGGCTGGACCTCTGCAGGTGGTACGCGCGTGCAGATGCGTCAGGGCGACAGCCTGAATTCGGTTGCCCGCCGCTATGGTGTGCCGATCCAGGCCCTGGTTGCCGTGAACGGTATCGAGGACCCGACGAAAGTCCGTCCGGGTCAGAGCCTGATCATCCCGACTTATGTTTATGCCGACAACAACGGTCACTCCAGTACGACGGAAGGCGAGAGCCGTCGGGTGAAACTGCCCAAGGTGGCAACGAACGAAACGATCACGACCAGTTCCATTCCGACGACAGTTGGCAGTTTGCCTCGTCCTGAAGGAAAGCCGGTCAGTCAACCCAGCTTTGCCGATATCAGTCGCGGCGAGGTGACGGTTGAGAATGTCGAGATCATCCGTGTCAGTACGCTGCCAAAGCGCAAGCCGGGCGGATCTTCGCGGCCCCTCACAACTGCATCGATCCCGAACGCTGCACCCGCTTCCCAGATCCCGACACCCCGCAGGCAACCTGCTGCGCCGGCATCTTCGGTTGCTGCGGCGCCGTCCGGAACCGTTGAGACAACCAGCCTTCCGGCACCGGCCCTGACCAGCGAAGCCAAGCCGACCGAGCCGATCAAGACACCGACGACCGTTGCCAGCGTTCGCGAAGACAGTGCCACGACGGCCCAGTTCCGCTGGCCGGTGCGCGGGCGGATCATTTCCGATTTCGGTGCCAAACCGGGCGGTGGCCGCAACGAGGGTGTGAACCTGGCTGTTCCCGAGGGGACGGCCGTGCACGCAGCTGACGACGGCACGGTGATCTATTCCGGCAATGAGCTGAAAGGTTACGGCAACCTGATTCTGGTCCGTCACAGCGATGGCTGGGTTTCAGCCTATGCCCATAACAGCGAGTTGAAGGTCAAGCGCGGTGATGCGGTTCGCCGAGGCGACGTTGTGGCCCTGGCCGGGGCGACCGGGTCTGTCACGCAGCCGCAGGTGCATTTCGAATTGCGCAAGGGCAACAAGCCGGTCGACCCGCTGAACCATCTGCCCCGACGTTGATCAAAAGAATCGAAAAGCTTCGAGCCCGGCCATTGGCCGGGCTTTGTTGTTTGTTTAGTCTAGCGTCTTGCCCAGCCGGCCGGCGAGGTCCTGAATGAACTGATAGGCCACCCGGCCGGAGCGGCTGCCCCGCGTCGTCGCCCATTCAAGCGCCCGGGACCGCAAGTCGTCTTCGGCCATGTCGAGCCTGAAATGCTCGGCATATCCGCGCACCATGTCCAGATAGTCGTCCTGGCTGCATTTGTGGAACCCGAGCCAAAGACCGAACCTGTCCGACAGGGACACTTTCTCTTCCACCGCTTCGGCCGGATTGATGGCGGTGGACCGTTCGTTCTCGATCATGTCACGCGGCAGGAGGTGACGGCGGTTCGACGTTGCGTAGAAAATGACGTTTTCCGGTCGGCCTTCAATGCCACCTTCCAGAACCGCTTTCAGCGACTTGTAGGACGTGTCGTCGTTGTCGAAGCTGAGATCGTCACAGAAGACAATGAACCGATGCGGAGCGGATCGGATCGCGGTCATGAGTTTCGGCAGGGATTCAATGTCTTCCCGGTGAATTTCGATGAGCTTGACGTCGGAGCGGCCAGCCTCCTGGTTGACGGCTGCATGAGCGGCCTTGACCAGGGAGGATTTACCCATGCCGCGCGCACCCCAGAGCAGGGCATTGTTGGCTGGGAGGCCGTTTGCAAAGCGCCTGGTGTTGTCCAGAAGGAGGTCACGCACATGTGAAACGGCGCAGAGCAGGGTGATTTCGACCCTGTTGACCTTGCGCACCGGCTGAAGGTCGCCGGGGTCCGGGACCCACACAAAAGCATCGGCTTCGGTCCAGTCGATTTGCCGCGGAGCTGCCGGCACGGCGCGGCTGATCAGCTCCAGAAGGGAATCGAGCTTGGCGTTCAAGGCTGTGATGTCGTTTTCAGCACTCATTCTTCTTGCATGCCCTGTCAAAAAGGCCCATGTGAGGCCCTGAGATAAGTCGTGGCAGGAGTATCACGGTGGCTGACGGGCGAAAACGCCAGTTATTCCCATACCGGTACGCCGGAAACTGCTTGCAAAGCTTGAAATGAGGCGCGCCGCCGCTATAGTCCGCGCGACCAGAACAAGAGCGTTTTCCCGGAAACTGTCATCTAGGCAGACCGGAACAGGAAGGCGCCCCCTTAGGAGTACTACATGTTCATCACCCCAGCTTATGCGCAGGCAGCCGGTCCGGCAGGCGCTTCCGGTTTCTTGATCCAGATCCTTCCGTTTGTTGCGATCTTCGCGATCATGTATTTCCTGATCATCCGGCCGCAGCGCACGCGGATGAAGCAGCACCAGGAAATGGTTGCCAACCTGCGCCGTGGCGACACCGTCGTGACGACCGGCGGTCTGATCGGCAAGGTCTCCAAGGTCGTCGATGACGGCGAGATCCAGGTCGAGCTGGGAGAAGGCGTGAAGGTCCGTGTTGTCCGCTCCATGGTGCAGGAAGTGCGTTCCAAGACCGAGCCGGCGAAAGACAACGGCTGAGACCGCGACATTCCGATGATTTGCCGGGCCGGTGTTTGACCGGCCTGGCCGCTTTTAAGGCTTGACCATGCTCTATTTCGCCCGCTGGAAGATCGCTCTGATCCTGCTTGTGGTTGTTGCAGGCATCATAACGACCCTGCCGAATTTCTTCTCTGCCAAACAGCTTGAAAGCTGGCCGGACTTTCTGCCGAAGAGCCAGATGGTTCTGGGTCTCGATCTGAGGGGCGGTGCCTACCTTCTCTACGAGATCGACCAGAAAGACTACATCCAGAAGCGGATGAAACAGCTGGAGGGCGACATCCGTTCGACCCTGCGCGAGGATCCGAGGATCGGCTACACCGGCCTGGGCGTTCAGGGCGAAGCCACGCAGGTCCGGATCCGGGATCTCACGCGTCTGGCGGAAGCGGAAGAGCGACTGGAGCCCCTGGTCAATCCGCTTGTCACCAATCTGTTTGGTGGCCAGCCCGTCAACGAATTCGAGATGACCGTCAATGATGATGGTCTCGTCCGGTTCACCTATTCCGAACAGGGCCTTCAGGACCGCATGACCAACATCGTGCAGCAGTCCATCGAGGTTATCCGCCGTCGTGTTGACGAACTCGGCACCACGGAACCCAGCATTCAGCGCCAGGGCAGCGACCGCATCCTGGTCGAAGCGCCGGGCGAGGACGACCCGGAGCGTCTGAAAGATGTCATCGGAACGACCGCCCAGTTGACGTTCCACATGGTCGACACGTCCATGTCAGGGGAACAGGCGCTGCAGAACCGGCCACCTCCGGGAACAGTGGTCATGATGTCCGTGGACGATCCGCCATTCCCGTATCTTCTTGAAGAAGCACCGCTTCTGGGCGGGGATGATCTTGTCGATGCACAGGTCTCCTTCGACCAGCGTTCCAACGAGCCTGTGGTGAACTTCCGCTTCAACCAGTCCGGTGCCCGCAAATTCGCTCTGATCACGCAGCAAAACGTCAATCGCCCCTTTGCGATCGTGCTCGACGAAGAAGTGATTTCCGCGCCCGTCATCCGCGAACCGATCACCGGTGGTTCCGGTCAGATTTCTGGAAACTTCACGGTCGATAGCGCAAACGATCTTGCTGTCTTGCTGCGGGCAGGCGCTCTGCCGGCAAAGCTGACCGTGATTGAGGAGCGGTCCATCGGCCCGGGCCTCGGCGCCGACTCCATCGAGGCCGGACGGATTGCCTCGATCATTGCAGGCGCCGCCGTGATTGTCTTCATGATCCTGGCCTATGGCCGTTTCGGTTTGATTGCTGACTTGGCGCTGTTGTCGAACATCTTCCTGATTTTCGGGGCGCTAACCTTGCTTCAGGCCACGCTGACATTGCCCGGCATTGCCGGCATCGTCCTGACCATCGGTATGGCGGTGGATGCCAACGTGCTGATCTTTGAGCGAATACGCGAGGAATCGAGGGCAGGGCGATCGGTGATTTCAGCCATTGATGCCGGCTACAGCCGGGCGCTTGGCACCATTCTTGATGCCAACATCACCACGCTGATCGCGGCCGTCATTCTGTTCCAGCTCGGTTCCGGGCCCGTGCGCGGCTTTGCCGTGACCCTGGCAATCGGGATCTTCACCACGGTCTTCTCGGCCTTCACCTTCAGCCGGTTGCTTGTGGCTCTGTGGATCCGCCAGCGCCGTCCGTCCAAATTGCCGATTTGATCCGGGAGACAAACACATGTTGCTGAGACTCGTTCCGGACAACACGCATATCAAGTTCATGTGGCTGCGGAAGGTAAGCTTTCCGCTGTCCGTCCTGCTGGTGATTGCTTCACTGGCCGGTTTCTTCACCGTTGGCATGAATTACGGCATCGACTTCAAGGGCGGTACGATCATCGAGATCAAGACCGATGGGCCGGCCGATATCGGTGCGATCCGCTCCGAACTCTCCGAGCTCAATCTCGGCGATGTTCAGGTTCAGGAATTCGGCGCGTCAGACGACATTCTGATCCGTGTCGAAGAGCAGCCGGGCGGCGAACTCGCCCAGCAATCGGTCGTGCAGCGGGTGCGCACGATCTTTGCCGACGACAATGTCGACTTCCGCCGCGTTGAAGTGGTTGGACCGCGTGTTTCCGGCGAATTGGCCCAGGCCGGCGCCATTGCGGTGATTGCCTCGCTGCTGGCGATCATGTTCTACATCTGGTTCCGGTTTGAATGGCACTTTGCCATCGGGGCGATCCTGACCACCGCCAACGATGTGGTGATCACAATCGGGCTATTCGTGCTGCTGCAGCTGGATTTCTCGCTGTCGAGTATCGCGGCCGTTCTGACCATTATCGGCTATTCGCTCAACGATACCGTCGTGGTCTATGACCGTATTCGCGAGAATCTGCGCAAGTACAAAAAGCGCCCGCTGCAGGACATTCTGGATCAGTCGATCAACGAGACACTGTCCAGAACGACCATGACCTCCGTCACCACGCTGCTTGCGCTGATTGCACTTTATGTCTTCGGCGGTGAGGTGATCCAGTCGTTCACGCTGGCGATGATCTTCGGCATTGTCATCGGCACCTACTCCTCGATCTTCCTGGCAGCACCGTTCCTGATCCTTCTCAACCTGCGTCCGGACGCCCTGACCAAGAAGGACGATGACGGCAAGGCAGGCCCTGAGGCCAAGGCCTCGGCCTGAGCAAGGGCGGTCGATGGAAATTCGTGACGCACACTTTCCGGGCCGGGCGCCGCTGGATGCCTATGGCAATGGCGGTTTCCGGTTCGCGGACATGTCTCATCGCGGATCGCTGTTATGCGTTCCAAGCGGCATCTACGGCTGGCATCTGTCCAGTCCGGAAGAGCTGAGCGAAGAAGCGTTTCAACGGGTTTTCGAGGAACACGAAGACATCGAAGTTCTTCTGATCGGTACCGGCAAGGACCTTCGGCCCCTGCCGCAGGCACTCAAGGAAAGATTCCGGGCGGCCGGGATCCTGGCCGATCCCATGTCGACCGGAGCTGCCGTCCGCACCTACAATGTCCTCTTGTCCGAAGACAGGGCCGTTGCCACAGCGCTTTTGGCGGTGGACTAAGCACTCGCGCGAACCATATGGCGGTCATGACCACCGATTTCGATCACGCAGCGGACATTGTGCGCCGGTTCGACAAAGACCGGTATCTGAGTGCTTTGCTCGCGCCCGAAACGCATCGTTCCGGACTGATGGCTCTTTATGCTTTCAGCGCCGAAATCGCGCGCATCCGGGAACTTGTCTCCGAACCTTTGCCGGGCGAGATGCGCCTGCAGTGGTGGCGGGATCTCCTGGAAGGCACGGAACACGGCGCTGCCGCGTCCAATCCTGTCGCCAATGCCTTGCTCCAGACCATAGACCGCTACAAGCTTCCGAAAAAGGGACTGGTGGCGATGACCGAAGCGCGGGTGTTTGATCTTTACAACGATCAGATGCCGAGCCTGAACGATCTGGAGGGGTATGCCGGAGAAACCGTTTCCGGCGTGATCCAGCTGGCCTGCTTTGTCCTGAACGGCGGCAAGGACCCGGAAACGGCCACGGCTGCCGGCCATGCCGGCGTGGCCTATGCACTGACCGGTCTGATGCGGGCGCTTCCGTGGCACGGCTCCAGACGGCAGATGTATTTGCCGAAGGATGTCTGTGAGCGTCACAACCTTGATGTGGAGACCGTGTTTCGAGCGGAAACCACACCTGAGCTCGGGGCAGTCCTTTCAGAGCTGCGTAGTCATGTCCGCCATCATCTGAGCCGGGTGCAGCAAGCCGCCGGTTCCGTTCCGCCGGAATGCGACAATGCCTTTTTGCCGCTTGTTCTCGTGGAGCCCTTCCTGAAAAAGCTGGAAGCGCCTCGGCATGATCCGTTGAAACAGGTGATTGAACTGTCCCAACTCAGGCGTCAATGGCTGTTGTGGCGCGCCAGCGGCAGAGCGCTCTCCAGGATTTGATCTGCCGCTCGCCTGGCAAGCCGCATCATGGAAAACCGCGCACCTACTCCGCGGCTTCCTTTTTCAAACCGAGTTTGCTTTGCCAGACGGCAAAGTCCGTCTTTGCGCGGCTGGTCATGGCCAGCTTCTTGGCCCGGGCCTTGTCCTTGCCTTTCAGCCGTTTGCCGGTCTCATCCTTAGTGGGAGCCTCCACGGGCGGAAACAGGCCGAAATTGACATTCATCGGCTGGAAGGAGCTCGGTTTCCCGGCACCGTCATCGCGCGAAATGTGCCCCCCGGTGATGTGGCCGAGAAGGGCGCCCATTGCCGTGGTCTCGGGTGGTGCAATGATTTCGCGGCCATTTGCCTCCATCACGGAGAACAGGCCGGCGAGACAGCCGACGCTGGCCGATTCCACATATCCTTCGCAGCCGGTGATCTGACCGGCAAACCTGAGACGTGGGGCGGCCTTCAGCTGCAGCGAGCCGTCGAGAACCTTCGGTGAATTGAGGAACGTGTTGCGATGCAATCCGCCAAGGCGGGCAAACTGGGCATTCTCCAGGCCCGGGATCATGCGGAAGATGTCGGCCTGGGCACCGTATTTCAGTTTGGTCTGAAACCCGACCATGTTGTAGAGCGTGCCGAGCGCGTTGTCCTGGCGCAGCTGCACCACCGCATAGGCCTTGACGTCCGGATTGTGCGCATTGGTCAGACCCATGGGTTTCATCGGCCCGTGGCGCAGCGTCTCGCGCCCGCGCGCGGCCATCACTTCAATCGGCAGGCAGCCGTCAAAATAGGGTGTGCCTTCCCATTCCTTGAAGTCGGCGGTGTCGCCTGTCAGTAGCGCGTCGATAAAGGCCTCGTACTGGTCCTTGTCCATCGGACAGTTGAGGTAGTCCTTGCCCGTACCGCCGGGGCCTACCTTGTCATAGCGCGACTGGAACCAGGCTTTCGACAGGTCGACGCTGTCAAAATGGACGATCGGTGCAATGGCGTCGAAGAAGGCGAGCGCGTCCTCGCCGCTTTTTTCAAGAACAGCCTGGGACAGGGCAGGCGACGTGAGCGGGCCGGTGGCGATGATGACCTTGTCCCAGTCCGCCGGAGGCAGACCGGCAATTTCCTGGCGATCGATCGTCACGCGCGGATGATCTTCAAGGGCCTTGGTAACCGCGTCGGAAAACCCGTCCCGATCCACGGCAAGCGCGCTGCCGGCAGGAACCTGATGGGCATCGGCACAGGCCATGATCAGGGAGCCAAGCTGGCGCAATTCGTGGTGGATCAATCCTACTGCGTTCTGTTCGGAATCATCGGATCGAAAGGAGTTGGAACACACCAGTTCGGCAAGTCCGTCCGTCTGGTGGGCGTCGGTCTTGCGGACCGGCCGCATTTCATGCAGCACAACGTCAAGACCGGCCTGTGCGATTTGCCAGGCAGCCTCGGAGCCTGCAAGACCGCCGCCGATGACATGAATGGGGCTCATATTTGTTCCCTGGAATAAGCGGGCATGCGCGGATGAAACCAGGTTCCAGCGGAGCAGGCCAAACAACAGTTTGCAGCCCTGATACAGATTACCGGCGCATTGCGCAACGATGGCAGCGGGATCACGGCAGCTCAGGGGGCAGAAACGAAAAAACGCTCGCCGGTGGGAGGAGGATCCGGCGAGCGTTTTTATGAAACTGCGTCCCCGAAGGGGCGCAGGCTTTGCAATCCGTTGGCTGGGAGGAGGATGCCGCGGGACTGCGAAACTTTTTATTTCGCGGACTGGCGCGCGTAATGCGCAATGTCGCCGCGGGCAATGCCCAGGTCGTTCAGTTCACGATTGGACAGGTTGGACAGCTCGTCATAGGTCTGACGGAAGCGTTTCCAGTTGTTGAATTTGCGAACAACAGTATCGATCATGCTTTAGGCCTTTCGCTTTATCTCTTGGCCATGGCACCGCGGATCGGCGTCTGGCCCGTTCGTCTTGATGACTGGAAGATAGGGATATTGTGCACTGCGAGGTAGAGGGGAAATCGCGAAGCAGCTATGCAGAAAATGCAGGTTTATAAACGGTTAAACCGCTAATTGATCCATAATTGATCCCGCCTGGCGCATAGCTGCGCGCATTTCATGCTGCATATGCGAAGGGTTGGGCTATCTGAAACGGAAAAAGCCCTCCTGAACTGGAAGGCAATCGGCGGCTCTGCACCGCGTTGGCAGGTCTGTATCTCTTCGCTTGAGGTGACAAGTTCGCAAGCGCAAACCGAAGCTACGCCGGCACGTCTGTCGCACGCACGTATTTGTCACCACATGCTCAGCAAGGATGCTTCATGGCTAGCGGAGGTCGGGAAGGTCAGGAAGAAAATCCAAACGCCAGACAAACGAACGCCCGCCAGTGGGAGGAGGTACTGACGGGCGTCGTTTCGACGTGACAGGGCTGGGAGGAGGATGCCCTGCGTGTCACACGCCCGTCGGCTGGGAGGAGGATGCCTAGGGACGCGATTCTATATGTGTCAGCCGTTGTGACGGCGAGCGACGAATTTGATGTCGCTCCGGCTGATGCCGAGGTCGGCGAGCTCACGCTGGGAAAGGCGGGACAATTCGTCAACCGCGCGGCGGTAGCTTACCCAGTTGTTGTAGCGTTGGCGCACTGTGTCGAACATTTTGTTTTTCCTTATTTACCGAAACGCAGCTGCGTTCCGCGCCGTTGTTGATCCCTATATATTTCACCGCCCGAATTTAAAGAAGTGCCATATCTGCAAGTCTGATATGCATGTGGTGCAATGCAGCAAAAATTGAAGATGCTTTGCGCAGGTGATTCGAAAAAGTGTCATGAAAACAAAAGGCAGAGCCAGTGTGCGCTGCAAACTGGTTCTGCCGTTGGGGCACTTCAGGTCGGGTGTTTATTCGGCCGCATCCGGAGCGCGCTGAGGCCGGCGCTGCAGCAGTTCCTGCAGGAACTGACCGGTATAACTCGCCTGGACTTCAGCAACGTCCTCCGGCCGCCCGGCCGCGACAACGGTGCCGCCGCCATCGCCGCCTTCCGGGCCGAGATCGATGATCCAGTCCGCCGTCTTGATCACTTCCAGATTGTGCTCGATCACAAGAACGGTGTTGCCCTGGTCGACCAGCTCGTGCAGCACGTCCAGCAGTTTGGCAACGTCGTGGAAGTGAAGCCCAGTGGTCGGTTCATCCAGGATATAGAGCGTCCGGCCCGTGGACCGCTTGGAGAGTTCCTTGGCGAGCTTGACCCGCTGCGCCTCACCACCGGAAAGCGTTGTCGCCTGCTGACCGACCTTGATATAGCCAAGACCTACCCGGGCAAGGGTTTCCATCTTGTCACGCACGGAAGGAACGGCTGAGAAAAACTCGGCGGCTTCCTCCACGGTCATGTCGAGGACATCGGCGATCGACTTGCCCTTGAACTCAACTTCCAGCGTCTCGCGATTGTAGCGTTTGCCCTTGCAGACGTCGCAGGTGACATAGACGTCCGGCAAGAAGTGCATTTCGATCTTGATGACACCGTCGCCCTGACAGGCTTCGCAGCGGCCCCCCTTGACGTTGAAGGAGAACCGGCCCGGCTGATAGCCGCGCGCCTTGGCTTCCGGCATGCCGGCGAACCATTCGCGGATCGGCGTGAACGCCCCGGTATATGTGGCCGGGTTCGAACGCGGTGTCCGCCCGATGGGCGACTGGTCAATGTCGATCACCTTGTCGAGCACTTCCAGGCCCTCGATGCGGTCATGCGGAGCCGGATTGTCGCGAGCGCCGTTGAGACGCCGTGCCGCGGCCTTGTAGAGCGTGTCGACCAGGAAGGTGGACTTGCCCCCGCCAGAAACGCCCGTGACGCAGGTGAAGGTGCTCAGCGGCACGTCGACATCAAGGTCCTTCAGATTGTTGCCGCGCGCGCCGCGCACGGAAATCTGGCGCTTCTTGTTGATTTTCCTGCGCTCATCCGCGCGCGAAATCATCATTGCACCGGACAGATATTGCCCTGTGAGGGACGCCGGGTTTGCCATGACTTCCGCCGGTGTGCCCTTGGCAACGACTTCGCCGCCATGAACACCGGCGCCCGGACCGACATCCACCACATAATCGGCCGTCAGGACGGCATCTTCGTCATGTTCCACGACAATCACGGTGTTGCCGAGGTCGCGCAGGTGCTTCAGCGTTTCCAGAAGCCGGGCATTGTCGCGCTGATGCAGGCCAATGGACGGTTCGTCGAGAACGTAAAGCACACCGGTGAGCCCGGATCCGATCTGGGAGGCCAGACGAATGCGCTGGCTTTCACCGCCGGACAGCGTGCCGGAGGCCCGTGACAGGGTCAGGTATTCCAGTCCGACATCATTGAGAAACTTCAGGCGTTCGCGGATTTCCTTCAGGATGCGGCCGGCAATCTCGGTCTGTTTTTCATTGAGCTGGCCCGGCAGCGTTTCAAACCAGTCGCTGGCCTGGCGGATGGAGTATTCGGTCACTTCTCCGATGTGCTTGCCGGCGATTTTCACGGCCAGTGCTTCCGGTTTCAGGCGGAAGCCGTTGCAGGCCGGGCAGGCGTGGTCCGACTGGAAGCGGGCCAGTTCTTCCCGCACCCAGGTCGATTCCGTTTCGCGCCAGCGCCGTTCAATATTGCCGATGACACCTTCAAAGGTCTTCTCAGTCCGGTAGGAGCGGACGCCGTCGTCATAAACAAACTCGATCGCGGTCTTGCCCGTGCCGTGCAAGATCGCGTCCTGAACCTCTGCGGGAAGGTCCTTCCAGGGCGTTGCCATGGAGACGTCAAAGTGACTGCACAAGGCCTCCAGGGTCTGGGCATAATAAGGGGAGGTGGAACCGGTCTTGGCCCAGGGCAGCACGGCCCCTTCGCGCAGCGACAGGGAATGATCCGGAACGACCAGGTCTTCCTCGAACGCAAGGGTCGTGCCCAGGCCGTCACAGGTTGGGCAGGCGCCGAAAGGGTTGTTGAACGAAAAGAGGCGCGGTTCGATTTCCGCAATGGTGAAACCGGACACCGGGCAGGCAAACTTCTCAGAGAAGATAAGCCGCTCCGGGTCGCCGTTCTCGTCGGTCTTGTCGGCAAATTCGGCGATGGCGATGCCGTCGGCGAGCTTCAGCGCCGTTTCGAGGGAATCTGCAAGCCGGCCGGCGATATCATCGCGCACGACAAGCCGGTCCACGACCACATCGATGTCGTGCTTGAACTTCTTGTCGAGGGCAGGGGCATCGGCAATCTCATAGAAGGTGCCGTCGATCTTGACCCGCTGAAAGCCCTTCTTCATGAGTTCGGCCAGCTCTTTGCGGTATTCGCCCTTGCGGCCGCGGACCATTGGGGCCAGCAGATAAAGTCTTGCACCTTCGTCCAGGGCAAGCACACGATCGACCATCTGGCTGACTGTCTGGCTTACGATCGGCAGTCCCGTGGCGGGTGAATAGGGAATGCCGACGCGCGCGAACAACAGGCGCATATAGTCATAGATTTCGGTCACGGTGCCGACGGTGGACCGCGGGTTCCGGGACGTTGTCTTCTGCTCGATCGAAATGGCCGGAGACAGGCCATCGATCTGGTCGACATCCGGTTTCTGCATCATTTCCAGAAACTGCCGGGCATAGGCCGACAGGCTTTCCACATACCGGCGTTGGCCTTCGGCATAGATCGTGTCGAAAGCCAGGGAAGACTTGCCCGACCCGGACAGACCGGTCATCACGATGAGCTTGTTGCGCGGCAGATCGAGATCGACCCCCTTCAGGTTATGTTCCCTTGCGCCACGAATGCTGAGCATCTTGGTGGGGTCGTTTTTCCAGCTGTCATCCGGCTTTGCGCCTTTGGATGTCGTCATTGCCATTCTTCCTGATCTTCTGCGTGACGCCGTCAACAACGTCGCGGACGCCTGGATGTGAGGTCACCAAACCGTCCGTTTGCACCGATATAGCAGTTTCGCGCTGCGCTTCCAGCAGGGCGTGGTCGAGTGGCAGCAAATTCCGGCTTTCCCTGCATCGACCAATTGAATCGGTTGTACAGAAGTGATAAGAACAAAACAAGTACATAGCCCAGGTTGCGTCAGGAAGATCTCCGCTGCAGCGGTGCCGAAGCGTGACGCGGTGAGCCTTGTCGTCCTGACAAAAAAATTGACGCAGGGGAACAAAAGCGGGGCAAACTGTAACGAGGTGCAATCAGGGGTGGTGGTGCTGCTGCCGAAACTGTTGCCTCGGCAAGGATTGTCAGTCCTTCGACCGGTGCTGCCTTGTGGAAAATGGGTGAAGGTGCCGGAAAATGAAGGCGAGGCGGTTGGCGGGCCGCTAGGGTTCTGGTTTCTAGCAGCAAGGCTGGCAGCGCAAGGAAACAAGATAATGAACGGCCGGATTGCAGAGGCGGTTCGGCAGCGCTGAAAGAGAACAACAGGAGTGCAGAATGGCGGGCAGCGTCAACAAAGTCATCTTGGTCGGCAATCTTGGGGCCGATCCGGAAATTCGGCGAACCCAGGACGGGCGACCGATCGCCAATCTGCGGATCGCTACGTCAGAATCCTGGCGCGACCGGAACAGCGGCGAACGTCGCGAGAAAACGGAGTGGCACCGTGTGGTGATCTTCAACGAAGGTCTTTGCAAGGTTGCCGAGAGTTACCTGCGCAAGGGATCCAAGGTCTATCTCGAAGGCCAGTTGCAGACACGCAAATGGCAGGACCAATCCGGTCAGGACAGGTATTCCACGGAAGTGGTCCTGCAGGGTTTCAATTCAAACCTCACCATGCTGGATGGCCGCGGTGAAGGTGCCGGTGCCGGCGGCGGTCTTCCGGACTATGGCAATGACAGCCAGGGCGGCGGCGGAGGCGGCTTCGGTGGCGGCTCTGGTGGCAGCTTCGGCGGTGGCGGAAGCGGCGGCGGCTATGGCAGCGGTTCCAGCGGTGGTGGTTATGGCGGTCCCTCCGGTGGCGGCGGCGGCCCGATGGATGACGAAATTCCGTTCTGATTTGACACGCTTTGCCGGATGGCCGCATGAGGCCGTCCGGTTTCCAGTTTAGCCGCCGATTGTTGGATCATAAGGCGTGCGCGGATCATCCACGCCGCCATAATATTCTTTCGGTGTGCCGAGGCCGCAGTGATAAACGGCTTCTTCTGCACTCGTGTTGCCGCCTGTGATCGGCGCGCCGTTATAATGCGCCAGCTCGTGAATGAGCGTTGCAAGCACCATCCAGCGCCCCATGTTGAACGCCCGGTCTCCAACGGCGATTTCCCCGGATGGGGCATGGATCTCTCCGTGCAGCGGCGAGATCGTCGGTCCGTAATTGACCCAGATGCGACTGTCGTTGATGAGACTGGTCAGGCTGCGGCCCTTCGGCAGCGTTCGGAAATAGGCGTTACAGGACGGGTTGTTCTGCACCATTTTGAACAGCTTGGACCGCGCCCATTTCAGTTGTGAATACTGCGAGGCGTTGAACTTCTTGTATTTCAAGACGGGCGACACATGATCTCCGACATTGAACTGGAACGGCATCTTTCACTCCGGCGGAACGTTCACGTTCTTGTGAGCCAGGTTATAGGCTGGCCGATCTGAAGCAGTCGTGATGCTTGTCACGTCAGCGCCGAATGTCCGGAGGTCGGCTACAATCCCGGCCTCTTCCTGACAGGCCTTGCCAGTTTTCGCCTAATGAAATCGACTTTTAGCTGTAGGGCGAGTAGCGGTTCTATTTTAGGGTGGTGTGGACGCGGCAATATCGTCACACCGACGTGATTTCAAAAGCTGTGTATGACACTTGGCCTTAACCGACTGCACAAGCCTGTTGTAGTATTAACCCCTATCCGCAGGTCATTTGAGCTGGTTGGGCCCATTGGGCCGAGAGCCGCTGCGGAACAGGGTCCTTCACTGCCACCAGCGCCAGACAGCGCGGCGGCATGGATTGGATGCCAAGGCAGGGAAAATTTACGGCTGGTCACGGCGGGCGTGGTGACGGGTCTCAACGATTAAAACATTTCGGATGTTGGCAATGCGCGCAAGAAACAAAAGAGACTTTGGACGGGAACGAGACACCGGGTTGACCCTGCCGGAAAGGCGGAGAGGGACAGTCTTCGGGCAGTCTCTGAAAGTTGCCCTGACAGCATCGGTGCTTGCCACCGGGTTCAGCGTCACGACAGTCGACACAGCCAGTGCGCAGAATTTCTTCCAGCGCCTGTTCAATCCGGAACAGCAGCGCCGTGCCCAGGAGCAGCAACGCCAGGAACAGCTGCGCCAGCAGGCGACCCGGGTAAAGGTTTCTGCGCCGCGCTATTTGAACTACACGGCGGACGCCTGGAAAAAGGTTTCTCTTGCCGAGCTGTCGGAGAAGAAGACGGCGGAAGTCCAGCCGTCTGAAACCGATGGAACGGATCTGGAAACCCAGTCGGCTCAGACCGATGCTCAACCGGTTGCCCCCCTGGTTCTGACGGCGTTTGATGAGGCCCGTCCAGCGCTCAAGGACATGACGCTGACCACATTGCCGGAAGTCGGCGAGGCGCTGATCGCCTATTATCGTGAGCATCCGGACTTCGTCTGGATCGAGGATGGCAAGGCCACCGTAAAAGCGGCTGAACTGCGTCGTGCATTGGCCGACGCAGCACAGTTCGCGCTCAACCCGGCTGACTATTTCGTGGCACTGCCGGCGACCGCCGGGCTTGAAGGTGAGGCACGCGACGCGGCCTTGATGCGATTTGAGATGGAACTGAGCGCGGCGGCCCTGACCTATGTTCTCGATGCCACCCGCGGCCGGGTCGATCCGAACCGGATTTCGCAATACCACGATCTGCCACGGCACGAAGTGGATCTCGTAGCTGCGCTGGAAATCCTGAACGGGTCCGGCAATGTCGGCGCAAACCTTGCCTCTCATCAGCCGCAAAATGCGCATTTCAAGGCGCTGAAGGAAGAACTTGCGCGTCTGCGGGCAGAAGACGAGGAAGCGGACCAGATCGTGATTGCGCCCGGCACGTTCCTGAAAGCCGGCAAGTCCAGCCCGGAGATGAAGAACATTGTCGCGGCGATTGCCAAGATCGCATCGGAAGAGCTGAAGACGACTCACGCCGAAACGCTTGCCGCCTATGTGGACGGTGAGGTTTACACGCCGGAACTGGTAGCCTTGGTGAAGTCCTTCCAGAAGGAAGCCAAGCTGACTCCGGACGGTATCGTTGGCAAGAACACCATCAAGGCCATGGTCGGTGAAACCAATGCTGCCAAGATCGCCAAGGTTGAACTTGCGATGGAGCGCAGCCGCTGGATTCCGGAAGAGCTCGGAGAGCGCAAGGTCTTCATCAACCAGGCAGCCTTCACCGCGACCTACAGCGCACCAGGCGAAGATCCGCTGCAGATGCGTGTGGTTGTCGGCAAGAAATCCAACCAGACCAACTTCTTCTACGACAAGATCGAGATCGTTGAATACAACCCCTATTGGGGCGTTCCTTATTCGATCATCGTCAATGAGATGCTGCCGAAACTGGCGCAGGATCCGAGTTACCTGGACCGTGCCGGCTATGAAGTGTCAACGCCAGGCGGACGCAAGGTGTCGTCTGCGTCGGTCAACTGGTACGCGGTTGCCAGCAAGCAGCAAAGCATCAATGTGCGCCAGTATCCCGGGCGCTCGAATGCCCTCGGTGAAGTCAAGATTCTCTTCCCGAACAAGCACCATATCTACATGCACGACACGCCGGCCAAGAGCCTTTTCAAGAAGGATGTCAGAGCGTTCAGTCACGGCTGCGTCCGGCTTCACGACCCGAAAGCGATGGCAGCCGCGGTGCTCGGTAAATCGAAAGATTATGTGACCTCGCGCATCGCCGCAGGCCAGAACGAGCAGGAGAAGGTAACCGGCGACATTCCGGTCTATGTGTCCTATTTCACAGCCTGGCCGGATCTGGACGGATCGATCGCCTTCTATTCCGATATCTACGATCGGGACCGGCATCTGCTGAAAGCGCTGGAGAAGACGGAAACCCTGCGCGCCAAGGCAAGGTCCTGACGCCAGCTGTCCCAAAAGGCATTCCAAAAGAAAACCGCCGGTCAGTGACCGGCGGTTTTTTGTCAGCTCTCGCCACCCAGGCAACTGCTTAGAGACGCTGCCAGACCTTTGAGAAGATTGGGATAAAGGTCCGGTCCGTTTTGCAGCTCGGTGCCAAGCGGGTCCAGCGTTCCAACGCGGGCATCGCTGCCTTCGATGACAACATCGACGAGCTTGGCATCGAATTGAGGTTCCTGGAACACGCAGGTTACGCCCAGGTCCTTGATCTGATGCCGGATCTGGTCGACGCGTTCGGCGCTTGTGAGCGCTTCCGGCGACAGGGTAATGGAACCGCTGGCTTCGACATCGAAATGATGTTCGAAATGGTGGTAGGCATCGTGAAACACGATAAACGCCTTGCCTGCTGCCGGTTCCAGGTCATGTTCCAGATCGTGCTCAAGCGCTTCGATCTGTTCCGAGAAGGCCTGTGCGTTTTTCTGGTATGTCGCCGCATTGTCCGGATCGACCTTGGACAGCGTTGCCGCCATTTGTGCGGCGATCGCAATGCCGTTATCCGGGTTCAACCAGATATGGGCGTCGCGTTCCCCTTCATGGTCATGGTCCGCTTCGGCATGCTTTTCATGATCATGATCATGATCATGATCATGATCGTCGTGACCAAGCTCGGCTTCGGCATGCTTGTCGTCGTCGTGCCCGTGGTCATCGTGGTCGGCATGTTTTTCATGATCGTGGTCGTCGTGACCATGCTCGGCTTCGGCATGCTTGTCGTCGTCATGCCCATGATCATCGTGGTCGGCATGTTCTTCATGATCGTCATGACCATGTTCAGCTTCCGCATGGTCGCCATGTCCATGGTCGTGATCATGGGCGTCGAAATTGGCGCCCTCCCGGATGCCGAGATGGGAAACACCGGGTGCATTGATCAATTCGACAATATCGGCGCTTGCCGCGAGGGAGGAGATCGGCTTTTCAAGCGACGCACTCAAGTCCGGACCGATCCAGAACACCACGTCGGCGTTTTGCAGCTGGGACGCTTGTGCTGGTTTCAACGCAAAGCCGTGCGGGGAGGCGGCGCCGTCTATCAGAATGACTGGTTCGCCAACGCCCTTCATCACGGCGGCGGCAATCGAGTGGACCGGCTTGATGGACGTGACAACAGAAGGTGCATCAGCGAGCGCGCTCGCGGACATGGCCAGAAGGGCACCACCGGCAGCTGACGCCATGAGGCTGGATTTCCTGCGACGGTTCAATGGACGAGAAAACGAGGAAGTCATGCGGATCATCCGTGAGTGTGTAATTTTATAACGCGTAATCCTATAACGTTACAAAATCGCCTGCGCAAGCAAAAGCGTCTTGCGTCGAAAAGGAGCGCACCGCCGCACTTGGATTGAGCAAACGCGCCGGGTAATCTGCTGCCATTGCACTCGGAACAGGATTCAAATGTTCGATATCAGGGACACTTCGGCCAATCACTTTCTGCGTCCTCTTCCGCCCAAGGCCGCCCAGTTGATCGTGACCATCTATGGAGACATCGTTGAGCCGCGCGGTGGTGTACTCTGGATCGGTGATCTGATTACTCTTTGCGCGGATTTCGGCGTCAACGAATCCCTCGTGCGGACCGCCGTGTCCCGGTTGGTGTCAAAGGGCCAGCTCAAGGGCGAGCGGGAAGGGCGGCGCAGTTTTTATGGCCTGACCGCTGCTGCCCGAAAGGAATACCACCTTGCGGCTGACCTGTTTTTCGGCCCGGCCGAGGCCGACTGCGACTGGATCCTCACATTGTGCACAAGCGCTGCCGAACAGTCCGAACTCCTTGGAAGCGGGTTCGTTCAAATCAGCGGCAACATGTTCATGGCCGCAAACCGGCCGGACCGGCCGCGTCTGGGATTGCCGTTTCGGGCAAGTGTGTTGGCAGACGACACGGAGAGCTTGAGAGAACTCGCCTTTCAGGCGTTTCGTCTGAAGGATCTAGCGCGGGACTATGCGTTGTTTTCAGAGACATTTTTGGACATGCAGCGCCTGGTGAGCAAAACCGTCCCACCGAAAACCGCGCTTCAATACCGGCTGGCTCTTGTCCATGCCTATCGCGACATAAAACTGCGCGATCCGAGATTGCCGAAGACGGTTCTGCCCGACGACTGGCCGGGCTTCGCCGCGAGAACCTTGTTTGCAGATCTTTACCGGCAACTGTCAGTGCCGGCCGATACCTTCATCGGGGAACATCTCTTCGACAGAAACGGTCCATTGCCCGTACAGCCTGACGCCGTCAGAAGGCGACTGGAAACCCTTTCCGCAACGTCCTGATCAGGTCAGATTTACCGATGTTGGTGGCGTTGGACTCAAAACATCACACAAAAAATCAAAAAGAAACTTTTTCTGTGACGTATTGTGCGCTACTCTCCTCGAAGGTTCACATGGCATGAGGAGGGGTCATGTACGCACAGATGGTGAAAACCGACGCGGACAAGGTCCGTGACATTTCGGAGATGTCCGCGGAAGAGCGGGCTTTTCAGGAGCGTATTGATCGCGGCGAGAAGATTGAGCCAACCGACTGGATGCCGGAAGGCTATCGCAAGACGCTCATTCGCCAGATCGGTCAGCACGCCCATTCGGAAATCGTCGGACAGCTGCCGGAGGGCAACTGGATCACGCGTGCGCCAACCCTTGAGCGCAAGGCCATTTTGCTGGCCAAGGTCCAGGACGAGGCCGGACATGGCCTATATCTCTATTGCGCGGCGGAGACGCTGGGGGTTAGCCGGGACGAGCTGATCGAGCTTCTTCATGCCGGCAAGATGAAATACTCCTCCATCTTCAACTACCCGACCCTGACCTGGGCCGATATCGGTGCTGTCGGTTGGCTGGTGGATGGTGCGGCGATCATGAACCAGGTGCCGCTGCAGCGCACGTCATTCGGGCCTTACTCCAGGGCGATGATCCGGATCTGCAAGGAAGAGAGCTTCCACCAGCGCCAGGGCTACGACATCATGATGAAGATGGCGAAAGGTTCTGAGGCGCAGCGCCGCATGGCCCAGGATGCGCTCAACCGGTTCTGGTACCCGTCGCTGATGATGTTCGGACCGTCCGACAAGGATTCGGTTCATTCCGCCCAGTCGATGGCGTGGAAGATCAAGATCAATACCAATGACGAACTGCGCCAGAAATTCGTCGACCAGACCGTGCCGCAGGCCGAATATCTGGGTCTCAGTATTCCGGACGACCAGCTGACGTGGAATGAAGAGAAGGGCGGCTACGACTTCTCCGAACCGGACTGGTCGGAGTTCTTTGAAGTTCTGAAGGGCAACGGGCCCTGCAACCGCGAACGCATGAACGCGCGGGTCAAGGCCTGGGAGGATGGTGCCTGGGTGCGAGACGGTCTGATGGCCCATGCCGACAAACGAGCCGCGGCGCAACAGGCTGCGGAGTGACGGTCAATGTCAGGGTTTCATATCGCTGAGTTGAATGTCGCGCGCCTGCGTTACGACATAAACGACCCGCGGATCGCCGATTTCGTCAACAATCTCGACAGGGTCAACGCCGCTGCCGAGCGCAGCGAAGGGTTTGTCTGGCGCCTGAAGGATGAAGGCGGCACCTCCGTTGAGATGACGCGGGAGGCCGATCCGATGGTGATCCCGAACCTCTCTGTCTGGACCGATGTGACTTCACTTGAAAACTTTGTCTTCAAGACGGTTCACAAGCGGATCTACGACCGGCGTGCCGAATGGTTCGAGGTCATGGACCGGATGCATTTTGTCATGTGGCCGGTTCCGGTTGGTCATCAGCCAAGCCTGGAGGAAGCCCGGGACCGTCTGGATCATTACAACAAGAATGGCTCATCGGACCAGGCGTTTGGCTGGGAACACGTTCCGAACGCCAATCTCTGGCGCACGGCACGCTGTGCCGGCTCAGCCGCCTGAATTTCGGAGGATACACATGAAAAAGGAATGGCCGCTCTGGGAGGTCTTCATCCGCGGGCAGCATGGCTTGAACCACCGCCATGTCGGTTCGCTTCATGCGCCGGACGCGGAAATGGCGATCAAGAACGCGCGCGACGTCTATACGCGCCGCAAGGAAGGCGTTTCGATCTGGGTGGTGCCGTCTGCACAGATCTCGGCGTCGGACCCCGGAGCCAAGGACAGCCTGTTTGAACCCTCCATGGACAAGATCTACCGGCACCCGAGCTTTTATGACATTCCGGACGATGTCGGGAAAATGTGATGACTGACAAGAACGATCATATCGCGAACGATGTTCTGTTCGAATGGCTGCTGCGACGCGGTGACACCGCGCTGGTCCTGGGTCACCGCGTGTCAGAATGGTGCGGGCACTCGCCGGTTCTGGAAGAAGATATCGCGCTGGCCAATATCGCGCTCGATCTGATCGGGCAGGCGCGTATGTGGCTCGGTCTGGCCGGTGAGGTTGAAGGCAAGGGGCGGGGCGAGAACGAACTGGCCTATCTGCGGGATGCCTGGGACTTCCGCAATCTCCTTCTGGCCGAGCAACCGAATGGCGATTTTGGCAAGACGATGATGCGCCAGTTCTTTATCGACGTGTTCCAGATGCAGATGCTGAAGGCGCTGCAAGGCTCAACCGATCCCCGGATTGCAGCGATTGCCGCAAAGGCCGGCAAAGAGGTCGCCTATCATCTCGACCGCTCGGCAGATCTTGTCATTCGTCTGGGCGACGGCACACCGGAAAGCCATCAGCGGATGCAGACGGCCCTGGACGAATTGTGGTCCTATACGGGCGAGATGTTTGCCTCAGATGCGGTCGATAGGGCCATGGCCGAAGCCGGTCTGGCACCTGATCCGGCGTCGCTGCAGGCTGAGTGGCAGGCAACTGTTCAGGAAGTGCTGACGGATGCAACGCTGATCTTGCCCGAAAGCACATTCGCGCACAAAGGCGGTCTGGAAGGTCGGCATACCGAGCATCTGGGTCACATTCTGGCGGAGATGCAGTTCCTGCAGCGCGCCTATCCGGGAGCGACCTGGTAAGTCATGCTCGTGACCACCAACACCGTCTGGCAATGGCTGGGGGAAATTCCTGACCCGGAAATCCCTGTCCTGTCGCTGACCGACCTCGGCGTCATCCGGGACGTTCATTGGCAAGAGGAAACGCTTGTTGTCACGGTGACGCCGACCTATTCGGGTTGCCCGGCAACGGCGGTGATCAATCTCGACATCGAGACCAAGCTCAGGTCCCACGGGATCACCAACCTGCGACTTGAACAGCAGCTGAGCCCGCCCTGGACGACGGATTGGCTGACCGACCGCGGGCGCGAGAAGCTGCGTGCCTATGGCATTGCGCCGCCGGTTCGGGAAACCGGTGCGCCGAGTGCCTCGAAGGGCAGGATTGCCCGGCTGACGGGACAGTCCGACGTGGTGGTCGCCTGTCCGCGATGCGGGTCGCAGGACACCGAAAAGGTCAGTCAGTTCGGCTCGACACCCTGCAAGGCAGCCTATCGGTGTCGCGCCTGCCTTGAACCATTCGACTATTTCAAATGCCACTAGGCTGTTGTGATTGGCTTCTGATCGGCAGCGCCGCCTGAAACACACTTGGGAGGATTTGCATGTCTCGGTTTCATGCCCTGACAGTGACCGAAGTAACCCCGGATACACGGGACTCGGTCGTCGTGACCCTGCAGCCGACACCCGGCGAAGAGGAGCTTTTCCGCTTTTCGCAGGGTCAGTATCTGACCTTTCGCCGCGATTTTGACGGACATGAGGTCCGCCGCTGTTATTCCATATGCGCCGGAACCGAAGAGGGGGCTCTGAAAGTCGGGATCAAGCGTGTCGACGGTGGCGCCTTCTCCTGCTGGGCCAACGAGAATCTCGTTGTCGGCGAAAGTGTCGAAGCGATGCCGCCGCTTGGCAGTTTCAATGCACCGATCGAGCCCGAGCGGGCGCGGTTTTATGTCGGATTTGCCGGCGGATCCGGCATCACCCCGATCCTGTCCATCTTGAAGACCGTCTTGGCACGGGAGCCGCAGTCGCAGTTCACGCTTGTCTATGCCAACCGGCAAGTGTCCTCGATCATGTTCCGGGAGGAACTGGAGGATCTGAAGAACCGCTATCTCGGCCGGCTGCACGTGATCCATATTCTGAAATCCGATGCACAGGACACAGAACTCTTCTCCGGCCGGATCGACGAAGAAAAACTTGCCGAACTGTTTGAAACCCTGATCGACCCGAAAGACATCGATCTCGCGTTTTTGTGCGGTCCGCATGGCATGATGGAAACGGTTCGCGAAAGCCTCGAAGCCGGGGGCGTGGACACGGACAGGATCAAGCAGGAGCTGTTCAAGTCCGATCAGCCCGGCCGGTTGCCACCAAAGCTTCGTCCGGAAGTCGTGGACGGCAAGGCCAAGGATGCGGACCTGAAACTGACCATCGACGGCACCACGCGTGACATCCACATGGAGCCGGGAGAAACCATTCTGGAAGCCGCCCATCGCAACAACATCGATGCGCCTTACTCCTGCTGTGCCGGGGTCTGCTCCACATGCCGGGGCAAGGTCCTGGAGGGCGAGGTGGAAATGGCGGCCAACCATGCCCTTGAAGACGACGAGATCCGTGACGGCTACGTGCTGACCTGTCAGTCGCGGCCGCTCACAAAACGTCTCGTCGTTACCTACGACGCCTGATCGCTTCCGTATCCTGTTGAATTTAAGGCTGTTTCATGACCGCTCATCCGCAAAAAGTCCGCGTATTGGAAAGTTATCTGGCCGGCGCCTGGCGGCCGGGGAAGGCGGACGGCAAACCCTTGCTCGACGCAGCCACGGGAGCGCCTGTGGCAACGATCGATGCGTCCGGTCTCGATCTTGCCGAAGCTCTGACCTGGGGTCGTGACAAAGGTGGCAAGGAGCTGCGCAAGATGACCTATCACGAGCGCGCCCTGATGCTGAAAACGCTTGCCCAGGCGCTTATGGACAAGAAGGAGCTTTTCTACCAGGAAAGCTTTGCCACGGGGGCAACACGCAAGGATGGCTGGATCGACATTGAAGGCGGCATTGGGACCATGTTCGCCTATTCGTCCAAGGCCCGCCGCGAGATGCCGAACACCAAGGTGTTTGTCGAAGGAGCCGTGGAACTTCTGTCGCGCGACAATTCCTTCTCGGGCCAGCACGTGCTGACCCCCTTGCGCGGCATTGCCATTCACATCAATGCCTTCAACTTTCCCTGCTGGGGCATGCTGGAAAAGATCGCGCCCGCCTTGATCGCGGGCGTCCCGTGCCTGGTCAAGCCGGCAAGCCAGACGGCCTACCTGACAGAACTGATGGTACGTGAAATCCTGGCAACCGGCATCCTGCCGGAAGGAGCGCTTCAGCTTCTTTGCGGCTCGGCAGGCGATCTGGTCGACCATGTGACCGGACAGGATGTGGTCACGTTCACGGGTTCTGCGGCCACCGGGCAGATGCTGCGCCAGAACCGGGCGATCGTGCAGAACTCCACGCGTTTTTCGATGGAAGCAGACAGTCTTAACGCGGCCGTGCTCGGTCCGGATGTGACGCCGGAGGATCCGGAATTTGACCTGTTCGTCAAGGAAGTCGCCCGCGAAGTGACCGTCAAGGCAGGTCAGAAATGCACCGCCATTCGGCGTGTCATCGTGCCGAGGAAATCGATCGAAGCCGTCTCGGAGGCGCTTCAGAAACGGTTCGACCGTCTGGTTATCGGTGATCCACGGGACGACACTGTTACCATGGGTCCGCTGGCTTCGCGTGATCAGGTCACGGAAGTGGAGGACCGTATCGCCGATCTCAAAGCTGAGGCTGAGCTTCTGTCACGCAATCCGGCAGGGGTGTCCAGTGACGGCGCGTTCGCCGGCCCGGTTCTCCTTCATTGTGCCGACCCGCTCAAGGCTGAGGCCGTACACTCCGTCGAGGCCTTCGGGCCCGTGGCAACCCTGATGCCCTATGACACGGTCGACGAGGCTGTTGAACTCACCCACAAGGGCAAGGGCTCGCTGGTCGCCTCGGTGTTCACCAATGATCCCGGCGTTGCGGAAGAGGCGGTGCTCGGCATGGCACCGTTCCATGGCCGTGTCATGATCGGCAACCGCATGAGCGCAAGGTCCTCGACCGGACATGGCTCGCCGCTGCCGATGCTGGTTCACGGCGGCCCGGGGCGCGCCGGTGGTGGTGAAGAGCTTGGCGGTATCCGCTCCGTGAAACATTACATGCAGCGCACCGCCGTGCAGGGCGCACCGCACCTTCTCGGAGCTGTCACGGGACGGTGGATTTCCGGGTCACCTGGCCGGCAAGACACGCGCCATCCCTTCCGCAAGTCACTGGCCGAATTGAAGATTGGCGATCAGCTTGTCACCGGGTCACGCACGGTCTCGCTGGACGATATCGAGCATTTTGCCGAGTTCACCGGAGATACGTTCTACGCCCATATGAACCAGGAGGCTGCGGAGCGGAACCCGTTCTTCGAGGGGCGTGTGGCCCATGGTTATCTGATCGTGTCCTTTGCCGCAGGCCTGTTTGTCGACCCGGACGAAGGCCCGGTTCTGGCAAATTACGGTGTCGACAATCTGCGTTTCATGACCCCGGTCAATGCCGGAGATACCCTCAAGGTACAACTGACCGCCAAGGAAATCTCCCCCAGGATCACCGCCGACTATGGCGAAGTTCGCTGGGATTGCCTGGTTTCCAACCAGAAGGATGAGCCTGTGGCGCAGTATGATGTCCTGACGCTGGTCGCAAAAGACTGGCCCGCCTGATCGGGACGCTATCGCTACCGAAGAACTGACTATACCGGTCCCAGGCACGCCACGCCGGGGGCCGGATATTGTTTCAAACGCAAAGTCAGTCTCGGGTCCTTAGGCAGAAAGCCCCTGCCGGTTGCCATGTTTTTCAGGAAACCGGCAGGGAGCGCTGAAGGGTAAGGGCCTTGATCACTCTTTGGGCCGGTTATCAACCACACGCTTGGCCTTGCCGGCAGAACGTTCCACATCGCCCGGTTCCGTGACATCGATCCGGGCAGAAACGCCGACGACGCTCTTGATGTGGTGGGCAAGCTCCCGGGCCGACGCCTCCCGTGCATCGCTGCCTGCCGCTGCCGGAAGTGCTTCGACATGAACCGTCATGACATCCAGACGATCCTTCTTGCTGAGCTCGATCTGGAAATGCGGTGACAGGCCCTCGCATTTCAGGATCTGTTCCTCGATCTGTGTAGGAAAAACGTTGACGCCGCGCAGGATAATCATGTCATCGGAGCGTCCGGTGATCTTCTCCATGCGCCGCATGCTGCGGGCGGTGCCGGGAAGAAGGCGGGTCAGGTCGCGGGTCCGGTAACGGACCATCGGCAGACCTTCCTTGGTGAGCGTTGTGAACACCAGCTCACCGATTTCCCCGTCGGGCAGAACGTCGCCTGTCTGCGGATCGATGATTTCCGGATAGAAATGATCTTCCCAGATATGCAGACCGTCTTTAGTCTCCACGCATTCATTGGCGACGCCGGGCCCGAGGATTTCTGAAAGTCCATAAATATCAACGGCGTGCATATCAAACGCCTGTTCGATTTCCTGGCGCATTGCATTGGTCCAGGGTTCCGCTCCAAAAATGCCGGTCGCCAATGACGTTTCGCGAGGATCGATGCCCTGGCGGCGGAACTCGTCAAGGATGGATAGCAGATAGGACGGTGTCACCATGATGATGCGCGGCTTGAAATCCTGGATGAGCGTCACCTGCCGTTCTGTCATGCCACCGGAAACGGGCACCACGGTGCATCCCATCTTCTCCGCGCCGTAATGTGCGCCCAAGCCGCCGGTGAACAGGCCATAGCCATAGGCAATGTGAATGATGTCACCGGGCCGTCCGCCCGAAGCGCGGATCGAGCGGGCAACCAGATGGGCCCACATGTCGATATCGTTCGCCGTATAACCAACCACCGTCGGTTTGCCGGTGGTGCCGGACGAGGCATGAACCCGGACAATCTTGTCGCGCGGAACCGCAAACATGCCGAACGGATAGTGGTCACGCAGATCGGTCTTTGTCGTGAAGGGAAACTTCGACAGGTCCGAGAGACTATTCAGATCAGACGGATGGATGCCCTTTTCATCGAAGCGTTTCCTGAAAAGCGGAACGTTTTCATAAGCATGGGCTAGCGACCACTGCAATCTGCTTAGTTGCAGTGCCGACAATTCGTCCCGGCTAGCGGTCTCGATGGGTTCGAGATCTCCTGGAAGCGGAGCGAGATTTTCCATGATGTCCTCCCTTGGCAACCAATCAGGTCACCACCTCATTCCGGCAGGATGCTGCCTTTTGTCGTTCTTGAATTGCCGCGGAACTCCGCGATCACGTCACCGGCCTGGTTGCTTACGGTTACGTCGTAAAGTCCTGAACGGCCACGCCGGTTCCGTTCGCGCGCTTCAGCGGTAAGCCTGTCATCGAGATGTGCCGGCGCTAGAAACGTGACATCACAATGCTGGGCAACGGTGACCTGGTTATAAGTGTTACAGGCAAACGCAAAGGCGCTGTCCGCAAGCGTGAAGATGTAGCCGCCGTGGCAGATGCCATGACCATTGGTCATGGCCTTGGTCACCGTCATCGACATGGTCGCGCGGCCCGCTTCAACCTGATCCAGGGCGATGCCGAGGTTCTGGGAGGCCGTGTCCTGGGACCACATGCGCTGCGCACAGGCTTTTGCAAGCTCTTCCGGGGTCATAAGGGGCTCCGTCTGATCAGGTGCCGGTAAACCGGGCAGGGCGTTTTTCGAGAAAGGCAGAGACGCCCTCCTTGTAGTCGCTGGAGCGTCCCGCAAGGCGCTGTGCATCGCGTTCATCATCGAGTTGACGGTCCAGCGGCTGATCGGCCGCGTCCTGGATCAGTTTCTTGGTGGCGGCCAGGCCCTTGGTGGCTCCGGAGGCAAGCCGGCTGGCCAGGGATTGGGCCTCCGACTGAAGCTCCTCATCCGGAACGGCTTTCCAGATCAGTCCCCAGTCGGCGGCCGTATCCGCGTTCAGCGGCTCTCCCGTCATGGCGAGTGCCTTCGCCCGTGCTTCTCCGATCAGGCGGGGAAGCAACCAGGTGCCACCGGAATCCGGCACCAGTCCGATCTTGGAAAACGCCTGGATGAAGCGCGCGGACCGGGCTGCCAGAACGATGTCACAGGCAAGCGCGATATTTGCACCGGCACCGGCAGCCACGCCATTGACGGCACAGATGACCGGTTTTTCAAGCGCCCGGATCTGCCGCACAAGGGGGTTGTAGAGCGTTTCCAGCGTCACGCCGAGATCCGGCGCTTCGCTGCCGTCACGCATGTCCCGGTCGGACAGGTCCTGCCCGGCGCAAAAAGCCCGGCCGGCGCCGGTCAGAAGCACAGCGCGAATATCGGCAGTCTCAGCCGCGACTTTGAGCTGCCCGCGCAAGGCGAGGTGCATCTCTTCGTTGAAGGCGTTGAGACGGTCCGGCCGATTGAGGGTGATACGCAAAAATCCGTCCTGTTTTTCCGCCAGAACAGTCTCCGCAGTCGCCATACGCTCCTCCCAAAGCATCACAGTTTGACTCAAAATAGGTCAACTCTTGTGACATTAATGCACGCCGTCTGACTTTGGTCAAAGACAGTTTGGGCCAAATTGGTTCGGTTGCCACGCACTTGTGGATTGAGGAAAAAGATTGCGGCCCGGTTTCAACGGCAAATGCGCACTTTTTCAGAAAAGAGAGCTACGCGGATTCAGCGGATATTTACTTTAATCGCGAATAGTTAGCGTGGTATCGGCCAGCGTTAGGGCGCCATGTTTACTCGTAAAGCCTCACTTGAAAATTATTCTCTCGACGTTCCTCTTGAATTGGAAGAGGGACCGCCTCCCGTTGCCTATCGGCGCGTTCTGCAGGTTCTTTCCCTCAGTGCGGCAGCATTCCTGGCATGGTCTGCCTTCGGCCAGGTGCGGGAAGTTGCCAGTGCGACCGGCGAGATCGTACCGGCAGGCAAGGTTCAAACCGTCGGCCACCTGGAAGGCGGCATCGTTGCCGAAGTCCTGGTGCAGGAAGGGCAACTTGTTACGAAAGACACACCTCTGGTCCGCCTGCAGGAAACAGCAACCTCCAGTGATCTGGAACGGGTGCAGACACGTTTGCGGTTCCTGGCAACAGAAGAACAGCGCCTCACCGGCGATACGTCGGGGGATGGGGCTAATGGATTGCGGCTCACCGGCGGGGCTGTTTTCAGCGAAGCCCAGCAGGCGGCGTTTGACGCGCAGCGCAAGGCCGCTGAACAGGAGCAGCAGGCGCTAAAGGCCCGGATCAACGAGAAACAGGCTGAACTTGCCAGCATTGTTGAACGTATTGCGCTGCAGCGGACGCAGGTCGAAATCGAGCAGGAAAAGTTCAACATCCAGGAATCGCTTTACGACCAGGGCTATACGTCGAAGCGGCGGTTTCTGGACGCCAAGTCGTCGCTTCAGAATGCGCAGAGCCAATTGAGCGAGTTGAATGGCTTCAAGGGTCGTGCGCAGGCGCAGTTGATGGAAGCGGAAGCGAGCCTTGAGCGCTCGATCGCCGTACTTCAGGAAGAACTGGCCGAAGAACGTAGCCGGGTGGCGCAGGAGCGCAGCGAACTGGCCTTCGAAGCGGAAAAACAGCGTGACCGGTTCGACAGGCTTTATGTGCGCGCGCCGGTGGCAGGTCATATCAAGGCGCTTTACCTCAAAGGGGCCGGCAGCGTACTGGCACCCGGCGACGTGGTTGCCGAAGTTGTTCCGAGCGACAGCGACTTGGTCGCGGAAGTGCGCGTCTCTCCGCGCGACATCGGTCATGTTGAAGTCGGTGACGAGGCGGAGATCCACATCACGACCTTCGATCCCAATATCGAAGGGACGATCAAGGGTGAGGTCTCGGTGATTTCAGCGTCCAGTTTCCGGGACGAATATGGCAACTATTATTTCAAGGCCACCATTCCGCTGGCGTCCAACACGATCGGGCAGGGGGCAAGGGCTGAAACCATTTCGCCGGGCATGGTCGTTGATGCCAAGATCGTGACCGGGTCCAAATCCGTGCTGCAATATATGCTGAAACCGGTCACACGGGCCATCGGAGACCCACTGAGCGAGCGCTGATGCGCGGACAGGATCCAGGCATGCAACGTTCGCTGCCCGCTAATGAAGTGATGTTTCGCTAGCGGAAATCGTTTTCGCAGATTTCCTTCAAGGCGCGTGCCTGCGTCCCATCCGTGTCAGGACTTGATTGTCCGGCCAGGCAGATCAGTCGATTGTGTGAATTGAACGATCAACACACCGCATTTTTTGCCCCGCTTGTTCAATCAGCCACGAAAAAACCCCGCCGTTTCCGGAGGGGCTTTCGTCAGTCTCCGCTGTCCGGTGACATCAGCTACCAACGGATTTCCTCGACATCGCTGAAGGTAACCCGGCTGCCGTCTGCGAAGTCGATGTACCCGTCCGCATCCTGCGACAGTTCAAGCACCTTGCCATCCGTGTCGGTTGTCTCGATCGAGCCATTGGTGATGGTCACGGTCCAGTCGGTTCCGTATTCACCGGCAGAGGTCACACCCGGGCCGCCGCCAAGATCGATAACGTCCGTCCAGGCAACGCCTGCGCCACCGCTGATGACGTCGCTGCCGTCCCCAAGGCCATGCATGAACAGGTCGGAACCATCGCCGCCGGACAGGTTGTCGTTGCCGGTGCCACCGACGATCACGTCGTCACCGGAGCCACCGCTGATGACATCACTACCAGCCTGGCCAAACAGAAGATCCCGGCCGCCTCCACCTGAGATGTTGTCGTTGCCATCAATCGAGCCACCCTCGATACGGTCGTCAAAATCACCGGTCGCGATGACATCGTCACCGCCGACACCATCGATCGAATAGGACTGGTCGGACGCGCTGAAGCTGCCGCTGCCGGTTCCGCCGGAGAACTCATAGTCATAGTCGCTCGAAACGGAAATCGAGAATGTTTCACTCGATTCCGAACCGTCAGAGGAGGTCGCCGTGACGGTCAGGTCAATGGCGCTTTCGACCTGGCTGTCGAAGAATGCATGGTCGGCGATCGTGACAACCCCGTCGGCGTCGATCGAGAAACGGTCGTCGCTCAGGCTGTAGCTGACCGCGTCACCGTCTGCGTCGGACGCAGTTGCCGTGATGCCGACCTGAGTACCTGCTGCTGCATTTTCCAGAATGGTGTTGGCACTTGCATCACCATCTGTGACCGCCCCGACCGGTGTTTCGATCAAGTTGTCAACGGCAACGTCCCCGTCGGCAAAGCGGAAGTTTTCGACATTGGTCACCGTGTCGACACCATCCGGTGCGCCGCTGCGCGTGTCGGTTACGGTGTATGTGCCGTCGCCATTGTCGACGATGTCGTAGTCTTCCCAATTGCCGGAATAGATCGCCGTGTCGTTGCCGGCTCCGCCGTCAAGGCTGTCGTTGCCACTGCCGCCTTCAAGGGTATCGGCTGCCTCGCCACCAATTAGCGTGTCATTGCCGGCGCCGCCTTCCAGCGTATCGCCTTCAACCTGATAGTCCGTGTCCAGGCGGTTGGCGTACATGCCTGCATTGTCGATCGTAAGCGTATCGAGCGAAATGCCCTGGATTGGCTTGCTGCTCAAAAGCTCCGAATCCGTGTTCGACATGTATTCCGGCGCCAGGTAGACATCACCACCTTCAAGCTGGATGACAACGGCCGAGAAGGTGCCTGTTGTGCCGTCCGTGAAGGTAACGGTGGCGTCGTAGACCTGAAGGGAATCCAACGCGTAATCGGTGCCGCCGATGTTGAATGTCTCGGCCGTTCCCTCAAAGTCATTGTCTGCGAGCACACCGTCGCCGCTGGTGTCATTGGCAGTCGCACTGACAGTCTGGCCATAGAGCGGAGAATTTGCATCACCGTAAGAGCCAAGGAGGTCGGCAGCGTTTTCGCTGGCACCGTTGGTCTCGTCGGTATCAATGTCCGCCATGTTGCCGAGATGGATCAAGGAGTAGGTCGCTGCAACTGCGCTGGTGCCACCGATCGCTGCCGTTGCGCCGGAACCGGCATTCAGCACGTCGTCGCCATCGCCGCCCTGAAGCGTATCGGAACCGGATCCACCGGTCAGCGTATCGTTGCCGGTACCACCAATCAAGGTGTCGTCGCCTTCACCGCCGATGAGGTTTCCACCGTCATCATGGGCGGTGATGGTGTCATCACCGTCTCCTCCGGTGATAGACGTTTCCGAAACACCGGTGTCGGTGAAGCTCGTGCCACCATCCGACAGCTGAAGGTCTTCGGCCACATCAGCCACGTCGATCGTGAAGGTTTCCTGGGAGGTCGAACCATCGCTCGAGGTTGCCGTAACCGTAATCGAAACGTCGGTTTCGGTCTCGTAGTCGAAACTAGCCCCATCAGCGACAGTCACCACGCCGTTGCCATCGACCGTGAACCGGCTGTCATCGACGGTGTAGGACACCGTATCGGACGTATTGCTGTCTTCGGCAAACGCGGTCACGCCGACGGTCGAACCGGAGCCAGCGTTTTCAGCAACCGAATTGGCGCTGCTGTCCGCATCGGAGACCGCACCAATGTCTTCTGCAATAAGATCACCGACGAGCACATCACCATCGGCGAACCGGAAATTCTCGACGTTGTAGACGGTATCGGTTCCTTCCGGAGAACCGTCCCGCAGATCGACGACGGTGTATGAGCCGTCATCGTTTTGGGTGATTGAATAGTCGTCGCGGTTACCCGAATAAACCGCGGTGTCGGTGCCGCTGCCGCCGTCGAGATAATCGTTGCCGGCACCACCTTCGAGCGTGTCATTTCCAGATTGACCATAAAGGGCGTCGGCACCGCTTCCGCCATCGAGCGTATCGTCGTCGTTCTCGCCGGCCAGCATGTCATTGCCTTCACCGCCGATCAGCGTGTCGTCACCGCCGCCACCATAGATGGTGTCGTTACCTGCACCGCCGTCCAGGTAGTTGGCATCGGTGTTCGGTTGGCTTCCAACCTCGTCGTCGATGAAGTCGTTGCCCCCGCCGCCATAGACAACGTCCGCACCTTCGCCATACAGAATGCGGTCATCACCGTCACCGCCATAAACAGTGTCGTCACCAGCGCCGCTGTAGATTTCGCTGCCGTCATCATGGGCAGTGATCGTATCGGCACTGTCATTGCCGGTAATGGTCGTCTCTGCAACACCGGTGTCGGTGAAGGTCGTCTGGCCTTCTTCCATCTGATAGGCTTCCGCCACATCTGCGACAGAAACTTCAAAGGTTTCCTGGGATGTAGAACCATCCGTGGAGGTCGCAGTGACGGTCAGATAAATCGTCGGTTCGCTTTCATAGTCGAATGCAGCATCTGCAGCGACGGTAACCTCGCCATTTTCATCGATGGTGAAGCGGCTATCGGAAACCGTGTATGTCACGCTGTCGGTGACGTCGCTATCCGTTGCAGATACGGTAATGCCCACCGCATCTCCCTCCGCCGCATTCTCGGAGAGCGTATTTGCCGTTGTGTCCGTATCGGTGACGGCAGAGACATCGCTCTCGTCAACATCGGAAACGGCGATGGTGAAGGTCTCCGTCGAGGTCGAACCATCGGTCGAGGTCGCGGTGACCGTGACGTCGATGGAGCCTTCAGTCTCCGCATCGAATGATGCGCCATCTGCAACGGTGACGACACCGTTCTCATCGACGGCAAAGCGCGCATCGTCTACGGTGTAAGAGACGCTGTCGGTGACATCGGCGTCGGTGGCAGATGCAGTCACACCAACAGTCGTCCCAGCCGTCGCATTTTCGGCGATGGTGTTATCGGAGGCATCCGTGTCGGTGACGGCGGAGACATCGCTTTCGTCGACATCGGAAACCGCAATCGTGAAGGTCTCGGTCGAGGTCGAGCCATCGGTGGAGGTCGCAGTAACCGTAACGTCGATGGAACCCTCAGTCTCCGCATCAAAGCTTGCACCATCTGCGACAGTGACAACACCGTTCTCGTCGACCGCAAATCGGGCATCGTCAACGGTGTAGGAGACGCTGTCAGTGACGTCGGCATCCGTGGCAGATGCGGTCACACCAACAGTCGTGCCAGCCGTTGCGTCTTCAGCGATGGTGTTGTCGGAGGCATCGGTGTCGGTGACGGCAGAGACATCGCTCTCGTCGACATCGGACACGGCGATGGTGAAGGTCTCTGTCGAGGTCGATCCATCGGTGGAGGTCGCAGTGACCGTGACGTCGATGGAGCCTTCGGTCTCCGCATCGAATGATGCGCCATCTGCAACGGTGACGACACCGTTCTCATCGACGGCAAAGCGCGCATCGTCTACGGTGTAAGAGACGCTGTCGGTGACATCGGCGTCGGTGGCAGATGCAGTCACACCAACAGTCGTCCCAGCCGTCGCATTTTCGGCAATGGTGTTGTCGGAGGCATCCGTGTCGGTGACGGCGGAGACATCGCTTTCGTCGACATCGGAAACCGCAATCGTGAAGGTCTCGGTCGAGGTCGAGCCATCGGTGGAGGTCGCAGTAACCGTAACGTCGATGGAACCCTCAGTCTCCGCATCAAAGCTTGCACCATCTGCGACAGTGACAACACCGTTCTCGTCGACGGAGAACCGGGCATCATCAACGGTGTAGGAGACACTGTCGGTGACGTCTGCGTCCGTTGCGAATGCAGTCACACCAACCTGGGTGCCGACCGTCGCATCTTCGGCGATGGTGTTGTCCGAGGCGTCTGTGTCGGTGACGGCAGAGACATCGCTCTCGTCAACATCGGAAACGGCGATGGTGAAGGTCTCGGTCGAGGTCGAGCCATCCGTGGAGGTAGCAGTGACCGTGACGTCGATGGAGCCTTCTGTCTCGGCATCAAAGCTTGCACCGTCGGCAACGGTAACAACGCCGTTCTCATCGACGGAGAAGCGTGCATCGTCGACCGTGTAGGAGACACTGTCAGTGACATCGGCATCGGAAGCGAGGGCCGTGATGCCGACCTGGGTGCCGGCCGTCGCGTCTTCAGCGATGGTGTTGTCCGTTGCGTCCGTGTCTGTAACGGCAGAGACATCGCTCTCGTCAACATCGGAAACGGCGATGGTGAAGGTCTCGGTCGAGGTCGAGCCATCCGTGGAGGTCGCAGTGACCGTGACGTCGATGGAGCCTTCTGTCTCGGCATCAAAGCTTGCACCGTCGGCAACGGTAACAACGCCGTTCTCATCGACGGAGAAGCGTGCATCGTCGACCGTGTAGGAGACGCTGTCAGTGACATCGGCATCGGAAGCGAGGGCCGTGATGCCGACCTGGGTGCCGGCCGTCGCGTCTTCGGCGATGGTGTTGTCGGAGGCATCCGTGTCGGTAACGGCGGAAACGTCGCTCTCGTCAACATCGGAAACGGCGATAGTGAAGGTCTCGGTCGAGGTCGAACCATCGGTCGAGGTCGCGGTGACCGTGACGTCGATGGAGCCTTCAGTCTCCGCATCAAAGCTTGCACCATCTGCGACAGTGACAACACCGTTCTCGTCGACGGAGAACCGGGCATCATCAACGGTGTAGGAGACACTGTCGGTGACGTCGGCGTCCGTTGCGAATGCAGTCACACCAACCTGGGTGCCGACCGTCGCATCTTCGGCGATGGTGTTGTCCGAGGCGTCTGTGTCGGTGACGGCAGAGACATCACTCTCGTCAACATCGGAAACGGCGATGGTGAAGGTCTCAGTCGAGGTCGATCCATCGGTCGAGGTCGCGGTGACCGTGACGTCGATCGAGCCTTCGGTCTCGGCATCGAATGATGCGCCGTCGGCAACAGTGACGACACCGTTCTCGTCGACGGAGAAGCGTGCATCATCAACGGTGTAAGAAACGCTGTCGGTGACATCGGCGTCCGTGGCAGATGCAGTCACACCAACAGTCGTCCCAGCCGTCGCATTTTCGGCGATGGTGTTGTCGGAGGCATCCGTGTCGGTGACGGCGGAGACATCGCTTTCGTCGACATCGGAAACCGCAATCGTGAAGGTCTCGGTCGAGGTCGAGCCATCGGTGGAGGTCGCAGTGATCGTGACGTCGATGGAGCCTTCGGTCTCCGCATCGAATGATGCGCCGTCTGCAACGGTGACGACACCGTTCTCGTCAACGGAGAAGCGTGCATCATCAACGGTGTAGGAGACGCTGTCGGTAACGTCGGCATCCGTGGCAGATGCAGTCACACCAACAGTCGTCCCAGCCGTTGCATCTTCGGCGATGGTGTTGTCGGAGGCGTCCGTGTCGGTGACGGCAGAGACATCGCTCTCGTCAACATCGGACACGGCAATCGTGAAGGTCTCGGTCGAGGTCGAGCCATCGGTCGAGGTCGCGGTGACCGTGACGTCGATGGAGCCTTCGGTCTCCGCATCGAATGATGCGCCATCTGCAACGGTGACGACACCGTTCTCATCGACGGCAAAGCGCGCATCGTCTACGGTGTAAGAGACGCTGTCGGTGACATCGGCGTCGGTGGCAGATGCAGTCACACCAACAGTCGTTCCAGCTGTCGCATCTTCGGCGATGGTGTTGTCGGAGGCATCCGTGTCGGTGACGGCAGAGACATCGCTCTCGTCAACATCGAAAACCGCAATCGTGAAGGTCTCGGTAGAGGTCGATCCATCGGTCGAGGTCGCAGTGACGGTGACGTCGATGGAACCCTCAGTCTCCGCATCAAAGCTTGCACCATCAGCGACAGTGACAACACCGTTCTCGTCGACCGCAAAGCGTGCGTCATCAACGGTGTAAGAGACGCTGTCAGTGACGTCGGCGTCCGTTGCGAATGCAGTCACACCAACCTGGGTGCCGGCCGTGGCATCTTCGGCGATGGTGTTGTCCGAGGCATCCGTGTCGGTGACGGCAGAGACATCACTCTCGTCGACATCGGAAACCGCAATCGTGAAGGTCTCGGTCGAGGTCGAGCCATCGGTGGAGGTCGCAGTAACCGTAACGTCGATGGAACCCTCAGTCTCCGCATCAAAGCTTGCACCATCAGCGACAGTGACAACACCGTTCTCGTCGACCGCAAATCGGGCATCGTCAACGGTGTAGGAGACGCTGTCAGTGACGTCGGCATCCGTGGCAGATGCGGTCACACCAACAGTCGTGCCAGCCGTTGCGTCTTCAGCGATGGTGTTGTCGGAGGCATCGGTGTCGGTGACGGCAGAGACATCGCTCTCGTCGACATCGGAAACCGCAATCGTGAAGGTCTCTGTCGAGGTCGATCCATCGGTGGAGGTCGCAGTGACCGTGACGTCGATGGAGCCTTCGGTCTCGGCATCGAACGACGCACCATCAGCGACAGTGACGACACCGTTCTCGTCGACGGAGAAGCGTGCATCGTCGACCGTGTAGGAGACGCTGTCAGTGACGTCTGCATCCGTGGCAGATGCGGTCACACCAACAGTCGTCCCAGCCGTAGCGTCTTCAGCGATGGTGTTGTCCGAGGCATCCGTGTCGGTGACGGCAGAGACATCGCTCTCGTCAACATCGGAAACCGCAATCGTGAAGGTCTCGGTAGAGGTCGATCCATCGGTCGAGGTCGCAGTGACGGTGACGTCGATGGAACCCTGAGTCTCCGCATCAAAGCTTGCACCATCAGCGACAGTGACAACACCGTTCTCGTCGACCGCAAAGCGTGCGTCATCAACGGTGTAAGAGACGCTGTCAGTGACGTCGGCGTCCGTTGCGAATGCAGTCACACCAACCTGGGTGCCGGCCGTGGCATCTTCGGCGATGGTGTTGTCCGAGGCATCCGTGTCGGTGACGGCAGAGACATCACTCTCGTCGACATCGGAAACCGCAATCGTGAAGGTCTCGGTCGAGGTCGAGCCATCGGTGGAGGTCGCAGTAACCGTAACGTCGATGGAACCCTCAGTCTCCGCATCAAAGCTTGCACCATCAGCGACAGTGACAACACCGTTCTCGTCGACGGAGAAGCGTGCATCGTCGACCGTGTAGGAGACGCTGTCAGTGACGTCTGCATCCGTGGCAGATGCGGTCACACCAACAGTCGTCCCAGCCGTAGCGTCTTCAGCGATGGTGTTGTCCGAGGCATCCGTGTCGGTGACGGCAGAGACATCGCTCTCGTCAACATCGGAAACCGCAATCGTGAAGGTCTCGGTAGAGGTCGATCCATCGGTCGAGGTCGCAGTGACGGTGACGTCGATGGAACCCTGAGTCTCCGCATCAAAGCTTGCACCATCAGCGACAGTGACAACACCGTTCTCGTCGACCGCAAATCGGGCATCATCAACGGTGTAGGAGACACTGTCGGTGACGTCGGCATCGGTGGCAGAGGCAGTCACACCAACAGTCGTGCCAGCCGTTGCGTCTTCGGCAATGGTGTTGTCCGAGGCATCCGTGTCGGTGACGGCAGAGACATCGCTCTCGTCCACATCGGACACGGCGATGGTGAAGGTCTCGGTCGAGGTCGATCCGTCCGTGGAGGTCGCGGTGACCGTGACGTCGATCGAGCCTTCTGTCTCCGCATCAAAGCTTGCACCATCAGCAACGGTGACGACGCCGTTCTCATCGACGGCAAAGCGTGCATCGTCAACGGTGTAGGAGACACTGTCGGTGATGTCTGCGTCCGTTGCGAATGCAGTCACACCAACCTGTGTGCCGGCCGTGGCATCTTCGGCGATGGTGTTGTCCGAGGCATCCGTGTCGGTAACGGCGGAAACGTCGCTTTCGTCGACATCGGACACGGCGACGGTGAAGGTCTCAGTCGAGGTCGACCCATCGGTCGAGGTCGCAATAACCGTAACGTCGATGGAACCCTCAGTCTCCGCATCAAAGCTTGCACCATCAGCGACAGTGACAACACCGTTCTCGTCGACCGCAAATCGGGCATCGTCAACGGTGTAGGAGACGCTGTCAGTAACATCGGCATCCGTTGCGAATGCGGTCACTCCAACAGTCGTGCCAGCCGTTGCGTCTTCAGCGATGGTGTTGTCGGAGGCATCCGTGTCGGTGACGGCAGAGACATCGCTCTCGTCGACATCGGAAACGGCGATGGAGAAGGTCTCTGTCGAGGTAGAGCCATCGGTGGAGGTCGCAGTGACCGTGACGTCGATGGAGCCTTCTGTCTCGGCATCAAAGCTTGCACCATCAGCAACGGTGACGACGCCGTTCTCATCGACGGAGAAGCGGGCATCATCAACGGTGTAGGAGACACTGTCGGTGATGTCTGCGTCCGTTGCGAATGCAGTCACACCAACCTGGGTGCCGGCCGTGGCATCTTCGGCGATGGTGTTGTCGGAGGCATCCGTATCGGTGACGGCAGAGACATCGCTCTCGTTGACATCGGAAACGGCGATGGTGAAGGTCTCGGTCGAGGTCGAGCCATCGGTCGAGGTCGCGGTGACCGTAACGTCGATGGAGCCTTCTGTCTCGGCATCAAACGACGCACCATCAGCGACAGTGACAACGCCGTTCTCGTCGACGGAGAAACGGGCATCGTCAACGGTGTAGGAGATACTGTCAGTAACGTCGGCATCGGAGGCGAGAGCAGTGATGCCGACCTGGGTACCGGCCGCGGCGTCTTCAGCAATTTCGTTGACAGCGGTGTCGCTGTCCGAAATGTCAGAGACCGCGTATTCGTTTTCATCTGAAATGTTCAGTGTGAAAGACTGTTCGGACGTCGAGCCATCAGTTGAGGTTGCCGTGACGGTGAAAGTCACGGATCCTTCGGTTTCGGCATCAAATTCGGCATTTTCAGCAATGCTGACGATGCCGTCCTGGTCGATCACGAATCTCGGATCATCAATGCTGTATGAAACCGTGTCCGAGACATCGAGATCGCTGGCCGATACCTCGATGCCGATGTCCTGACCTCCAGAGGCCCCTTCGGACAGCTGGTCAACACTGCTAACCGTGCTGATCGAACTGACGTCGTGCTCGTTGACGTCGCGGATCGTGATCGAAAAGGTTTCTGTTTGCGTTTGGCCGTCCGAGGCCGTCGCCAGAACCACGATGTCATGAGTGCCAGCAGTTTCAGCGTCGAGCGCTCCGGCAACCGTGACAATTCCCGTCTCGGGATCGATCGAAAACAAGCCGTCTGAATCGTCGAGAAGGCTGTAGGTAACGGATGCCCCATCGGCAACGTCCGCAGAAGCGCGAATGCCGGTCGCTGCACCGACTGATGCGTCTTCGTTCACTGCATTGAGGGCCGCATCGACATCGGAGACAGCGGACAGGTCCGAGGCGATATCACCTGTTTCTACGGGCGCATCGGTGTCTGAACCGTTTGGCTCCGTCGAGGCGGCTGCACCATTTGTGCTGCTACCAGCTGAGCCGGCTTCAGTGCGGGAAGCAGTAAAATCCGGCTGCTCAGTCCCGTTCAGCAAGCCCTCTGCACTTGTCGAGGAACCGCCGGATGCCGGCGTGTCGTTGGCAGATGTCTCTTCGACAGGCAACGAACCCAGGCCATTGGCAGAATTTGCCAGCAATTCTTCATCTTCAGTGACTTTTTCGCCACCGTCGGCAAATTCCGGGGCAAGGCTGTAATCGGCAGCACCATACAGGCCACCACCAGTGTCTTCCTCGTCGCCGAAGGTCTCTTCTTCTTCCTTGCTCCCCAGATGGAGGTTGGCGTTGACCTGTTCCATGGATTCGCCCATGTCCTGGTCAAGGTGGTAGTCGTGCGCCTTGTCGAGATGCTGGTCCCGATTGTCGAGCAAACCGGAATGAAGAACGCTCTCCGAGTTCAGAGTGGTTCTTGTCTCAGTCGTATTTCCGTCTGCCTGGTTGCCGTCTTTGTTTTTACGAGACTCAGTGTCGCTTGCCATGCCGGTTCAACATCCGCACAATTTCCGATCATGCCACTTGACGCTACCGTGCTTAACAAAGCGGAAAATTCGCCATAGTTTCTGGAGCTTAGTTCTAATAAAATTCTGGATTTTCGCCGTAAGGTAAACGCTTTTTAAACCGGAACAGAACAGTTTGAACGAGTAGCTTCCTGATTCTGGCCACTAGATGTTGAATTCGGTTTTTTCATCCTTCTTCCTGCCCCGTTTGCGGGTAAGGCATTCGCCGTCCGGCAAGTGGATCTCGTCCCCCGGATTGCCGCGTGATGTCGTTGTTGCCTCGGTTTTTGCAAACATCATGAGCCTGGCCATGCCGTTGGCGATTTTGCAGGTTTATGACCGGGTTCTGCCCAACGCGTCGACCGATACGTTGTTGGTGCTGACGCTCGGGGTGTCCGGCGTTCTGATTGCCGACGCCTGCATCAAGATTGCGCGTGCCGCCGTGGTCGGCCGTCTCGGAGCCGGCTTCAATCATCAGGCCCATACGGAACTGTTCCGGCGTGTCCTGGATGCAGAGCCAGCACAATTTTCCAAGACGCCGGTTTCCGTCCAGGTGCATCAGCTTCGCTCCCTGCAGTCTATTGCTGACCATTATGGGGACCAGGGACGGCTTTTGGCGATCGATCTGCCGGCAGGCGGCATATTTCTGGCGGTTCTGATTTTCATCGCCGGACCTCTTGCTCTGGTGCCGGTCTGTCTTCTGGGCATCTTCATGCTGTTCGCCCTCAACCGCAACAGGGTGTTGCAGCAAGTCGTAGCCGACCGGGCCGACCAGGACGACCGCAAGTCCGATTTCATCCTTGAAGTCCTGTCGGGCGCAAAAACCGTCAAGTCGCAGGCCATGGAAGCGTTGATCATGCGGCGGTTCGAGCGGCTGCAGCGGGCGACAGCGGAACTGAGCGCGCGCTACATGCGTTTGTCGGGCCAGGCAAGGGACGCATCTGCCCTGTTCGGGACGCTCACCACTGTATTTGTGGTGTTGTTTGGCGCGCTGATGATGATCCACGGCAATTTCAGTGTCGGCGGTGTGGCGGCCAGCACGCTTCTGTCCGGCCAGTTTGTTCAGCCCTTCTTGCGGGCCATCAACCAGCTCACCGACATGCAGCGCCTGAAGCACGATTACAATCAGGTCGAGGACCTGTTCGAGTTGCAGGAAGTCGCTCCCCAGGAACCGTTGCCGGCGGAGCCTGATGGCTCCATCAGGCTCGAAAATGTCTCCGTCGAGGTAGGAGAGGGACGCCGCGCCATCCTGCACGGTATCAATCTCGACATCAGACCAGGTCAGTTTGTCGGTTTCAGAGGGGCGGATGGCAGCGGCAAGTCGACCCTGATGAAGATCCTGACCGGTGAACTGGCGCCAACTACCGGTTCTGTTGCCATCGGCGGTCTGCGCTACGAGGGCGGATATCAGCAGGCACTGCGAAAGACCATTGCCTATGTCGACAACCAGTCCGCAATCTTCAACGGCACGATTTTGGAAAACATCACGATGTTTGGCGCGGTTTCGGACATTGCGCATGCTCGCATGGCCGCAAAGCTGATCGGACTGGAAAAAGAGATCCATCTGTTGCCGCGCGGATATGAAACGCAGTTGGGGTCGGATCTTGGCGGCAAGGTTCCGTCGGCGACCATGCAACGGATCTGCATTGCACGTGCCCTGGCAGGAGAGCCGAAGGTCCTGATCCTTGACGAGGCCAACGCGCAGCTCGATCAGCAGGCGGAGAAAGGCCTCATCGACGCGCTGGTGCGACTGAAAGGGTATCTGACCGTTGTCATCATCAGTCACCGCCCATCGATGCTTGCCGTGGCCGATCATCAATATGAATTGAAAGATGGGCAGCTGCACGATCTGAACGATGGCGCCAGCTCCGCTGCGACACACAATGTGGGGCAGTCGGCGTGAGTAGACCTCTTTTCAACCTCAAGGACGTACAGGTGGCCGAAAATGCCGTTCACCGGCAGTGGCAGGACCTGACGACAGAGCTTGATCCAGCGTCAGGTCCGCATCGCCAAATCGGCGGCGAACAGCAGGATCTGGCGCCTGCGGAACGATGTCTCGTTCCCCTGCTGCGAGAAATGCGCTGGCAAGGCAATGACCGGCTTCTGTTTGAGGCCATGCCGCATTTCGACCGCGTTGAAACCCTGCAGCAGCTGCGCACGGTTCTGACCAGGCTCAATGTCCGGACCGAGCTTTTTCGCGGCCGGCCGGCCGAGCTGAACCACGGCCAGTTTCCGTGTCTGCGCGTCACGAAGGACGACATTCAGGTGCTGGTCGGCAGGACCGAAAGCGGCGATCTGCGTGCCTATTCCGGCGCATCGGATGAGGCGGTGATCCTGGCGCCGGGAAATATCTCGGCCAATGAGATCTATCTTGCCTATGAAGACACCGAGGAACTCAGCCAGGTTGAGACCAGCCGCAGCTGGTTCTCGACAGTGACCAAGCGCTTCCGCACCAGCATCTATTCGATATTGGCGCTTGGTTTTGTGCTGAACATTCTGGCGCTCGGGCCGCCTCTTTTCATCATGGCCATCTACGACAAGGCGATGGGCGCCAGTTCCACCGAAGTCTTGCTGACCATGGCTGTGGGCATCGCCATCATTCTACTCTGTGAAGCCTTTTTGCGCCGGACCAAGACCTGGCTTCAGTCCTATCTCGGCGGG